>NC_003552.1:5448781-5751492 GCF_000007345.1 Methanosarcina acetivorans C2A | reverse complement strand
ATTCAAGTTTCTACCAGAATTAATAATTCAAATTTACAATATTACAATATCGGGTTTCTACTGAGGTATTACCGAGATTTCTTGAGTTTTCTACTCAAATTTATATCTCAGATTTGTAATTCAAATAAACTCAGATTTGTAATTCAAATAAACTCAGATTTGTAATTCAAATAAACTCAGATTTGTAATTCAAATTAGTTCAGGTTATAATTCAAATCCAAGGACTCAGGTTTAAAAGGTAATTTTTGATGAAGATAATAGCTTTTGTAGGCATGCCAGCTTCGGGAAAATCCGAAGCTTCCAGGATTGCTGCTGAGATGGACATTCCTGTTATTATTATGGGTGATGTGATCCGGAAGGAAGTACTGAAGCGTGGGCTTGAGCCCAATGATTCCAATACCGGAATGGTTGCAACGGACCTTCGCAAATGTGAGGGCATGGATGCCGTTGCCAGACGCTGCGTCTCTCAGATCAGGGAAACAGGCTCGGAACTTGTAGTTGTTGACGGTGTGCGCGGGATTGCCGAAGTGGAGTGCTTCAGGCAGGAATTCGGAAAAGGCTTTATCCTGATTTCCATTTACGCTCCCCTTGAGGTTCGTTTTTCCAGGGTCCAAAAAAGAGGCAGAAGCGATGATATGAACAGTATAGACGGCCTCCGCCAGAGAGACGAACGAGAACTCAGCTGGGGCATGGGAGAAGCTATCGAAGCCTCTAACGTGGAAATTGAAAACAGCTTCACTCTTGAGACCTTCAGAAAAGATGTTAATGATGTTTTGAATAACTATTTGAAATCAAACTCGGAAAAATAACATCCCAGGATGAAATCTGATGGGTTAATTCTCAAAACAAATCTGATGGGTTAATTCTCAAAACAAATATGGCAGTATAATATTCAAACAAGTCTGACAGTTTAATGTTCAAAAGCAAACCCGAAAAAAAGCGACTTTCCGGAACAATCCCATTTGAGATTAATTGTGGAGTAGATTTATGATAAATGTAAAAGTTTCAGCAGCTGTTTATCCTACGGAAGACCCTGAAAAAGTCACCAAAGCAATTTCGGTTCTCTTCACGGGAATAGAACTCCAAAAAGAGCCTCTTGATGCGGCGGAATCTGAAAAAAGAGTTTCTCCTGCTTTTCGCCTTACAGGCGAGGGAGGACTGGATCTCCTGTTTACTCTGCATGGACTTATTCGCAGGGAAGCGATTATAGACAGTATTCGCAACAAGGTTTTCAGTAAAGGGTTATCCAGTGAAGGGCTTTTAGTTCGTTTTTTACTGAACAAGCAGGCAGCTTTTGTAGGAATTCCCAGCGTTCCCGCTGAAGAAGAACCCCTGGGCTCCATCGAAGTCGTAATCAGAACAGACTCTCCTGAGGAGATGGAAAAGCTCTTTGAGTGGCTTTTGCCTCTTACCGAAGAAGGGGTACCGGTTGTTGAAGTGGAAATGGACTATGTGGAAAGGGGCTGAACCCTTAAAGTCCAGTTAATTACGAAGTTTAGTTAAGTATAATTCAGTTCCCGTCCCAAATTTATGTCAATCAGGGATGGCTGAAAGGGACATCAAAATGGATGACTTAAACTGGATTAATAGAAATGGACGAGTTAAAAGGGACTAATTAACAGGGATGACTACGGGCTAATTAGCAAAGAAGAATTAACAAAAACGGATTCAAAGACGGATAGGAAAGAAAAATTAGCAAAGAAAAATTAACAGGGATGAATTGTCACCATGCAGCTGCATAGAATCAGTTTTTCGTCGCGTGCGGTCGTTGAAGATCCTTTTAAGTGGGCGTACAACCTCGAAGACCACGGGTATACGGGCTGGGAGATCGTACAGGAAGGGTCCCAGTGCCTGAGCAGCAAGACCGTTCAGAACCTGAAGAATATTTATGAAACCACCAATCTGGAACTGACTCTGCACTTGCCTTTTTCTGATATGAACCTCGCAGGCCTGAATGACTCAATCCGTGCAGAAGTCCTCAGGCAGATGAAGAATTATCTCACCCTTGCCTCGAATTATGTCAACCTTGCTGTGGTACATCCCGGATATCTCTCTCCTTATGGGGTGCAGGTGCCAGATCAAGCCTACATGACAAACCTTGCTTCCATCCGGGAATTATGCGACTTTGCTGCAGATTTCGGGATCATTGTAGCTGTTGAGAATATGCCCGATTTCCCGAAGATCTTTGGCAAATACCCTGACGAAATGCAGGAAATGCTCGATGCCGTCGGGAGCCACAACGTGGGTTTCACCTTCGATGTAGGGCATGCCAACACTGTTAGGCTTATAGACGAGTTTCTGGACCAGCTGAAAGACAGAATTTCCCATGTGCATATTCATGATAACATGGGCAAAAAAGATGAACATCTCCCCCTCGGGGAGGGTAATATAGATTGGAAGCACGTTATGGAGAAGCTCTCAAACTATAAGGGAATCTTTGTTACCGAAATGGCTTCCGTTGAAGGAGGGATCAAAAGCCTTGAATTCTTAAGAAAACTGTGAGTTTTCAAGGCTCTATTTTCCTTTTTGTTTCTGTTTTCCTTTTTGTTTCTGTTTTCCTTTTTGTTTCTGTTTTCCATTTTGTTTCTGTTTCCATTTTGTTTCTGTTTCCATTTTGTTTCTGTTTCCATTTTGTTTCTGTTTCCATTTTGTTTCTGTTTTCCATTTTGTTTCTGTTTTCGGTTTTTTCATTTTTTTCAAACCGTTCTTTTCCCGGCGTTTCCAAAATAATTGTATTTCCAAAATTATATTTCCAAAGTTGTATTTCCAAAATAATTGATTCACTCGGAGAACCTGTTGAAATTACTTTTTAGTTGTTTTGCAAAAGATAACGTTATTTCCATTCCAGATATCGATATCCGGTAAGACATTATCATAGCACTCGATTTTTTCAAAGCCTTCCTGTTTCAGCAGTTTCTTCAGGTCTTCAGACTTAAAAAAGTGAGTCCAAAAACGATATACATTGAAATTGTCAGAATTATCGATTACGATGTGCTGGTACAATATCACTTTGTGTTTCGGATAGTAAAAGGAGTCTGAAAGAATCAGGTGTGGTCTGTCTTTCCAGAAGCCATGGTCTACCACTTCCCAGGATTTCTCAGTAACTTTCATTTCAATGTCTTTATCGCTCAAAACATCAAAAATGAAAGTTCCGCCAGGTTTTAAAGCCCGGTAAACGTTATGCAACAACTTCTTTCTTGCCTCTGGTACTAGGACGCCAAAGTCAGTAAAAACCATCATTACGAGATCATATTTATTTTCTTCACGCAATTCGAGGTAATTCAGGTTTACGTATTTTATATCCAGATTTTTCTTTATGGCTTCGCTTCTGGCATATTCGATTGAATTCTTAGAGAAATCGACACCTGTTACTTTATGTCCCCTTTCTGCCAGGAGTTCAGCATACAATCCGGGTCCGCATCCCAGATCAAGAATGTTCATTCTTTCCAGATTGACTGAATTTAAAATCCAGTCCGCAGTGCTCTTTATACTCGTTCTTCTCCGGCTTGCAAGGTCGATATCCGGGTTCAGGTGAACATCCAACAATTTCTTTGAAATGTGGTCATCCGTCCACATAACAGCATTCCCTTCCGCATAGATTTGCGGTTTTTCTGCAAACTCAATAATATCTGTAAAATTCATTAACGAGCCCTCCTTTCCAACTTCACGGACTCTCATATCTGCGATTAACCGTTAGACCCGATATCTATGATTAACCGCCAAACTCTATATCTACAATCAGCCTTCAGACGCTATATTTGCGATTAACCGTGGCTCTATATCTGTGATTAACCGTGGCTCTATATCTATGATTAACCGTGGCTCTATATCTGTGATTAACCGTGGCTCTATATCTATGATTAACCGTGGCTCTATATCTGTGATTAACCGTTAACGTCTTTCAACAAAACAGAATGGTTTAGTTGTTGTTCATTACCGAACATTTTCAGGACTCTCTATTAATAAAGTTTCGGTATATTGGGAACTCCTTACGCGGACGGTATTTATCTACAGACATATTTATCTATTTATTTTTTCAGCTTTTACTCAGGCAGCTCTTTTTCTTTGAGGTATCTGGCCCAGTCCCCATGATCAATTACCTCAGTTTCAGGCTTTTCGTCATACACGTAGATGATACCCCTGAGTTTTTTCTCCGGGAGTTCCAGGTCCACATATTCCCTGTGGTACCCGCCAAAAAGTTCCATATAATCGATGGATTTTGCAACTTCAAGCTGTCTTTTTCCCGAAAATCTGCGCACTTCTGCAACCACGGAACCTTTTTCCGAAGGATAAACAGCAGGGTAGGGGCCAAGAGAATAGAGGGAGTATCCATCGATTTTTATAGTCCCAAGGAATTCGGACCGGTTTTGAAGATCGAAACGCCGGTTATTGTAAAGCCCGTTTCTTAAGCTGCCGTAAAGTGCCATTAAGAGTTCTTCCCCTTCCGCTCTTTCGTATGAACGCTGCCAGCAGACATTCCTGTGAAAGACTCTGCCATAGAGAGTCCTGTCTGTTTCCTGAGACATGTTTTTCCCTTCTTCACCCACCCTTTTTTGTCCGATCTTTTAATCCGGCTTTCAATCCGACTTTAGTTCGATCTCAATCTGTTTTTAATTCGATTTTTTAAACCGAGCTCTTTTTATCTTATTTCGAAAAACCGTAACCTGCAAAGCGCTGGGTCAGGTCAAGGTTTGCAAGCAGGAAACGGTCTTCTTTGCTGTAGGCGACCTTTTTGTTCCCTGAAAGTTCCAGCACGCAGGTGGTTCCCGGCTTTGCTTCTTTTACTTCGTTTCCGTCAACTAGGATTTTTTCAACACGCACAGGTTCGGACTGCAAACCGACAAAAAGATGAAGGACACTTGCAGGTTCTATTTTTTTCGTGAATTTTGAAATGGTACATTCCAGGGTATAGTCGGTTGTCACGATTTCCTTATCGGAAATGATGAAGCCTCTCTCTATGTCTTTTGCCTGGACATTTTTAAGGCGCATGCCTACTCTTGTACCTGTCGGGGCGCTGTCGATGTCCACATCATGGCTCTGGATAGAGCGGATTTCGATATCCCTGTCCAGCGGGAAAATTTTGGTCTTATCCTTGTCCTTTGAGATCCCCTGCTTGACAACTCCGAGCACGACACAACCTTTGCCTGTCACATTGAAAGCGTGGTCTATGAAGATCCTTGCAGGCAGGCTGTTAAGTTCTGCCTGTTCGGCTTCTATCTGCTCTGCCATCTCATTTATTCTGGCTTTAAGGTCATCCACGCCTTCAAAGGGGTTCTTTGCGCTTTTGTTTGTATTGAGGGAGATACATTCCCAGTCCTGGAGTGCGGTTCCTGCAGTGATTACCTTTATTTTTGCCTTCAGCTCATCAATTGCATACATATGGGTACTGTCCGACCTTGTCAGGGCAATAATTCCATGTTTAAACCCGAGCAAGTCCAGGGCAATGATGCATTCTCCTGTATGGGCGTCCAGACCCTGGGGAGGGATGCACAGGACTGCCAGGTCCGAAATATTAAGGGCCGTAATCAGGGATTTCAGGGTTTTCGGATAACTGTGAGCATCCACAAAAACCATTTTACGGCTTTCCTTATCGTTATTGTACATGGTTATGTCGGAAGACGTTCCTTTTCTCCCGAGGTTTGCGGCAAGGGAGGTCCTCCCGCTTTTTTCAGTTCCGATGATTGCAACGTTTGCCATTGTGAGTCCCCTTTTCTGAATTATGTTTTTGAATCAGTATTTTCTGAATCAATGATATGTATGGGAGTATTTCCAGATTTGTTGAAGTAGTTTTGAATTTAAGGGTTAATTTACAGGATTAATTTAAACCCTGTATTTCCAGGATAAGCCAGTTTTTTGAAATTTACAAATCATTTTAAACTGCATTTTTAGACTATGGCTTCAGTTAACTTTGTATCTGCCACTGGTATTAATATACTGTAATATATTTCTTTTCGCAATGCTCTCAAAATACAATCAAGAACAAAAAGTGATATAAGAAAGAAAAACAAGCAGAAAAAGAAAAGCGATTAAGAAAGAAAAAAGCAGAAAAAGAAGTAAATCAAAAATAGCCGGAAAAAAGTTCTATTGCCGGATAAACCTTGTCACCAGAGCTCTCCTTCCCAGATCGCCTGAGTTTTATCATTGGTGCTTTTATTGACTTTCTTGATGTTTACCAGGTACTCGTTTCCTGCAAGTTGAGGGGTTTCAAAGATTGTATCCACCCCAAGCCTTTTTAGGTAATTCTCAAATTCTGTCACGGTTTTCAGGTCTCTGACTCTGATTCTTACCTCTTCGTAGAGCCTTTCCCCGTCCTTTACGTTTCTGATGGATTCTCTCAGGGGGGTCAGGATGCTTTCTCCAAGCTGTATGCAGCGCTCCTTGAACTCGGTTTCGTCTTCGTTCCATTCCACGGTCTGAAAACCCTCCCTGACTATTCGGGAGAGCATGTAATCCCTTCCGGCTTCGTTGTAAAACTTGAAAGCGTGCCTGAGGTCGGAGCAGTTGCTCTGGGAGGAGGTGTACTTCAGAGAGGGAAGGACCATTTCCGGGTCTTTGATGACCACGCCTTCATGCTCGTTTTTTCCAAGTTCCCGGATGATTCCTGCGATTTCTTCGGGGGCTGTTTCCAGGGGAATTTCCCCAAAGGACCTCACCTGGAAAAAGCCGTATTTTTCCATCAGCTCGCGCCTTTTTGCTGTGGGCAGGGGTTTGCCTGTGTTTTTCTCCCGGATATCGAAGATGAAAAACTCTACGGACTCGATGTCATAGATTGTTTTCGGGACATATGGGTTGTCAGGGCCTACCATTTCCCCGTAGAGCACAAGCTCCGGAAAAGCGTCAAAGAATTCCAGGTTAAGTTTTACATTTGCCCTTTCTGTTGTGTAAGGGCAGATATACCCGCTCCGGGTGATCGCAAGGATCTCTCCGTCTACCTGCGCTACCCGGACGTTGTATCCGTTCATCTTTTCTTCTATAGCCAGTTTGCTGAGGCCGTTGAAGTGTTTTTTAAGTGTGGGGTCCAGAACCATGGCTCTCCGGATCTTCGGGAAGCCCATAATAATTTCAAAAGAGCTGCCTTTTTCATAAAGTACGGTTCCGTGCTCTATATGGGAAATTTCTTTGTCAAAACGGAGCATATGCTCATGTTTTCCCCAGTTCCGGGCAAGGTACTTCTTTTCAAAAAGGTGCCGGACTCTCTCTTCTTCAAAGCCCAGGAAACCCGCCAGCCGGTTTATAAAGTCAGGATCTATTTCCCCATTCTCCTCTTTATGCATATCTGTTTATCTGTGTTCAGGCATGAAATAAGTTAGCATTTCTTTCTTGGCTTCAGGACATACCCATTTACAAAATACCCATTCACAAAAATCGGTTTGTTTCTAAAGAATAAGCCAATCTATCAAATATCTTTTTAAGTATGTGGCTTCTAATTTCTTCTGTACTTGAATTTCAATTAAGTTACGAGGCTATAAAATGGCTGACGATATCGACTACGAGATTATTGGGAACGATATGCAAATCGTTGAAATTGAGCTTGATCCAGGCGAGGCTGTTCAGGCAGAAGCCGGAGCCATGGCATATATGGGACCCGGAATCCAGATGCAGACAAGTATGGGCAGTGAAGGGGGCGGACTCCTCGGAGGTCTGAAAAAGGGACTGAAAAGAGCCCTGACCGGGGAAAGTTTTTTTATTACAAACTTTATCCACAAAGGTTCCGGAAAAGGGCATGTGGCCTTTGCGGCTCCGTATCCGGGCAAGATTATCCCCCTTGACCTTTCAAAATTCGGAGGCAGTATCCTCTGCCAGAAAGACGCTTTTCTCTGTGCTGCCCGCGGCGTGGACGTGGAAGTTGCTTTTACTCGCAGAATCGGAACAGGGCTTTTCGGTGGTGAGGGTTTCATTCTTCAGAGGTTGCGGGGAAACGGCTTTGCCTTTGTCCATATCGGAGGCACGGTTGTAAGAAAGGATCTGGCTCCGGGTGAGACATACCATGTTGACACAGGCTGTGTGGCAGCTTTTACCGAAACTGTAAATTACGACATAACCTGGTCCAAGGACTTCAAAAATGCCCTCTTCGGGGGCGAAGGAATTGTCCTTGCAACCCTAACAGGTCCGGGAACCATTTATATGCAGAGCCTGCCTTTCTCACGCCTCGCTGACAGAATCTATGCAGCTTCAGCTTCCCATCAGAATAGAGGAGAACAGACCGGCATCGGGGGAAGTGATATCCTCGGCGGCCTTATTGGCGGAGACAAGTCTTTCTAAACAGAAATAACTGCTAAATATTAACTGTCAGAAACAACTTTCAGAAGCAAGTGCCAAGCAGTAACTACTAAGTAACTGCAGGCAAGTGAAAACTATAGCAAAGAATGAAATAACTACAGGTTAGTGAAAAACGGGTAAAACAGGAAAGATTAAAAGATCAGGAAGGTCTGTCCTTAAGAGGCAGACCTTTTTTCCCTCTCTTTTCTCTGAAGTTTATTCCTCGATTGTGTTTATGATATTCCTGCGTGCGAGGAAACCAACCAGTTCTTCTTCCAGATTGAGGACAGGAACACCTCCGACATCGTATTCCAGCATTGTATCAACCGTATCTGAAAGAGGAGTGTTGGTGTACACATTGACCACACTGCGGGTCATAATATCTCCAACAAGCAGGTTTTTGATTCTGGAGTCCTGCTGGTTGTCAGCTACGAGGTCCCTGAAGGAGCGCATTGCAAAAGCGATATCGTCTTCTGCAATGATTCCCACAAGCTTCCCGTTTTCAATTACCGGCAGCCTTCCCACATTCTTATCAAGGATAAGGCGTCTGGCGTGGCTTACACGGTCTGAGGGGCTAACAATGATCGGGTTTTTTTCCATTACTTCTCCGGCAAAGCCTGTGAAGTGATTTACTTTCATAAGCTCCTGCGGGGTCACCCAGCCCATTGCGTTTCCATTGTCAGTGACAATGATCACGCCTCCTTTCTTTTTCATCAGGGTGAGGGCGTCTTTAACGTCGGTATCTGGCAAAACTTTTACAAAGTTGTCGGATACGGCTGTTGCGACATGCAAAGAGGATGCGGGTTTGCTCTGTTTCCTGCGGGTTCCGAGCTGCTCTGTCAGACCTCTCATGGTAAGTACACCTAGAACCTGGTTGTCATGCACTACTAGCAGGCGCTTTGTATCCTTTTTTTCCATGAGATCAAGGGCGTGAGATATGGTGTCTGACTTGTCAATCTTGTGTGGTTGTACCATTATGTCTTTAACTTGCATGCATTTCACCTCATGCGTATCCAGAGTTTTAGTTTCAATTCTTTGCAACTTTCGTTTTTAAAGACCTTTAACATCCGTTTTTCTAAATTCCTGTTTCGCATCCTTCTTTTGCTTACAGCTATCCTTTTATGTTCCTTTTTTTGCCGTATATACCTCCGTACAATACGTGCTGTTGTGAACTTACTATTTGTGAACTTACTATTATATTTGATTATTTATTGCCTCTTTAAAGGCATATAGTTAATTACTTTTTACCTTTTTAAAGATATTTTCTTCCTCTTTTACTGGGTTTCATTTCTGAGTCCACATTTTAGAGCACGGATTTCATGATGTCGGTCCTGCTCAGGATTCCTACTATTTCTTCGCCATCGCTGACAGGCAGGGCCGTTATCTCTTCCTCGATCAATTTTTTTGCAGCGATGCTAATTTTCTCGTTTACATCAATAGATATTATTGGAGTAATCATTATGTCTTCCGCTGTCAAAGGCACTTCTTTTACGTATCTGTAAGTTTTCTGACCTCCAGGCGAAGATTTCCTAGCCATCTTGATGCTTTTTGTTGAAAGTTTGCCTTCATTGTCAGTTAAGAGGTTTAAGGCAAGGTTCCTCTTTGAAATAACTCCCACAGGTTTTCCCGCATCGTCTTTAACGATCACTCTTTCGATCTCGTTTTTGTTCATTTCTTCTATCACATGGTTGATTGTATGGTGCCTGTGAACAGAAACGATGTCGTCGGTCATCAGTGTGGAGATTTTTGTATCTATTTCATCCGCGTGTTCGGCTACATAGCGCACGATATCTGTCCTGGTGACAATACCTACAATATCGTTTTTTACCACCGGAATGTCATGCACTCCGTTCTCAAGCATTAAGGCGGCTGCCTGGGAAATGGAGGCTTCGGGATAAATGGTGATTACGGATTCTGTCATCAGCAACTTGATAGGGATCTGGTCGATCGGCCTTCTCCTCCAGAGAGGTTCGGCCTGAGCCAGGCGGTTGCTGATATCTGATTTCGTAACAATTCCCACCATTTTGCCCTCGTTAAGGACAAGCAACGTACTGATTCTGTGTCTTAACATCAGTTTTCTTGCACGTGACACGGGTTCATCTATGTTTATAGCGTACACAGGTGAGCTCATGATGTCCGCCACATTCATGGAATACCTCCTTCACTTCTACAATATATAAGTATTAACAATTATAGTTTTTGAATCAAACGTAAACTTTACAATTTAGCTGTAAATCTCGATATTTTGCATAACTTCGGCCTATTTCCTGCCAAGCCCTATAGAAGTACAGACTGATTGGGGAGTATAGGGCGTTAGAAAGCGGTTGGGCAGTTAGAAAGCGGCTTTCGGATAGTATTTTGAGATCAGCTACGCTCCGAGATCTCAGAAAAATCCAGAAAACGGGGTTTATTCTGGTTTGTCCAGCCAAGAAGTCTGCCTCCTTTCCCAAACTTTTTAAATCAAGCCCGAGATTTTTTCCAGATCTATTCCGGGCTTCAGTCTGGATTGTTTAGTTCTATTTAGGCTTAGCAGAAGCCTTATGCTCGTTTAAACTTATTCTCGTTTAAAACTCCTGTTTAAAGGTCAAACCCTCTCAGGAAATCGCTCTCTGTAATAATCCCGCGGAGCATCCCATCTTCCAGAACCGGAAGTGAACCAATTTTTTTCTCGAGCATGATTTCCATAGCTTTTCCCATATCTGTGCCAGGGCTGGTCCAGATCAGTTCTTGTGAAACAATGGAGCCTACAGGCTGATCCAGAGCCTCATGGATATTTCCTGTTGTGAGTTTGCTGAATGCATCCCCTCTTCCAAGGAAATGGACAATATCCGAGGCAGTGACTATTCCTGCAAAAATTCCGTCTTTTACTACAGGAAGTCTTCGGAACCTGTTCTGCACCATTACTTTTGCTGCCTGTCCGATGGGCGTATCTGTTGTTACCATTGTGACATTTTTGGTCATATATTCATCAACGGTTTTATTTGTCACAATCCCACCCATCAGTTCAACGGCATTTCTTTCGGTAAAGATTGCGATGACCTGCATTTCATCATTTACGATTGGCAGGCCTCCGGTCCTCCTTTCAAGCATTGTTGTAACGGCATCTTTGAAATCTGCCTGATCATTGAGGTACGCAACATCAGTTTGCATAATCTGGCGTACTTCTTCGTTTATTGCAGCTAGAAGGTTGCCTTTAAAGCGGTTTTCGACAAGGAGGTTCCTGCTGCCGCCTCCCAGGAAATCGATAATATCAACAGAAGTAACGACTCCTTCCAGTCTCCCCGTGCCTGCGTCTGTGATAGGGATACGCCTGAATCTCCTTTCAGTCATAATCCTGACCGCTTCCATGATGGCTGCAGTGGGAGGGAGGGTTACTACATCCCTTGTTGCCAGGGCAAGAATTTTTCCCTCATGTTCCGCAATGCGGGACTTGAAACTGGGGCCTATTCTCATTGTGCCCATGCTGCTGACCGAGTGTGGGTCTTTCTGTTGCGCCTTTTTACCTGATTTGTTCACTTGTGGCTGAACATTCATTTTTTCGACTGGTACAAATGTCGTATTTTTGTTCAATAGGATCACCGAATCGAGTTGCAGTTAATTGCTTTCTTCATCATCCGTTTTTCCTCTACTGCATTTTGCAGGGATTTTTTCCCGGGTCTGCAATTCATATTTTAGCAGATTTACGGTTGCTACTGGAAACAAACAAAACCTAAAGCAATCTTCTCTCGAATCTTTCTGAACACTTACTTTTGTTTGTTATTCTGTTATCGTTATTAATTATAATTTTTAATCGTTATAATCCTTTTGAGCGGGAATCTATCAATTGTCTTTAAGGTAATTTGTGATAAGTTCCTTGATCGGTTTTGCTTTTCCACTGGAAGAAACTTCTCTCTTAAAAGGGTTAAATGTCATCAGAGACATTTAGATACCCGGCTCTGCCTGTCGGGGCTTACTCCGACCACCCGTTGACGAAGGCGTTCATCAGGTCCTGCCTGTCAGCGATTCCGGAGATTTTCCCCTGCTCATTTACTATAGTAACTCTTCCGATATCATGCTGAATAATCATTTCAATCGCACTCTTAACGGAATCGTTCTCTGAAAGTGTGTATGCAGGAGTTGACATAATCTTTTCAACCTTGGGACTTTCGTTTGGCCTCGCGGCTCTCTCGTCTTCTATGGACATTCTCAAAATTCCTGCTTTGATTATATCCCTTCTTGTTATCATCCCGATGGGATCACCTTTCTTTGAAACGACTGGAATTCCGGTATAATCCGTCTCTGTCATGTAATTCCAGACCTTGGAGATCCTTTCATCCGGCGAACAGGTTTTGACTTTTTTTGTCATAACCATGTCTATCGTTTTTGAAGCACTTCTGGGAAGTTCCGCATTCCGGAGAATATCAACGTCACTCAGGACTCCTACAACCGTGTGGTCTGTTGTTGATTTGACAACCGGAACTCTGTTCTGTTTCGATTGCACCATCAGTTTTGCAGCTTTCACGACATCCATGTCCGGAGTGACTGTCGGAGACGGCCTTGCATATCCGCCCACCGTGACATTTGAGCGTGTGGATGTAACCCTCATAATATCCTGGTCGTTAAGCATTCCCACAAGCCGGTTTCCCTCATCAACAACAACAAGAGATCTGAACAAGTAATCACGCATCAGCTGGCGGGCGTGAGTTACGAAATCCCTCTCTTTGATACTTACAGGCCCCTCTGACATTATCTCGCTGACATTCATTGTTACTTTTCCTCTCTTTTTTGTTTACTTTATTCCAGTTACTGTTGTCCCGATGTTGAAGTCTCATTAATCAGAGTCCATTAATCACAGAATAATCAAAGTCTTATCAAAGTCTTTATTAATCACAATATAATCAAAGCCCTGAAATCACAGCTTCATTAGTCAAAGTTTGTTAGTCAAAGCCTGTTAAATCAGAGTCAATAACCATAATTTAGTCATAATTTAGTTTTTAGCCATGACTCAGTTTTTATTTTTCTTTGACAGACAATCAAATCTTCGAAGGCAACCTCAAATCTCTGGGTCTGGGGGCAAAAGACCTCAAAACCAGGCGGTTCTAAGCTGGATCTTAGCAATTCACTCGTAGTCTTCGCCTTCCTCATGCCGGCAGTTTTCGCATAAATACCTGCCGTTAACTAATTTGAGGTCTATTGAATGATAGAGACAGGACTCACATATTCCTGTAATGAAGTCTCCTTCGACTTCTTCAATTGCAGGAGTGGAGAGGAGAGCCTCCCGGTTCATATCAATAAGGTCTTTGAGAATGGTGCTGAGTCCAGGTGTAATCATCAGGATGTCTGTGTGAGATATAATTCCTATAATTGTGCTGTCTTCAAGGACTGGCAGCCTTTTAATATTGGCTTTTAACATGATTTCGGAAGCTTTTACTATACTTGTCCCGGGCTCCACAGTTAGCAGCGGGGTAGAAAGGATTTCGCTTGCATTCACTTCCCTTGGTTTTCTGTTCTCTGCAACAATACCCTTCACAAGGTCCCTTTCGGTAATAATCCCCATGGCTTTTTCGTTTTGTGTAATAATTACGCTTCCAACATTGTTTTGGGTCATTTCCCTTGCAATGGCAGGGATATCTGTGTTAATGTCCATTGTGATGACTGTTTTATTCATCACTTCAGCAACCGAGACCTCCCTCTCAATTTCCTTGTTGTGAATATCAGTACCTGCTTCCCTCTCAGGTTCATCAACCATTGACTGCAGTTCCCCCTTTATTCTTTCAGCATCCCAAAACCCGCCAAATTCACTATTAAAATCTCTTCGGGCTCTTAATTTCTTGTGGAAACATCTTCCAGATCCTTTTTAACTTTTCCTTTTCATACGGTTCTGGAATCAAACCCTGAAAAGCCGGCTTTCCGATAAGCTTTCCGTTTTAATATTTCTTCCGGCTCTTTTTCCTCTAAAGGTATTTCCCGCACTTCTAAGACCTTTTTATAACACATATATACGAGTCTATAGTACATAATGATAACGGCATTTCTTTTTTTTCGCAAGCATAATGGTTTACGCAAAACAGGCGCAAAAGACTTTTTTTGGAGTTAAAATTTTAGTTTTCTCTCAGATAGGTTTACGGAAGTCCGGCAGGAATTTTTTCACAACCCCCTTATTTCCACTGGAGATTTTTGCTCAGAATGAAAAACATCGAGAAATCTTAAAAAAATGTAAGGGAGACGGAGCAGAGAAGAAATTTCTCTTAGATAATAAATTAAAACAGAATAAAACATTCAAAATTATATTTATAATGATATTGATTTTTCTCACAGGAATTTTTTCAGACCCCTTTATTTCCACTGGAACCCACTCGCTAATTTTTTTACACAAAATTTTCCGAATTTAAAATTGCTAATAGTATATGTCAAAAGTAAAAAATATAGAAATTAGGTTGCAGGTGAAAATACAAAAACCGGATAAAAGGTAAAGATTAAGGTAAAATTCAGTAAAATCCAGACAAAAACCTAAAAGAAAAAAACAGATAGAAACCGGTAATCATTCAGCAAAAACAGATAAAACCAGTTGAAAGCTGATATTCATTCAGCAAAAAATTGATAAAATTGATAAAAACCAATAGTTGTTCAGCAAAAAATTGATAAAATTGATAAAAACCAATAGTCGTTCAGCAAAAAATGAATAAAATTGATAAAAACCGATAGAAACCGGTAAAAAACGGATAAAAATAGGCAAAAATGGATTTAAACAGGTAAAAATAGGGAGAAATAGGAAACGATCAGAGAATAATCACTCTACTCCTGTTCCCAACGCTAAGTTCTATTTCTTCATTCAGCCCGTATCTGGCGTAAGCGTCAATAATCTGGATTTCGGAGTCGATATCCAGGTCCTCTATCACATAAGCCTGTTCTCCCCAGAACGTCAGCCGGATACTGCCTGTTTCGTCCTCAAGCTGGAGGTTTGCGACCACGTTTTCGGTTCCGTCCTCCCTTTCAAACTCTCTCAGTTCTCCTATCTCGGAAACTTTTCCCTGGACGGAATAACTTTCTCCAGGGATAATATCTGCGATGTCAGTAAATTTCTCCCTGTATTCGACCTTTTTTTCACTTTTCTGAATTATCCCTCTGGCACCTAGGCTGAGTTCAACCTGCTGGCTGAATGTGTTTTCTCGGGAATAGGCGTTGAGGACTTCCACGGTATCATCGAAATCAATATCGTCAAGACTCTCGGTTTTTTCGTCCCAGACTGTAAGCCTGATTTTGCCTGTGGAATCGCCCAGAAGGATGTTTGCTACCCTGCCGGCAGTCCCATCCTTTTTCTCGAAAGTTCGAACTTCTGAGATGTCAAGCACCCTTCCTGAAATATTGATATTATTCATGTCAGCCTTTATATCTGCAACAGGGGTAAATGTTTCTTCATATTCTACTTTCTTTTCGCTTTTCCGGATTATGCTCCGGTTTCCGATCTGCAACTCAACTTTTTGCGTAAAGGCATTTTCCCGGGCGTAAGCATTGATCAGTTCAACAGTGTCTCCGTACTCAAGCTGGTTTAAAAAATCGGTTTTTTCGTCCCAGAGTGTTACCCTGAGCGTGCCTGTTTCGTCTCCAATCAGCAGGTTTCCAACTTTTCCACCGCTTCCGTCTTTGCGCTGGAAAGTTCTGATTTCAGAAATCTCAAGTACCTTGCCTGTAAGGTTGAGGTCTCCCATACCGTCCTTTATGTCCTTTATCTTCTGGCTGCTCGCAGCAACATCAACTTCCTCTTCACTTTCGGTCAGGACGCCGTTATTGCCGATGTTAACTTCCACTCCGGAATAGCCCTGCTTTGCATATCCGCTTATCTGGATGGTCTGGCCTACCTTTACCTTTCCGGCCTTAATCAGATCTGCCATGTTGTCCCACAGGGTTAACTTCAGTTTTCCGGTTTCGTCTCCGACGATCAGGTTTCCCACTCTACCTATAGTCCCATCATTCCGGGTAAACTCCTTGACATCAAAAACTGAAACAACTCTTGCTATAAAATTAACAGGCCCGGTCTCAGGGGTGATGTTTTCTATTTTTAAGTTTTCCCTGCCCGCGTCTGAGAATCCCAGCTCATTGGCGACCAGCATGGCAGCCATCGCCTCATCACAAAGCCCTCCCATGTTCTCGACCTTTTCCTCTATGCGCTTCAGGAAATCCTCTCTACTGATGACATGGCTGAGCTTTTTATAAATAGTCTCAATATCGGTCATGTTGCTCCCTTGCCTTAAATTGTTCCTTGAATTGTTGATACTTAGCCTTCAATGTTTGGTGATGCTGTTCTACAGTACGTATAATATGCCTTAAGTGTCAGGCGTAATATGCCTTAAGTGTCAGGCGTAATATGCCTTAAGTGTCAGGTGTCTTCTGAAAGACAGTTAATGTGAGTTTCATTTTAAGATGTGAAGTTTTTTGGAAATAATATAGTCTGATAAATTTGATTTTGGAAATTTATTTCGGAAGTTTGACATATTTCAGGTGAAAGTTGAGGTGAAAATTCAGACCTTATGTCAGCTAATGTCAGACCTGATGTTTCAAACTTAAGCTAAAATACCTTTTAATTTCATGTGAGAAATCATCAGGTTCTATAAGTCCTTTCATTAATGCATAATAAGAATATCCTTGAAAATTAAATATTATTTGGTAAGTCGTTCCTTTTTTGGTTATTTTTTAAAGAGCCCTTGATACGGTATGTAAAGTGTCTTACTAAAGGCTAATGTACGCAGGGTGAAAGTATTCAATAGTCGGGTTGAGTTCATTTTATCCGCTGAAGAAGTGCCCTAAGGGTGGGTGTCTTGGGTGTATATCTGAAAGTATCGTGAATGAATATTGTGAATGAATATCGTGAATGAATATCGTGAATGAATACCCTGAGTCAGCAGTTTTTATCGGACCTCACATCTGGGAAAACATAATAAGTTATGTAGGTGCTCTTATAGTGTGAATCCGCTTGATGAGAATAAATAACGTCCAGTTCCTTTCAAATATGGCTAATGTTCTCTCGTTGCTTTTTATTCCTGTTTTTGCCGCATCCTTCGGCGCCTCTTATATCGAAATCGGGCTTATAGTGGGTATTTATTCGGCCACAACCCTTCTTTCTTCCTTTATTTTTGGGAGGCTTGCTGACCTTCACCACCTGCGCACGGTGATTCTGGGAGGTTTTGGATTTGCTACAGCCGCTTTTTTTCTTCAGATCTTTGCCACTGATCCTTCTGCCCTCATGCTTGCAAGAGCTCTGGCCGGTTTCAGTGTTGGGATTCACCCGGGAGCCCTGATAGCCTACGTCCATTATCAGAAGCAGAGTCTCGGAAAGTTTATTTCGTTGGGCTCTCTCGGCTGGATGGCAGGTTTTCTTCTTGCAGGGGTGATAGGGGTAAGAATGGATTTGCTTTTTGGGCTTTCTGCCCTTGTTTATGCTTTCTGTTTCCTGCAGATTTTCAGGCTAGAGGATATTGAAAAGCCGCAGCTGAAAGTTTCTCACTTTTCCCTGAATACCCTGCTGAAGAATTCAGGGACCTATTTTTCTCTCTTCCTGCGGCATACCGGAGCCGTCGGGGTCTGGGCCATTTTTCCCCTTTATCTCCGGGAGCTCGGAGCAGGGGACTTCTGGATCGGGGTTATTTATGCAATAAACCCTGCAGTCCAGTTTCTTATAATGCGCAGGCTTGACCCGTTTGAAAACGAAAAGTTGATCCAAGCAGGTTATCTGCTCTCTGTTGTCGGCTTTATCAGTTATGTCCTTGCTTCCTCCTATCTTTACGTCATCCCCGGGATGTTTGTAGTTGCTTGTTCTTGGTCTTTTCTTTATGTGGGCTCAACTCGCAGGGTTGTGGAACTAAACCCTGATAAAGCTACAGCAGCCGGTCTGATCAACTCAATGATAGGAGCTGCGGGGGTTGCGGGATCTGTTCTCGGAGGAGTCCTCTCCCAGTTTTTCGGCTTCAAAGCTACAATGCTCGGAGCTGCCATTTTTTCTATTTCAGGCTTCCTGCTCTACAAAACCCTAGAAAAGACTTAAAAGACAAAGGAATAAATACCGCTATCAATTCAAAAAGTTTGTACTCATAGGTTAAACCCTCATAAATTAAACCCTCATAGATTAAACCCTCATAAATTAAACCCTCATAAATTAAACCCTCATAGATTAAAATCTAATTGGAATATTATTGGGAAAGTTGGAATATAATACCCGGGACTCGGGGAAGAGCCTTAGGATTCGTAAATAAAAGCTTAAGTAATGAATCAGGAAGCTGTTAACTCTTTAGATTTGGCAGGTAGTTTACTCTGTTCCATAATTGCATAAGTCCTGAAAAAAATTATGGAATTATAAGTTTTTTGGAAAGGTTTTTAATGGAAAAGCTGATAGAACAGCAGCTCCCTTATTCACTTGGTGGGAAAAAGGCACCTGAAGGTGCCTTTAATCCGAAAATTATTTGGTTGTTTTAAATGCAGAGCTTACTTTTTCCGGAAACCTATGTATACCGCTCCGCCAGTCAGCAAAACAAACAGGCTTACGACTATCAATGTGCCAGACGAGATTGAAGAGGAATTTTCATTTGCTGAAGGAGCTTCAGGCTGCATTTCATAGCCTTCAACATAATTGTCTGCGGAATGTGCTTCTGGCTGTGAAAAGTCTGTTCCGTAACCTCCGTTCTCGCTTGCCGTCTGGTTACTTCCGGTTTTACTGCTGCTATTGCCAGTGTTTGCTTGCACTACTTTTGCACTGCCGGTCCCTTCCCCTCCAGAAGAACTGCTACTGGAATCGGATTTGGTCTCGGGTACGGAAGCAAGTTTCTGGATATATTTGTCAAGGAGGGCATTATCACAGCAAAGAGCACAGCAAGAAGAGCCGTACTGGTCAACAGATTCCTGGTATTCATTTGCCAGGTTACTTATAATTTCATCCGGGGCATCCCAGTAGGGGTTGCCGCTGGCATCCAGTTTTCTTGTTGCTTCCAGCATCCGTCCGAGCATGGCCTGTCGGGCCCAGGGGTTGTTCTCATCAAGCCATTCATTGGTCCCGAGCTCATATTTGTCCAGGATATACACTTCATAAACTTCGTTCCAGTCATTGGAATCTACAAACCTCGGGTCCACGACGTTCCATCCCCAGAGATTCTCCAGGTGGTTGGCCAGTTTAGCGGCTCCTGAATAGCTGTTTTCCATCATACCTTTTATATAGTTCGGGTTGAGCATCTGTGTCCGCATCTCCAGGTTCATAAACTCTTCCAGGGTCTGCATTTGCGGATTGCCGGGATCCCTTACATTTGTTATCCACATCTCAGGGCGAGCCCCGTCACTGACGCTGGCTATTGCAAGGCTCAATCCTCCGAAATACTGGAACGGATCGTCACCGGTAAGCACGCCATAGAGGTTGCTGCTGCGTATGAACAATGACGCATCCGTATCCTTCAGAACTGCCTTGAACATATCCTCCCCGGAGATCAGCGAGCTTGTATACATTTCCCCATCGATGTATACATTTCCTGACCTTTGGATAAACTGGTCTGCAATCGCCTCTGTATCTTCCCAGGTATCGCTTGCAGACACAGCGTCTGCGATGCGTACTCCGTAGTCCCCTTCGGGAGGCCCGAATATTCTGGACATGGACAGCTTCTCAGCCTCTACTTCATCCACGGTCATATTCCCTTCCACCATCAGATTTATGTAGTACTCCTTCAACTCCAGCGAATGCTTCCTGACATAATTCACATCCTCCGTTTCGTCCAGCTGTGAGATGATCCTGACGGCATCATCAAGAAGGTCCATCTGCCAGGGGAACTGGTCCCTATGAAGGCCGGAACTGTGTCCTATAACATCAATTCTCGGACGGTTGATTACAGTTCCATTGCTCAGGCGTATTGTAAGTTCGGACTGGTTCATTATGTGCAGATTACTGGCGCTGGGAGTGGTATAATAGGTAACTCTTCCATTGGCATCCCACTCCGGTTCAACCCCCATAAGATAGAGCATCTGAGAGTGAGGGACTCCGTGATTGCGCATGGTTTCAATTCCCCAGAGTACCACAGCTACCTTTTCAGGGAATTCCCCATTTTTCTCATAGTAATCTACAAGGAAGGAGTCAATCGTTTCTTTTCCGATATTGTACGCTTCCTTTGTAGGAATCAGCCTTGGGTCAAAGGAATAGAAGTTTTTCCCGGTAGGCAGAACCTCAGGAGAACGCAGTATATCCCCGCCAACCGACGGTTCGATATATTTTGCATCCAGGGCATCCAGAAGACCCTTGATCTCGCTCTCGGATGAAAGCAAGATGTTCTGGTAGTATTCCTCAGCCAGAACAAGATCTTCGGAGACCTCTGCAGATGAGCTCCCGAGAACTTCCTCCTGAGCAAGTGTAATATCGATGCCGTCAACCAGTACAGTATAGAGCAACCGATAGGACTCTGTCTTATTATATTCCTCAGTTTCATGAGAATCGCATGAAGCATTCACTGCCTGGATGTGTTCGATGTAGCTGTCTCCAAGCATTCCCCGTACCAGGGCAACTGCGCTTTCATCGGAGATGGGCGTTGCAAATATCCGCAAGCCGTAAGGTATGTTCGCGTACATCATATCGTGCAGGTAGTCGTGCACTTCCCCGTATACGACCGTATCTTCAAATTCTTCATAGCTCATATTATATGAAAAATTGAGCCCTATGTCCTCATCGATATGAGTATCCTTTATGATGCGGATACTGGTGTTCTCGTACTGATCCATGAGGGCCGTGTTGTTATTTTCTTTTGATGTCAGGTAAAGGTGGATCGACTGATGCAAGTTCGAATAGTTGCCATAGAGTCCAGAAGGGACAAACGGAGGCGTCATGTGATCTATGATAACCGAATAACTTCTCCTTTTGGCCTGTGTCCCTTCCCCTACGTTATCCACAATATATATGTAAGGGTTCGGAAGATCCTGTATCAGGATCTCCGGCCAGGAGTGATTGCAGAGCCCCACCTCTTTACCCGGAAGCCATTCCAGTGTTCCATGAGTCCCCACATGAACCAGGGCAGATGCGTTGTACTCCTTCTTAAGCCAGAGATAGAAAGCGATATACTGGTGGTTCGGCGGCATACTTGTGTTGTGATAGAGCGTCTGCTCATTGTTCTGATACCCCTTGTAAGGCTGCGGGGCAAGCAATATGTTCCCGTACCGGATATTAGGTATCACCAGGTATCTCCTATTATCGGGCGCTGTGTAGACCATCTGGTCACCGGGAGCCTCTCCCCAGAGGTCGACTACATCCTGCTGCATGTCTTCTGGAAGTTCGCTGAACCACTGGAGGTATTTGCTCTCAGGGATAAGTTCGACTGCATCCAGTTCAGCAAGCCTGTCAACATCTTCCTGCGCCCAGGTGCCTATGTTTCTGCCCTGAGTAATTAGCTTTACAACAATGCTTTCATTGCTTGAAATAGAATTGTTGCTGTCACTGATATTATATATGGAAAAATCTTCGCCCAGATCATACCCGGCATTGTACATCTCATTCAGGAGTACTTCGAGGGTTTGCGGCACGTCCATATAGCTTGCCCCGATCTCGGATTTTCCCGGAGGATACGAATAATAGATCAGAGCTATTCTCTTCTGGCTATTGTCAAGGTACTTCAGTTCAGTCCACTTAAGAGCTCTATCTGCGACGTACTCTGCTCTCCCGGGAATTGGAACTTTTATTTGTGCATTTGTTATCTCATCGATAACAGTTCCCCCTATGACGATGGGTTCGATCAACCCTTCCATCTCCTGAAGTGCAACGGCCCAGCTGGTGTATGAGGAAGGAATTCCTGTTGTAGAGTTCTCCCATTCTTCAGGGGTCTGGCTGGTCGTTATGCAGTTGATCCAGGGAACACCAAGTTCTGAGATCATCGCTTTTCGTTCACTGATACTGCTTGTATTGAACGTTGCTTTGCTATGAAAGGTTCCCATATACGCAAGGACAAGGTCGACCCTTGACTCGTTCTTCACTTCATCAAAAAAAACCTGTCTGGCATCGGTCTTGTCCAGGATAGGGATCACATTTACCCCCCTTTCCTCAAGTTCCCGTATAATAGAAATCCAATCTGCCAGGTTGTAGCCGTTGGCATAGTAGTACCCTGAAAGGGTAAGGCCCACAGTTGGTTTATCCGGGTGGTATTTCCCGGAATCGTTGTACCACTCCATATACGCTGTAATGTTATTGAACAGGCCTTCATTACTGGGCTGGAACTCGGCTTTGTAATCCGGGTGGAATATGCCACTTTGCGAAAGCTGGATTCCAGGTTTGATCTCCTCCTCTGCGCCCATTAAAGTCACAGCCAGGTATGTGAGGAGATTGCGGTGGTTCTCTACCCCGCTTGACATCCAGTATTCGGAATATGCATATTGCCCTATGTTCTGGGGCACGTTCATCTCCCAGAGATAGGCTGTATCGGAAATATACACAGTCCTGCTCGTGCTGTTAGCTTCGTCCAGCCTTTCCTGTATATCAGGGCTGTAGGATACATGATGCAGTGCAATTATGTCAAAGGACGTTAGATTGTTTTCTGCAGCCTGATCCGGGTCATATATAGTGAGGTTTATTGTCGTGTTTTCTAACTCATAATCATTCATCGCTTCTTCAAGGTAATACCAGTGAATCGATGTATTGTCATGCAGGATAAACAGGACATCTACAGATGTTTTCTGTTCTTCTGCCGTCGCAACAGTTGTTAGTGAGGCTAACAACAATAGGTTTAATATCAATATCGATTTTATTCTCAATTGCATGTTATCCCTCGATAACGTGCCGGGCATTCCGGGTACATTGCTTGCAGGCGGTACCGGAATGCTCAACACTATTTGTGATTAATGTTTCAATCCAGCATTTGCTGATACGTAGAGCTACTGTTCTCTTCCTCAGGCACGTAAATCACTCTGCCGTCGGCCAGTCGGTATGCAGTACCTAGAGCTTCTCCTGTCCCTCCCCCGATATCGTCGGTCATGTTCAGGACTTCGATAGGCTGGCCTTCATCTTTGATAACGATTTTCATGTCCTGTTTTCCGGGATTTTTTACAATAGTAATATCTTCATTTGCGCTCAGAAGTTCGGGGAGGTGGTAAGACATCACAAGGGCTACGAGTAACGCAACAGAAAAGACCATTGCAACGTCAAAGAGGTTGGCAACCCCTGTCATGGGGTTTTGCTCATCCGGATCGTTTAAAAGCCTCATTCGCCTGCATCGTCTGGATTTTCGCATGATATTCCTCCTTACTAAAAAGCGGTCAATTTCCGTTCTTTTCCTCGATGATATCCAGGATGTAATCGATATCCGACATGTCCTCCCAGTACCAGCGCCTTCTGACCTGGGTAAGCACATAGGCTATTCCGGCAGAAAAGAGCCCTACAACGGTAGTCGCAAAAGCGATCATCAGGTTCTGTGCCAGGGTTTCGAGGTCTCCCTGTGAAAGCCCTATTAGAGCAGGCCCGAGAGGGATAAGGGTCCCCATAAGCCCGAGCATGGGAGCAACAGTTGAGATGATTTTCGTGTGCTCAAGGCGCTTTGCCATTCTTATCTCATATTCTTCGGAGAGCTTCCCGGTCGCAGGGAAATTCTGATCTTCAAGGTATTGTGCAGACTCTTTTGCAAAGGTCGTGACCATGTAATTTTGTTTTATATTCAGAAGAGCCTTCGATGCTTCCGAAAAAGCCGAAATATGAAGACTTTGCCTGATTTTTTTGCAACTAACTTCCAGGCTGTTCCGGTCCCTGGTTCTTTTTGAATATTCGGAAAGGAATTCTCCTAACTGAATAAGTGAAACAAAGACCAGTAGAGTCAAAAGTATCATTACCGGATACAGTAAAGCCGATGAAAATACGTATATAGTCCGGAATAACAGATCCATATTGCTCATTGGCTAGACCTCACACGGTCAAGGAAAAAACCTGCAAGGACCAATATCCCGAAAACCAGAAGGGGAAAAAGGCCTGATTCTCCGGTTTGCATAGGAGCCAGGTTCATCTGCTTTGATTTCATATAGGCCGGGATTAGCAGAGCTCCCAGAAGATAATAAATTCCGAGAAGCATCATGGCGCTTCCCATAGTTTCGGGGGTCTTTCCACACCGGACCTTCCCGAACCTGAAAAGAAAAGAAGAAGCTACTACTGCAATAAAAAAAGCAATTCCCACAAGGAACCCTATTTTTATCCCGGAAAGGCTGAGGCTTTGTGAGAGGAGCATACAGGAGACTGCAAGAGCCCCCAGGCAGACCGGACAGGGCATTGATATGGCCAGGAAAGTATGTCTGGAAACATCTTTTCCGGAATTCCATTTTTTCTGGGTATAGATGCCAGCCCCTATAAGGAGCAGGGAGACAAGAACATGGATTCCCATACCCATTGCAGAAAGACGCTCAAAAGCATCAAAGCTCAGGTGGTCAGCAACACTTCCGAATAAAAGAGCTAGAAAAAAATAACTGCCGCCAATTGTAAGAATCTCTCGCGTAGTGATATTTGAAAATCCACAACCTAATCCAGTTTTAATCCCGAAGATAAGAATACCTATCAAAATACCGATAACAGTCAATGTCGAAGAATCCATGTTAAACAACTACCATTTCCATTTACTGCTATTTCCAGCCATATTCAAAATACAATTAGTTAGGACATTTGGTAGAACATATTTTGGCAAACTAATTTCTTGTGGTAAACGAATTTATTACTGATAAACTAGTTTGTTACTGAGAAACTAATTTATCACATTAAGTTGAAAAATACTTGTAAATATTTATAATTTTTGGATATCCGAATATATGACGGGATATAAAAATTAATTTTACATTCAGCATAAGTATTCTTTAAAACTTATAAATGAGAATCAGGAAGTCGGATAAATCTGAAAATTTAGCATGAAATTGTGGAAAGAAATTGGTTCTTCATACCCTTTTTTCCTCTCCACTCATAATCATATTTAACCTAAGTTTGACAGTACCCACTAATTGGTACTGAATATTCTCCTTCTTTTTTGATCCAACTGGACTTGACAGGTTCTATAAATTTATAAAAATTTATGATATATATTCTATGTGTTGTATCCTGAAATGATTTCGCAGATCCGAAACCATTTGAAAGTTCAATATACGATACAAGAGCAGGCGGCTCAAAAGGTTAAATGTTGAGTAAATTCAAATTCTGTTCAGGTACTGTGAGATGATCATGTAAAATGAAACAAATTCGAAGTTGAAGTAAAATAGCGGGTCACTTGTCTACGAATATATATCTTTAATAAAAGAAATTAAAAAAGTGAACTAATTTTGGGATAAAACAGTAGAACCAGAAATGTACTTACTATAGTAGATAATTATACCTACTAAGTAGTATAGACTTATCCAAATACTATAGGTATACAGGATATAAAACTTATGGTATTGATTTCAATATCAAAATGCATAATATTCTGGTTTTGATTGAATTGAAGCATTCTTAGTCGGCAGACTATTAAATTACGGAGAAAAGAATGCTTAATAATACCATAGCGATATTGACAGTGGCATCGCTGGCTGTTGGAGTTATAGGTAAGCTCGTAGACATTTACATAAAGCTTAAAAATCAAAAAAAGTGACCTTAATCCAAGGTCTTTAATTTTTGGCTTTACAGAATATTTTTTGAAGTCCACAAAAATTATCGAGACAAAGCGAGGACTTTGAAAGTGTTCAACGAACCTGTTTTTGGCTTCACAGTCAAAGCTATTATAGGCATTTCCCGGTTTTTGAGGTGACCAGGTTAAAACTGGCAACCCTATAAACTAGTTAAGGAGAATAAGGATTCTAAAAACAAAACCTTATTTATGGTAAAGTTTCATTATGTGATATATGATTCGAAAATGCACTGAGCACGGCTATTTTAGAGGAGGCAGCTGTCAGCAGTGTAAACGCCCAGGCAGATACGTGCTGGATGACAGCAGGGAAGAAAAGCTCGGCAGGTTTGTATCAGGTACTCTTCGGCACTTCCCGGCATCCGCAGGGGTTAAAATGGATGAATACGGCTGGGTGGACCTTAACGCCTTCTGTGACGTTATGAAGAAACGTTATAACTGGATGAGAAAAGAGTACCTTTATGCCCTTGTGGAATCCGATGAAAAAGGACGATACCAGATCAGAGGGTTCATGATAAGGGCACGTTACGGACATTCTGTTAACATTGAGCTTGACTACGAGGAGAGCGATGCTCCGTACGTATACTACGGGGCAAGTCCGGAAGAAGTTGATGTCCTGCTCGAGAACGGAATTTTCCCTATCAAACAACGCTATGTTCATCTCAGTACTTCCTATGAAAAGGCAGCTGAAGTTGCCCTTATCCACACTGAAAGTCCTGTGATCCTGCAGGTTGACGCCTTTAGAGCTCAGGAAGACGGAATTTCTCTAAAGCTTGCAACGGATTACATCGTACTTGCAGAAAAGATACCTCCCGAGTACCTGTATGTAATCGAGGAATGATTTCATCTTACTGGTTTTTCGCAGTCTTTTTTTCGGTATCTTTTTCTTATCGTTTTTTCTTTAACCTTTTCTTACTTTTTATTTTCCCGCTTTTTCCCATTTTTCCTGCAATCTTATTCTCGCTCGTTTTTCTATATTTTTTGTTCTTTAATCAGTCTACCGAGACTTCAAAAAGTCCCTCTTTTTCCTCGATCCTGAATTTCACGTCCAGAAACTGTTCCGTAACCCAGATGTTTGTTGCCGCATGCAGGGTCAGCTCCCGGACCGTATAAGAACTGTTTCCTGCAAGTGCCATATACGGAATCAGCTGGTCTGCAAGATGCACATCCACAGGGGCTTTTGAGCTTAGTTCCAAGATGATTTCTTCTGCAGCTCGTCTGCCCACCTTTTCGGCAGGTAGTCCTTTTTTTCCAAGGGCACTTCCCCCGCAATAACCAGACCAGAGGGTTATCCCGCTTCCTGTGGAAAGCAATTCGAAGGACTGGATCTTGGTTCGTGAACCGTATCCGGCTTCAAGAAGCAGGGATTCGGCAGCTTCGGCCTGGCGGGCTGGTACATGTGCCGGTAGATTCGATGCATGGGAAATTCCCTGAATTTCTATCCTCTGGTTTTGGTTCCTTCCCTCATTTCGGGTTTCTTCTTCTCTTCGGGCTTCTCCGGTTCTTCTGTTTTCTTTTACCCTTCGGAAATGAAAACTCCGAAGCTTGCAGGGTTCAAAAACAGCTGAAACCTCACCTCCTCCCCTGGGATAGTAACCACGCTTTTTCAGGGTTACGATGCCTGCATATCCGAGTTGTTCAAGTGCCCTGAGGGTTACATGCTGCAGGTAATCGATTGTAGGGGACCAGGCAACATCGGTTCCTCCCTTTATCGTCAGCTTGACCTTTTCTTTTGCAAAAGGCAGGGCTGGCATAAGGCTCTGCAGAAGCAGGGTTATGCTACCTGCAGTCCCTATATCAACCTCATATTTCCCCCCCTTTATTTCCACTGGAGAAAAAAATAACTCTGAAGAACCAGGAAAAAGCCCTGAAACCCGTGCCTCACATATCCTGGCTGCAGTTTCGAGAGCTTTCAGGTGCTGCTGTTTCAGGCCGGGATTCGGTCTGTTTTTCCTTATGTTCGTAACCTTTACATCTTTTCCGGTAACTGCAGAAAGGGCAACAGCTGTCCTGACTACCTGTCCTCCTCCTTCTCCATATGAACCATCAATTTCTATCATTTCCCTCTCCCTATCATTTCACTTTCCCTGTATTTCATCCGTTTTTTCCCGAGATTTAACCATATCTTCCATCCAATCTCTTATCCGGTCCTTATTACTCGGTTTTCGCCTTCCTTATATTTCTGACTGCGGCTTTTACAGCCGGAGTGAGGGGGTCCACGAGCATAGAAACCGGAGGAGCATAGCAGGTTTCAAGGTTTAGAAGGTCTTTGATTGTTGTTTTCTTTCTTATCGCAAGGGAAAGGGCATCGATCCTTTCCTTTATTCCTTCCCCTCCTGCGAGCTGCGCTCCTGCAAGGCAGCCGTCTTTAAAAAAGAGTTTTATATAAATATCCTTTCGACCCGGATAGTAGGAAGCTCTCGTGCGCCCGCGGGAAAATCCGCTTACAACTTTTATCCCCTGTCTTTTCACCTGTTCGGGGGTAAGCCCCACTCCTCCGAACTGCAGGTCTCCGGCAACAGCTACCCAGGGGTCGGCAAGGGGCCCGAAAGTAGAGTATTTGTCTGTAATGTTATTTCCGATCACGTCTGCCATACGACGTGCGGTTGTGCCCAGTGGGCTGAGCCTGCTTTCCCCGGTTAGAAGGTCAGTAACCTCCGCACATTCGCCCCCTGCGTATACATTAGGGAGGAATTCCCCTCCTGCTTTTACCTGAAGCATTTCATTTACGACTATTCCCCCTGCCTTTCCGGTATCTATCCCTGCCTCGCTGGCAAGGCAAACTTCAGGTTTTACCCCGGTTGCCAGGAGCATAAGGTCTGCAGGAAAATGTCTGTCCTTTATGTATACGGTTTTTTCTTTCCAGAAATTTTCAGGTAAAAATAGAGGTTCCCCGGTAATAACCCGCACACCGAGGGCTTCAAGGTGTGCCCTGACAATCGCAGCCATATCAGAATCAAACTGGCTGGAAAGCAGGTCTTTACTCCTGGTAATAAGAATAGTTTTAATCCCTCGCTTTGTAAGGGCTGAGGCACATTCAATTCCTATTATACCTCCCCCTATGATGCATACTGTTTGCGCGGTTTCAAGGGCTTTTCCAAAGAGTTTGCCGTCAGCAAGGCTTCTGAGCGTGAAGATTCCGTAAGGTAGAATATTTGCCTTGCTTTTGCGAGGTATAAAGGGCAGGCTCCCTGTGGCAATCACCAGTTTGTCATAAGGATAGGTTCCCTTTCCGGTCAGGACGACTCGCTTTGCCAGGTTTATCGACATTACCTTCTCGTTCAGTTTCACATCTATGTTTTTTTCTCTGAAAAAACCTGGGGGTTTTACGATCAATTTTTCAAAATTTTCAATTTCCCTGCCCAGGACAAAAGGAATTCCGCAGTGGCTGTAAGCTGTGTGGGAGTCAGATGAGAGTACAGTTATTTTGAAGTCACTCTGCCTCCTGATCTTGGTAGCAGCCGCCATCCCACAGGCTCCCCCTCCTATAATCACCACCCTTGTGATCTCTTTTTCTGTCCGGACATGTATGGGGCCTTTCCCCGGGACCTCTTCCTGAACCTCAGCTGCGGGTTGCATGATTTTACCTGCAGCATCCTTTACACTGAAATCGCTTCCCATGCTTTTTATAATGGTGTTTCGCGCCTATTATAGGTTTTTAAGAGAGGAAAGACTTCAGCGCCCGAAGCAATTTCAGATGATACGGGAAAACGTCCAGTGTTCCGTACATTAAGTTTAATCGAACTGGTTTAATTGAACTGATTAATTGAATTGATTAACAGGAGAAGCAGATAATGATTTCATGTGAAGGGTGAACGAGCGAGTTGGGAGTGGGGGGGTTAATACATAAAACAGTGTATTTACCTCGCTCGTTCAAATTTTTAGACGTTCTTTGTTTTATATATACTTTTCTAAATTTTTCCAATTAGTTTTTCATTTAAAATTTGAAAATCTTTCCAGAAGGTCGCTATCCTTAAATTTATTGATACTGGGTTAAAATAATTCAGGTTTAGCGAACCTTTTAAATAACCAAAAAGTTCTTAAAGCCTGCAACCATTAAACATATGAATTTAAGACGTATGACGTGCGGGATTCCGGTTTCGCCAAAGTCGCTTTAAGGCGGGCGGGAGCTGTTTCGTCAGGTCATATCATAAACTAATAACTTCATCAATTCATCACTACCGGATTCGTAAAGAATTTCATGTAACTAAACATATGCAAACTTAATAGAAATCTCAGATTATACATATTACCAATTCAGGGCTAATACTATCAGTCCAGAAATAAACCTTATACATTATATCACCCATGATGCAAAAGTCAAAAAATGTTTTCAATAAACCTGATGCATTCAATTCACTGCTTTACCACTTATCATTAGGGATACTTGTTCAATTAAAAAGGCGTCAGGCCCTCTCTAGCCACTCACGCCTCAGGTTAATCCCCTCCTCTGGAACATCTCTGAAAATCTTCAGTTATCGGGCATATTGAATGGTAAACACATTATTTGACTTGGGACTCTGAGATTTATTTCAGACCCGACAGTAAGCTTATGTTAAGGCAAAGATTTTCGGGCAGGTACAGAAAATCCTCCATGGATTTTATGGAGATATGATGTTTACTCCGATCGAAAATCAGGAATCGCTCTATCCATGAGAGCTTTAAAATAGGTAGGGGCTTATCCTGCTTTTGCCGGTAAAAGCTTTCATTGAAAAATGGTCCGGGAAGTATTCCGCCGGTTTAATTCTCCTGACATAAGCACAAAAGACAGTTATAGGCAGCTTCGGAACCCTGTTTTCCGGTTCATAGTAATCTTCAATTATGAACTCTGCCCTCAAGGGTGTATTATCCCTGATCTGGTTTTAAATCTGATTTTACTACTATTTTTGCATTTTCTGGTGCCTTTTATGGTTTCCAGCGCGTTTCCAGAATAAATAGAGGATAGATTTGTACTGCCGGAAAAGTACTATGAGCCTGTAGCCGGAAAAAGAATTGTACATCGGAATTGTCCGATTGTATAAGAGCTATTTTCCGTCAACAAATAGGAAAAGTCATCCAATAGAATAGATCATCCAAAGAAAAACGTCCATAATCAATAGTTCATGATAAATCATTATAATTTTAGTTCAGGGAGAATTTCACATGCAAAATACTGATACCACGAAATATATCATTCATTCTAAAATAAATGCTGATGGGGTAATCGAGCGTCCCGATATAGTAGGCGCAATATTTGGTCAGACTGAAGGGCTGCTAGGAGCCGATCTTGATCTGCGTGATCTGCAGAAAACCGGAAGGATCGGCAGGATCGAGGTAATGGTTACCGCTAAAGGAGGAAAAACCAAAGGTAACATCTTCGTTCCTTCGAGCCTTGATAAGGTTGAGACCTCGATCCTTGCAGCATCTCTGGAAACCATTGACAGAGTAGGCCCCTGCAGTGCCAAGATTGAGGTTTTCCAGGTAGAAGACGTAAGGGCTGTTAAACGCAAAAAAATTATTGAGAGGGCAAAACTCATCTTCACGAAGATGTTCGATGAGACCGTGCCCGAATCTCAGGAACTTGCCGACGAGGTCCGGCAGTCCGTAAGGGTCGACGAACTGACTCATTATGGTAAGTCAAGGATACCCTGCGGGCCGAACGTGCTTAATTCGGATGCTATCATTATTGTTGAAGGCAGGGCTGATATCCTGAACCTGCTTCGCTACGGTATAAAAAACACCATCTGTGTGGGTGGAACAAACATCCCCCCTGAGGTCGCTGAACTTACTAAAAAGAAAACAGTAACTGCTTTTACGGACGGAGACCGGGGTGGAGAACTCATCATCCGCGAACTCCTCCAGGTAGCAGATATCGATTATGTTGCCCGTGCTCCCGATGGGAAGTGTGTGGAAGACCTTGTACAGAAAGAAATAATCAGGTCTTTGCGCCGGAAAGTTCCGGTGGAACAGATTATTGAGAAGTACGGAATCCAGGAAAAGGAAAGTGAAGATAGTGCCTGCAGGCTGGAACGCGTTTCCAAGAGAAAGATGAGAGCGCCGGAAGTCGTTCCTAGAATCGCGGAAAAGAAGCTGCACAAACGTGTGAAGGTTCACAGGGTGTCTCCAAAGACGGAAGCTTACGAAGAGGAGTCTCCTGAAGAAATGGAAGAGGCAGTTACTGAAAAAATCCCTGAGAAAGCTCCTGAAAAAGTTTCGGAAAAATCCCTGGAAAAAACTCCTGCAGCGGCAGAAAAAGTTGAAGCAAGAAAGGCTGTTCCAAAATCTCCGGTTATGGCAAGGCCAGTTCCAGCTGCCAGAGTTCCCAGGGGAAAGCCCTCGGCTGAAAAGGTCTCAGCTGTGAAGGTCCCTGGAGGGGAGGCGGTAAGAGTTTCACCTGCTCCTGCCAGACAAGTTCCGATAGCTCCGGTTTCTCCGGAAGCTGCGAGGTTCAGGCCGCACGTAGACGCCCTTAAGGGGACGTTGACGGCAAGGATTCTGGATTCTGACGACAAAGTCATAGAGGAAATCGCAGTCCGAGACCTTGCAAGCAGGTTAAAAACCTACAGGGATAATGTGAAAAGCGTGGTTTTTGATGGTGTAATTACTCAGAGGCTTGTTGATATTGCTTCGAGCAATGCAATCAAAAATCTTATAGGAGTGAAAATCGGAAACATCGCTAAAGTTCCTGCAGATATGGAAGTTTTGACCTCCGCAATGCTCTGAGCAGGTCTTTTACTTCTTTTCTTTACCTTTTTGTATTTCTTTTCGTTTTTGTTGATAAAAAAAATCGTTATTTATGCCTGATTTTTGTTTTAAAGTAATTATTCTACTTATCAGGATCTAATTATCACATAGTCAGGATCCAATTATCACATAGTCAGGATCTAATTATTACATTGTTATTATTTTATGTGTGATATTCCTGTATAGCTCCGGTGAGATCACTACGATTTGACATGGTTTCACACTGTAGTACTAAAATTCACACTCTCGTCCATAATCCTTCATTATTTTTCATATACATTATATAGAAAAATTTATTAACAAAAACTAGGAAGCCAGCTTCCTCGGGTAATTCTTTTATTCGGTTCAAGATAATATTAAATTGATCTTGTAAAATTGTAGGTCTGTTCGCTATGCACAAGGAAGAACTAATACAACTGCACACATATATGGCTCAGATGAAGAGATACTTCGAGAGGCACGGTGTAACGCACGAGTTTGACGACTACAAAGCTTTATCGATAAGTCCTGTCCATATCCACAGGAGCAAGGCGGATCACAAGCGCGCAATTTTTATTTTGGGAGGCGAGCTTGCTACTCTCATGTCAAGAGATGACCCTATCTTTGAGGAAGCATCTACCCATATGAGAGATTCCCTCAATTCCGTCATAAAGCTCATCGGTAATAACTGATAGGGCCCCTTATTGTGGTCAAGAATTCGTTGTCCGATAATACAGGTTCAAGGTATTTTTGTTTTGAGACCAAAAGGCGGTATGGGTGCAGGTGCATTTTCATAACCATACCGTCTTCTCCATCTGAATAATACTTTTTTTCAGTCCAGCACTGTACGAATCCTATCGATCTGTATAATTTTTGTGCGCTAGTGTTACTGTTTCTTACTTCCAGTCTCGCGTATTTAAGGCCGTTTGCAACAAAAATGTCGCATATGGCATAAATCAGTTCCGTGCCTATTCCCCTTCCCCTATACTCTTTTTTTACGCCAACGGAAAAAATATGCCCTTCGTTTTCTGCGGAACGGTAGCCAACCACATACCCTACCACTTTTCCTTCCTTTTCCGCAACAAGGAAGCCGTCTCCAACCATTTCGTAAAAATTCATATACACCAGGGAATTATGCTCCGAAAAAGCCTCTTCTTCAATTTCGACTATTTCCTGAAAGTCCTCAGGTGCGAAACGTCTTATCATAATATCTTATATGTCCCTGCCATTTTATTACTTCTTCGAGGAGAGAACAACCCTCCCGAAGAAGCCTGTGCGGCTTTCTGTTCTATATATTTTCTATTCAGGCACACATTTTCTGGGCATGTTCTGCGCTGTTGTACGCCTGCGCGGGCTGAAAATCAGGCTAAATAATCAGCCTTAAAGTTTTCAGCTTCAAGGCTTCAAGGTTAAAGTTTTTTTACATGCCGGACGTCTACTGCGACACCTCTGCCTGATTCTTTCATTTCTCTCCCGCTCATCATAGCTCTTCCCACACAAAGAGCTTTTTTCCCGAGAACTATTACCTCGTCATTTGGTCTTATTTCGGGACCCGCATCAAGCACGCCGGGAGCGAGAATGGAACCGCGTGGGACAAAGTCGTCAATCTTTACCACGTATTTCTCACTTTTTAGCACCAGTTCGGCTCCCTCGGGAGAGAGGGCAAGCATCCCGTACTGCGGGATTAAAGTTGCAAGCTGTTTTTTCCCGGCAAAGAGCTGGTACTTCGGAAAACGGCCTTTAACCAGAGGGTCTCCGACTTCTTCTGAAAAGAGATGTCCTGCACCCTCTCCGAACTGGTAGCCTGCAACTGCCTTTATGAAATTCTTCTTCTCTTTTTCGGCATTCTGGCTTTTCCTGCTGAAATCCTTGGAGGTGCAGATAGCTTCAACAGTGTTTTTCAGGTTCGTAAGAGACTCGTAGGACGCTAAGCTTTCTCCTGCAGTATAGACTACGTCAATTCCCAGCTTTTCAGCTACTCTTTCACAAATCTCCCTATATGCCCCTTCCACATGGGCAACCACTGCCTTATACATGTGTTTTGAGAGATAGCTTTCAAGGCAGCCGGAAACCCAGGCTTTTTCTTCTTCGTCCCAGTGCCCCGTAACCGCAGTATCGTAATGAGCTGCCGGATAGGTCAGTTCGAGTTCTCTGGGCACAATCCCCAGGGGGGAGGTTATGATCACCTCATGGACAAACTTCCGGTACTTGCCAAGGGCAAGGATGAACTTCTGGTGGGACTGGGAAGTCGAATAGGGCTTTCTGGCTGCACAGGGCAGGAGCAGGAGGACATCAAGGTCAGGAGGTGCATACCTTTCCTGTATACGTCGTGCAAACCTGACCACTTCGATCCTTGAAAGGGCTTCGGAGGTATCTGCAAGGAGCTGGCTTTGCCGGAAAGCAGGCACTTTTTCTTCAATATAGGAATATTCAAAGTCTCCAAGACGCAGCAAGGCTGTAAGCCAGGGTCTGACCCTGCACTGCCCTTCCACATACTCCCGTAGATTGCCTGTCCTGATTTTTTCCCGGACAAGAGCAAGTTCGGCATCAAGGGCGTCTCTGTTATGGGCTGAAAGAAGCTCTACCCTATCGGCTTTAGGGAGAGCTCGAAGCTCTGCGGGTGTGGTGGCGGCACATACCCTGCACCTGCAGGGAAACTCTACAAGGGAGTCAAGATAAAAACTGCCTGCAGCTGTAAGGTAGATGTCAGAATAGGCTGCAATTTCTGCCCTTGTATCGTCCATAACATCGATCCCGACATAGGCAAGCATTGCTGCATTTTCAGGAAGGGCAAGCTTTGGGGCATAGAGAGCAGTATCCGGAGGAATGCGGTTTTTCAGGTCAATCAAGGTTTCCAGAAACCTCCGGGCGTTATTTTCCAGAGTCCCCGCCCCTTCCATTATGTAAAGGTCGCTCTTCCGAACCTCGCCTTCTGCCCTGAGAAGAGAACCTGTGGGCCCTTCAGCTTCTGCATTTTCATCACCGGTTGCAGTAAATGCTTCTACTTTCCCGGTTGATTCGGCTGGAACGGCAGGGGGGTAAGTCTGATGAGGAAGAATAATGAGAGTTCCCTTTCCGGTTTTTTCACGGATTTCCTTTATGCGTGCTTCGAGTTCTTTCTGGTCAGCAATCCAGAGGCTGCCTGCATCAACAATGGGTCCCGGGTTTTCAAGGTCTCCGAGTGCTGCCGTATGCAGGGCACAGGGAGTGCGAATTTCGGGAAAGAGCAGGAGTTTTCCTATACGTGCTGCTCCATCTCTGTTTTCTATTTCAAAGTATTGTGTCATGTTTGTCCTCTTATGTCTATCAGGATGTAAAGGTTTGCCCTGCGCTTTTTCTGAAAAGCCTGTATTTTCTGAAAAGCCTGTAAGTTCTCTTCTGGTTTTTAAATGGATCTCAGGAGGAAGGAGGATGGTATATTCTTATATATTATTAATATTGATTATCTGCTGCAAATTATCTCTCACCTCTGTCCAGCCCGGACAGAACTTTCTATTTTTCACATCCTAATCCCAGATTTGAGGTCTATAATGGATATAACTGAAGAGCTTCGAAAAATCGTTGGCGGACGGCTCTCGGTCTCGCCTTCAGAACTTTATTGTTATTCTTCTGACGCATCCCAGGTCAAAGGGATGCCTGATTACGTGGTACGCCCTAAAAGCACCGATGAGGTCAGCCGTATTGTCAGGCTTGCTTACGAAAATGAAATACCTTTGACTGCAAGGGGCGCAGGCACCGGCCTTGCCGGGGGTGCTGTCCCTGTTAGCGGGGGTATTGTGCTTGACATGTCGGGAATGAACAGGATTCTTGAAGTTGACATTGACAATATCCAGGTAGTCGTGGAGCCCGGGATAATCCAGGACGCCCTTAACGAAGCTTTAAAGCCTTACGGCTTTTTCTTCCCTCCTAACCCTGGCAGTTCTGCCATGTGCACTATCGGAGGCATGATTGCTTATAATGCCAGCGGGATGCGCTGTGTTAAATACGGTACAACCAGAAATTATGTCCGCGATCTGGAAGTGGTGCTTGCGGACGGAACTGTCATCCATACAGGCTCGAAAATGTTGAAATCAGCTGCAGGCTACGACCTGACCCAGCTTATCATAGGCTCCGAAGGCACGCTCGGAATCGTCACCAGAGCCAGCCTGAAGATTGTCCCTCTCCCGAAAACCAGAAAACTTGTGCTCGCTTCCTTTAAAAGTGCAGAGATTGCGGGGCAGGCAGTTGTAAAAACCTTCTCAAACGGGGTCATCCCTTCAGCCTGCGAGATCCTTGACCGGGTCTCCCTGCAGGTGCTTAAACGCTACGATCCGAAACTTGTGTTCCCCTCTGAAGGTGATGTAATCCTTTTCGAGGTCGACGGGACTGAAAATTCCGCGCATGAGGCTGCAGAGCAGATAATAGAGGTCTGTTCTCCCCTTTCTCTCTCCATAAAGCTTGCAGAAAGTGAAAAAGAAATGGCAGATATCTGGGCAGCCAGAAAGCTTGTAGGAGCTGCTGTTTCCCGCCTTGATCCCACTAAAACCAGGATTTATGTGGGTGAAGATGTGGGAGTCCCTATAAAGAAAATCCCAGAACTCCTCAGGAAGGCACAGGAAATTTCTGAAAAATTCAATCTCCCTGCCATGAAGTACGGGCACATCGGAGACGGAAACCTGCATCTTGCTCTTTTCATTGACGTCCTGAACAAGGACGAGTGGGACCGCCTGAAACAGGCTGCCGATCTGGTCCACAGGACTGCAATCGAGCTTGGAGGCACGGTCAGTTCCGAACACGGCGTGGGCGCAGCCAGGGCTGAGTACATGGAAGCCCAGTGGGGTCCTGCTCTTGAAGTAATGCGTGCGATCAAAAAAGCCCTTGACCCGAAGGGTATCCTGAACCCGGGCAAGTTGGGGCTGTGAGAATCATGAAAAACGAAGGGAAAAAGGGAACCGGAAGACCAGAAGAATTGAATGGAAAGGAAATAGGCGAGAAAAACAGCAAAAAGTACTCCTTTGAAGTTGACAGCCGTTCAGTTTATAAATGCGTGCAGTGCGGAACCTGCCGCTCAGTCTGCCCGGTCTTTGATGTGGTCGGCTGGGAGTCTGCAAATACACGCGGAAGAATGCTTATCATTAAGAGCCTGCTTGAAGGAAGACCCCCCTCCGAAGATGTCCTCCCAAGCCTTGCTTCCTGCACAACCTGCGGGATCTGCGCTGCCAAATGCCCTGCCGGAGCAAATCCTCCTGAAGTGGTGGAAGCTGCCCGCGCCCAGCTGGTAAAATGCGGGGTGACAACCGAAGCCCAGGAAAAGCTGAAAGCTGCAGTTATGACCAGTGGCAACTCCTTCGGGGAAACAAGAAGCCGATTACACTGGCTTTCCGATTCGGAACGTGCAGAACTCCCGGCGAAATCCGATTATGTCTACTTTGTAGGTTGTTTTGACTCTTATCGCTATCCGGAATTTGCAAAAAAGACATTCGGGGTTCTGCAGCGCTTTGGGGTAACCCTCCTGCCGGACGAGCAGTGCTGTGCTTCTCCCCTCCTTCGTACGGGTTTCCGGGAAGATGCGGAAAAGATCATGGAGCACAACCTTGAGCAGATCCGGAAAATGGGAGCCCACACCGTCATCACGGGCTGTGCCGGCTGTTACACTACCCTCAAAAACAACTACCCCAAAGAGCTCAGGGTCATCAGCCTCCCCGAGTTTCTTGCCGAGCACCTTGAAGAGTTAAACCTCAAGCACCTTGACCTGACGGTCACCTACCATGACCCCTGTCATCTGGGCAGGCACAACAAGGTCTATGACGCCCCAAGAAAAGTTATTCAGGCTATCTGCACCCTCAAAGAGATGAAAAATATCAAAGAAAACTCCCGTTGCTGCGGCGGTGGGGGCGGAGTCAGGATCGGATACCCCGACATCTCCCTTGAACTTGCCCGAAACAGACTCGAAGACGTACCCGAAGGCGTGGACTATATCGTAACCTCCTGCCCCCTCTGCGTGAGGAACCTCAGGGATGCAGGCGGAAACATCGAGATAATCGATATTGTAGAGCTTGTGGCAATGGCAATGGAATGAGTTTTAAGATAAGCTTTTTATGAGGCGACTTATATGTAGCCTTAAGACTTTTATCTCTATTTTAGATCATTACTTAAACTCTAATTTTTATTTCTCGCATCTTTTACTTTGTGTCAATATTGATGAAAACTTTCTCGACTCTTTATATCGTTTCCGATGTTCACATTTGCCAGATGTTTTAAGCTTTCTGCTTAGTTTTTCCTGAAAGTATTTCGGAATAGTCAAATTGATCTTTCGACGCTATTCCGAGGAATTTGAATGGCTTTTTACTGCTACATTTTTGAGAAGCTTTTGCTTCCTTAAACTCTTTAATGAGTAATATGCTCATCTTCTTATAAAAAGAAAAAGAATATATTCCAAAAATTTAATAAGGCTCATGAGCATTAATTTCAAACTCTCGAAATAGGGCGTCTGATTTTTGTTCTTTTCGTTTAAGGAGGTAGAGACTATAAAAGGAGTTAAATTATTTCTAGCATTATTATGTGGGCTAATTTTTTTATTTGCTTGTGCACCGACTGCTTTGGGTTGTATGGATATTAAGCCTTATTCCTGTCCTAATTCGATAAACGTGGATAATAACGGAATAGTGACGATAGGTATTGGAACCAATGAACATACTTATGACGAGGATGATGTTGAAGGCTATCCTGTCGATTATGTGTTTGGCTCTGTTATTCTTTTGCTGGAAACTAGTGATGGTTCAGTAGTTGAAGGGCCAATTACAGTTTCTCCTAAAAGGTATGAATATGTTGCCGATGGTTTGGTCTTAAATTCCTGCCCAAGCGGTGACAGCTTCACAGGAGCAGGCTATTTATTGAAAATCAGGACTAAGGATCTTTTGCCGCTTTTTGGGAATCATGTCGATGAAGAAGGCTTATACCTTAGGATTGAAGCTGGAGATCTTCTGGAAAACCCTCCAAGCTATCTATTTAATACAAGGGACTCTGTTCGTTTGATATCGAACAATAAAAAATAAAGATTTATCGCAAATCCTATTCTTTCTTTTTTAAGCATTATATGAAATCAAACAAGTTCAAGCTTCTTTTTTCTTCAGCGCCTTGTAAAAAGGTTTATGCTTGAAAGGCTTTTACACACAAGTTTCCTATGAATCATTTATGCTACTGACTTTCCGCAGGTGCGACAAGAAGCTATACTATGAATTGCGCCACTACGTTACCTTTTCCATTTGAGGTAATCCTATTGTGACGTGCATAAATGGTAACGTTTGTGTGTGAAGCTTACAAGACAATATCAAGAAATCAAGGAGCCTGACTTTGATAATTGGTTAGGATAAGAATGCTATGAAGAACGTAAAGTGAACCATCGTAAAAATCGTGAAGTCGAATAAGCGAAAGCAGGTTGACACGCTTAAACCAAAAGGTGCAGAATCAGACTATAACGGGTCTGCGGACATTATAGCAAATGGACAAATGATTCTCGGTTTATAGATGGCTTCTAAGGTACTCACATTATTCGTGGTATAGAACTTGGTAAACTCTATATGCTCCTCTCCAAAAAAAAAGGTAGAAACCCTGTGAAGGGAATTAATTGCATAGAGGGCAGAGGATCTAGGCAAAAAGCGAAAGCCATTCTTCAATGGAATGGATAGGGGTTCCATTGGTCATCGGTTAAGGAATTTTCTTGCCTGAAGGATATCGATTTTGCACCAAAAGTCGCCTTAAATTTTGTCCTTTTTACATGAAATCGATACCTAGTTCCAACTCTCAATGGGATACAGTTTTTGAGAACTGTTACGAAAATGGAGGCAATTTATCATGATTCCTCACTTAACCGAAGACGCATGATAGGGGTTCTAACTTTGCCCTGACTTTAAAGGGTGCAGACTTGCCTATTGGTGTTCTATTGTATGAAAGGAGGCAAACTTCTGAATGTAAGTAATTCAACGATATCCTCTCAGGATAAGAAACTTACAGACTTTCAACTCTACCAAAACTGGAAAACCATCAACTGGAACCATGTAGAGAAAAGTGTTAATAAGCTGCAAACCCGGATTACAAAAGCAGTCTTACAAAACAAATGGAACCTCGTCAAGAGATTACAGTACTTGCTGACTCATTCTTATTCCGCCAAACTTTTAGTAGTAAGAAGGGTCACTCAAAACAAGGGAAAAAGGACCCCTGGAATTGACGGTGAGAGATGGTTAACCCCTACCTCCAAAATAAAGGCTGTCCTTAGTCTCACTGGTAAAAGATACAAAGCAAAACCCCTCAAAAGAGTCTTCATTAATAAACCTGGTAAGAAGAAGAAACGCCCTTTAGGTATCCCAACAATGTATGACAGAGCTGTACAGTCCTTATACTCCTTAGCTCTTGAACCCATAGCTGAAAATATGTCTGATATGAGGTCTTTTGGATTCGGAAGACATCGAAGCACTAAGGATGCTTGTCAGCAAATATTTCTATGTCTAAGCAGGAAAAATTCAGCTCAACGGATCTTGGAAGGCGATATTAATGGATGTTTCGATAATATAAATCATCAGTGGTTGCTGACTAACGTTCCGATGGAAAAGTCAATACTAACTCAATTTCTCAAAGCAGGTTTTATCTACAAACGTCATCTGAATCCAACCAAAGCAGGTACGCCACAAGATGGGATCGTGCGACGAGAAAGTTATACTCTGGATTGCGGTACAATCGCCATTCTATCCATTCAGAATGTCCCTACTCTGATGTGCATCCCCGGCAACGGATTTGTGCAAAGCTCAGAGGACAATGAGGTGTAAAACTGAACCTGACAGTTTCAAACCACTAGGAAAATGGACATATGGAGAACCGAAAGGTGAAGATTCACAGGGGTCGTGACTTGTAACATGCGAAAGCAGGTTGAATCACGCATGAGCCAAATGGCATCGAAACCCGGTTATGACAATCCGATTCCGTGTCATAACGAATGGACGAATGGGTTTCCGGCCTATAGGATCCTCCTAAGTGTTCAGCAATTATCCAGTGTGTAGAACTCGGTAAACCATTTGTGGTCCTCAATGAGGTAGGAACTTCGTGAGAAGAACCGACACTACAGGTGGCAGAGGAAATGGCAAAAAGCTAAAGATTCCCTGTAATGGGGAATATAGAGGGGGGAAAAAAACTCTTACCTCAATGCGAAAGCATGCCCACTTGCCATTGGTCACGAAAGCAATAGGGATTGTTTAATTATGAATGTAAGAGAACCAGAGATAACTTCGGTTACGGACCTTACAGACAAAGAACTCACCCAACAATGGAAAAGCATTGATTGGAAAAGAGTTAAAGAAGTTGTTAATAACCTTCAGTCTCGAATTGCAAGTGCAGCAAATAACGGAAAATGGAAAACTGTGAACAAACTCTCCCGTCTTCTGACCCGGTCCTTTTATGCCAAATTACTTTCAATTCGTAAAGTAACCACTAACAAGGGAAGTCGCACTCCCGGAATTGATGGAATTATATGGTCATCGTCAGCAGATAAGATGCGTTCTGCCCTACAACTAACGAACAAAGGCTACCGTGCGAAACCATTAACACGGAAGTACATTCGAAAGAAGAACGGCAAACTACGGCCTCTTAGCATACCAACTATGTATGACAGAGCAATACAAACTCTACATTCTCTGATGTTAGGACCAATCGAATCTGCTACAGGCGACAAGACCTCATTTGGGATTAAACCTTATCGCTCAACGAAAGATGCTTACGCTTACCTTCACATCTGTTTAAGCAAGAAAATTGCTCCAGAATGGATTGTCGAAGGTGATATTAAAGCTTGTTTTGATGAAATCAACCATAACTGGATACTTGAATCCCTATGAATAAACGAATCCTTAAAGAGTTCCTAAAAGCCGGATATATTGAGAATTATCATCTGTTTCCTACCGAGAAAGGCACACCGCAAGGAGGGCCTATATCACCAATAATTGGAAATATGGTCTTAAACGGCTTAGAAAACGCCTTGTCGATGAGATTTTACTCCAGATCAGACGGAACAATCGACAAATCTCATCAAAACAAGCACAAGGTCAATTATGTCCGTTTTGCTGATGATTGTGCGCCACGAAAGCGAATCCGTGTGACAGAATGTCGCATAGTGTAACTATGCTGCATAGAAGATGAGGGTGGGCCCCTCGGAATCGCTATACAGGTAGAGATTCCAAACCACCATAAGCTGCTGTGGTCAAAAGCCATGGTAGTGAGCGTTATGGAAAAGGCGAGACTTGACCTCGTCAGGTATGTGCTATGGAGACGAACGCAATGAACCACTGATAAAGTGTCGAAAGCGTAGGGATGTCATCAAAACCAGGGGGTAGTCGTTAACCTGGGATAAGTCTGGAAGAAACCTGTTTACTGACCAGATGGTGGCCGGCATGAAGGTGGCGTGAACTTAGCACAGGCTTCTGTGTGGAACGTGGGAACCTGTACTTCGATGGTAAGAGAAAATTCCAAGCGGAGGACCCGTAAGGAGGAAAGTATCGAAGCGATGTACAGGGGCGGAACAATCCGTAGTAGTGATGAAGCTCCTGTAATGGGAGTGAAGCGAAGGGATTGTGTTATCCAGTTTTGAAAATTGGTCAACCTGACAAATCAAGGGAGGAACCCATGGACGAAACAAAGCCTTATGAAATCTCTAAAGATATAGTACAAGAAGCTTTTCAGAGAGTAAAAGCAAACAAAGGTGCTGCTGGTGTTGATGATGAAAACATTGCAGCTTTTGAATCAGATCTAACAAACAATCTCTATAAGATTTGGAATAGAATGTCCTCTGGCTGCTATTTCCCCCCATCAGTGAAAGCAATCGAAATCCCTAAAAAGAGCGGCGGAACTCGCATTCTGGGAATTCCCACAGTACTCGACAGGGTAGCACAGATGGTTACAAAAATCTATTTGGAACCGCAATTAGAACCACTCTTTCACCCCGACTCTTACGGCTATAGACCCGGCAAGTCAGCTGCAGACGCTCTTGCTGCAACACGTAAGCGTTGTTGGAGATATAACTGGTTACTGGAATTCGATATCAAAGGATTGTTTGACAATATTAATCACGATCTGCTAATGAAGCAAGTCAGTATGCATACTGACAAACCATGGATCATTCTCTACATTCAGAGATGGCTCAAAGCACCCTTTCAGATGGCAGATGGAACAGTCAATGAACGGACAAAAGGAACTCCCCAGGGAGGCGTTGTTAGTCCGCTTCTTGCGAATCTGTTTCTTCATTATGCTTTTGACCAGTGGATGGATAGTCATCATCGGTATAATCCATTTGAAAGATACGCCGATGATAGTGTCATACACTGCCGAAGCAGAGAAGAGGCAGAAAGGCTGTGGATTGAGTTGGACAAGCGTTTATCTGAATTTGGTCTCGAGCTACATCCTAGCAAAACACGGATTGTCTATTGTAAAGATGATGATCGTCAAGGTGATTATCCAGAAACAAAATTTGACTTTCTGGGTTATACCTTTAGACCCCGTAGGTCAAAGAACAAATACGGGAAACACTTTATCAACTTTACTCCAGCAGTCAGTAACACTGCTAAAAAGTCTATGCAGCAAGAAATTCATGATTGGCGAATGCACCTAAAACCAGATAAAACGTTAGAAGACCTTTCCCACATGTTTAATCCTATACTTCGAGGGTGGGTCAACTACTATGGACTCTTTTACAAGTCTGAACTGTACTGTGTACTCAAGCATATGAATCGGGTGTTGACTCGCTGGGCCCAACGTAAATACAAGAAACTTGCAGGCCACAAGCGACGAGCGAGATACTGGCTTGGCAAAATTGCCAGAAGGGATCCAAAACTTTTTGTTCACTGGCAAATGGGTATTTTTCCTGAGGCTGGATAATGGGAGCCGGATGAGCTGAGAGGTTCAAGTCCGGTGCTGAGAGGGCCTAGGGGTGAAACTCCTCTGTGCTACTCACCTCATAGTTACTGCTAATTCAGAAGAAACTGCTAAAGAAATTAAAGATATAATTGCTACTTTTCTCAAAGAACGTGGTCTTGAGCTCTCGGATGATAAAACCCTTATCACAAACATTGATGCAGGCTTTGACTTTCTGGGCTGGAATTTCCGCAAGTACAACGGTAAGCTTCTTATCAAACCCTCCAAAAAGTCCATTAAAAGATTTACTGAAACTATCAGTCAAACCATAACTGAAGGAAAGGCATGGTCTCAGGAATTCTTAATCTCCAAACTAAACCCCATAATAAGAGGTTGGGCTAACTACCATAATTCCGTGGTCTCCTCGGATATTTTCCAGACACTTGACCACAGAATTTGGGAACTGTTATGGAAATGGGCTAAAAGAAGACATTTAAACAAACCCAAAGATTGGATTGTCAACAAATACTGGAAAAGAAGCACTACCAGAAGGTGGAATTTCAGAACAGAAAAGAACAATTTACTGCTTTTATCAAAAACCAGAATCTATAGACACATTCCTTTAAAACTACAAATGAATCTATTTCTTAATGTGGATTACTTCTATGAACGTCAAAACAAATTGAATCCTCGGAAAGGTCAATCCATTTAAAAAAAAGACTGCTACCTGATACAGAAAAGGTTATAGAACGCTTGAGCCGTATGAAGGGAAACTTTCACGTACGGTTCTTAGAAGAGGGAGAGCGAGTAATCGCTCTTTCTTATTCGACATGTCTTCAAAAAAATAACATTTTTTTTGCTATCGTTTTTGGGGAATTATTAGAAAATTTCGGTCATTGTCTCAACTGAAGCTTAGGTAAACGGCTTCTGGAAGTTCTCAATGAAGACAAAAGGCCAAAGAGTTTGCAAAATTTCAAAAATAAATGTTTGAGTAGCTAGGGCAGTTTTCAGAAAAAACGATAGCAGGAAAAATTATGAAAATTGGAAGGACGTCTGCGGAAATCAGATGCTAGAATCCTAATCAACTTTTATAAATGTCTTAATAAACTCTGAACTATCCTTTATTGATGTGAAAACTCCAAATTTTAATTTTTTAGAAACCTCATTACTTTATAGAATGAACGAAAAAAATGAGTGACAATCTTTTTGGATATTTCTATAGGAGGAAAGACCATGAGCTGTAGACCTATAAAGTTTAGTAATGTACCTCCTGAGGTGTTTAATTGTATGAAGGAAAAGCTTCAGGACTCCGGCATCCATGTCCCGCCGGGAAATAGAGGAGAACTCTCGGGGTCAGGGATTGTGGCAGACTTCCAATGGGACGGGCAGTCCATCCTTACGATTACAATCACAGAAAAACCATTTATTGTCAGCTGTGAAGTCGCAGCCATGAAAATAAAACAATTCGTAAGACAGTGCCACGGTTCTTAAAGGAAATCCAGGAGCCTGGTATAAATATGGGCGAGAGAAAAATTGATACTGAAGGTTGTCAGGGCATCAAATTTAGAAATGTTACTCCAGAGGTTTTTTCCTGTATGAAGAAAAAACTCCAGGCTTACGGGATTGAAACTTCAACTGGAAATTCCGGAGTTCTTGAAGGCAACGGCATAGTTGCCCATTTTAGCTGGGATGGAGAAGCAAACCTGCTAATTGAGATCCAGAAAAGGCCTTTAACTACCTACTGCGGACAGGTAAGCGGAAAATTGAGAGCTTTCCTGCGTGAATGCCAGGGGTATTGAGTAAGCAGGGAAAAGTATTTCATGCGTCTTTTATTAGATGGGGAACCTTGACAAATTGCCTTCATTTCCACAACAATCATCAAAAATTTCATTGTTTTGTAGGCTGGAACAAAGTATCGATTTTATGTAAAAGAGTCAAAATTTAAGCAGGCTTCTGGTACAAAATCGACACCGTCAAGCAAGAAAATTCCTTAACCGATGATCATGTATGAGTACTAAGTACCGAATCGATACAGCCCTGCTTACATAACTTTAGGAGTTAGAGTTGGAAATTGAAATCCCCATTTTGCTTTTTTTAGACAAATTTTCAAGTCCTTACTCTTAGTTCCTGGAAACCTTCCTGGAGATGAAAAAGAGGTGGAGTTCAATGCGTTAAGTTCACTGGCAGTTTCACTTAAAAAGAGCATAAAATCTGCCCTTAATTTTAAAATGATCTCTTCTGGTCGGACGCAGCAAAAAAAGGTCGGTTCGCCTTCAATTATCCTTACATAGCCTTTTTTCTCCGTTCCTCTGAGGGCTCCATATATCTTGGGTCTCGGAACTCCTGCATTTTCTGCAATCTCACTGGCTCGCGCCTGCTTGAAGCAGACAAGCGCTGTGTAGATTTTGGCTTCGTTACCTGTAAAACCCAGTTTCTGAAGGTTTTCTACAAGCTTAAGAGTCATTTCGGTTTCCTTCTTTCACTGTGATCAATTGTATAATCTAAGTAGCTGATCTGATCTAAACAGTAACAAATATTTTTTCAGAGTAAACTTTTCAGTTATATGATTAAGGTAAGTCAATTATTTCTGTTCCTTATGTAAGAAGGCCAGGCAGCAATTATACATAGCAGGGCAGCTATAGCCAGCGTTACTCCTGAGGATAATGTCAGGCTGTTGATATCGATTTCGGGTAATGCCTTTGTCAGTTCTGTAGACAAGAACTGTATGGAAAGAATTACAGATGCAAAAGATGCCCCGATTGCCATTCCAAAATATCTGCCCGTGTTTGCAATACTGGAAGCGATAGCTGCTCTGTCTTTATGCAATCCCCGCATTATCTCAATATTATTGGGGCTCTGAAAAAGGGAATATCCAGCTGCAAACAAACCCATTGAGAATAAGATTATTCCCAGTCTTTCATCCAGTATCGCCCAGGCACATATTAGCAGGGCTGAAAAGGCTACTAATAGTCCCATGGTTGAGAAATGTTGCCATAGATAATGGTCATACAGCCAGCCTACTATCGGAGAGCCAACTATCAGGACAACAGGAATGGCCATCATCAGCATCCCCACATGTAACGGGGTAAATTCCAGAACCTCTTCCAGATAGAAAGGCATGGTTATGTTCAGCATGAAAACTGCAGCAAAGAAAAGAATCGTGCTCAAAAGAGGCAGAAAAAACATCGGTTCACGGAAAACGCCGGTATCAAGCATGGGATCTATCTGCCGTCTTTCATTCCATCCCAGGAGCATAAATGCGAAAAACATCACTGTAAAGGTAACCAGAACCTCCATGGAATACAGGCCTTTTGTAGTGATTGCATTGAACAAGACCATGAGTGATGTGATGCCAACTGCAAAACTTACAGCCCCTATCCAATCGATGTTTTCTCCTTTTTTCTTGGTATCTGTTACTTTGAGATAAGGAATTCCTATGAAGAGTCCAATTATTCCTATCGGGATGTTAATGTGGAAAATGGCTCTCCAGTCGAACATCTCGATCAATATGCCTCCAATACCCGGACCTGCAAGGCTTGCGATGGCAACAGTTGCACCCATGATACCTATTGCCTTTCCTTGCTTGTCAGGAGGGCTAATCCTATAAATAAGGGCCATACTGATAGAACTCGCCATGGCCCCTCCAATTGCCTGAGTTATCCTGAAGGTGATGAGCATAAGAAGAGAAGAAGCCATACCACATCCAAGAGAACTTACCGTAAAAAGAGCAATCCCTCCAAGAAACATCTTTTTCAGGCCCGTGTATGTGGAGAGCTTTCCAAAAACTATCATAAATGCCGTGATAGTTATCAAATAAGCAGTTACAACCCATTGTGATTCGGAAATCGTATTCCCGAAATAAGCAGTTATACTGGGCAGTGCTATGTTTACAATGACAGTATCCATTACGGACATGAAGAGCCCCAGCAGCACAACTCCAACCGCGACTAGATACTCTTTTCCATTCAAAATATTCGAGTCCGAAGCAATCCCATCTGTCTTCAAAACAGGGTCCCCTCTTGATTGCAGTTCTTTTTATTATTGGCTGCCGAAAAGATCAGAAAACTCTGCTCTGGCAGGAATGTGTGGTCTTCTACCAGGCAGTATCCTGCTACAGCCATTTCGTTGATTATTGTCTCCTTTGGGACACTGTGACAGAAGAGTCGATGGAAGCTCCATTTACCTCTGCCGTCATAATCGATGATCGCAACCCTTGTTCCAGTGCTCAGGGCTGCGGCCAGATCCCTGAAATAGACTTCCCTGTTGGGAAGATGATGATACACGTTACGCAGAAAGACCAGATCCAGTTTCTCATTCGTAAAAGGAAACCTATCCCCCTCAGCAAGCACGGTGACGATATTATGAAAATCGCTTTTTTCCGAACTGTTGCTTACAAAGTCAAGGAATCCCTTGTTTGTATCGGTCGCATATACTTTTCCTTCACTGCCGACATATCTGGCAAAAAGGAGGGAAAAATGGCCTCCCCCAGAGCCAACATCCGCAATTTTCTGCCCCGGCTTAAGGGAGAGGATCTTTACTATTTCATCGGGTCTGCTCTTTGCACTTGATGCCTTTCTATTTAACAGTCTGGCCTTTATAGTGTTCATTGTTTTAACTTCCAGAAAATTCTACATGAGTATTCTAATTCCTTCTTGACTATTTATTTCACCAATAGCTATACTCAAGTGCGTTTATTTAAGAAAAATCTGGAACAGATGTTACAGTAGTTACATCGGTATGACTAAGTAGCATAATTGTTAGAATGTAAAGGCATGAAGAGTCACGAGCTTTTTGCTGAGCTGTCATCCGAGAGCAGGCTTGCCATATTGAAGGCTCTGGAGAAAGAATCATTGACATTCACCCGGCTAACAAATACAATAAACGCTACGTCTCCTGAGGCAGCAAGGCAATTGAACCGCCTGTTTAAAAGCAGTCTGATTAGTAAAGATAGTGAAGGGTGTTATTCCCTCACTTCTCTTGGAAGGCTTGTAGTCTCATCAATACCAAATTTGGAGATTATCGCTCAAAAGTCGGACTTTTTTCTGCATCATGACACCTCTGCTATACCTCCACATCTACTCAGGGAACTTGACGCTTTTGAAGAAGCAGAAGAGGTTCATGGAGTTTTTACGGTGGTCAACAGAACAACACAGCTTTTAGAGGAGATGCATGAATATGCCTGGTACCTTACTGATGATTTTCCCCACTTCTTTATGCCTCTCATAAAAAAGAAGCTCAATGAAGGAGTGAATTTCCGTGTTATTTCTCCTTGGAAGTTTGGTGAAGGTTTTCTATCTGAAGACTTACTGTCGGGTTTACCCGAAAAACTCTTGAAAGCCATAGAAATCCGTTATATAGATGAACTTAGAATAATCGTTAACATCAATGACAGGTTTGGTATGCTAGCACTGCCCGGGCCCGATGGGAAGATTGATCGCGATTATGTGCTTATCGGGTATGGGAGTAGATTCAAAGATTGGTGCAAAGGCGTTTTTGAATATTACTTTAAAGCCTCCAGGCGGTGCTAGTGCGAGTCCATCGAATTGATTTATGAGGAGTAGATCTGCAGCCAAGAAATTAAGGGGTACTTGAAGGCACGGCATAGTTGCCCATTTTAGCTGGGATGGAGAAGCAAACCTGCTAATTGAGATCAAGGAAAGGCCTTTAACTACCTACTGCGGACAGGTAAGCGGGAAACTGAGAGTTTTCCTGCGTGAGTGCCGGGGGTTTTGAGGGAAACCATTAATTTTCCCCGAAATTTTGAGGGAAACCATTAATTTTCCCCGAAATTTTGAGGGAAACCATTAATTTTCCCCGAAAATCTGGTTCCTTCCGATCCTGTTCATTTGAAGTCGGTATGTCTAAGTTCTTCACTTTCATTGTTTCTCTTTTCTCCTTATCAAGCACTTATGAGCGTTTCCCACAAGGTCAAGCCTTCCTGCTTTTTCCAGGGCTTCATATACGAGTTCATAGTTTGCAGGGCTCCTGTAGTGCATAAGGGCTCTTTGCATGGCTTTTTCTTTTTTATCTTTTGCAACATACACTTTTTTGCCTGTGAACGGGTCAAGCCCCGTGTAGTACATGCAGGTTGATACCGTCATGGGTGTTGGGGTAAAGTCCTGTACCTGTTCGGTGTAGCCTCCATGGTCCCGTAAATACTCCGCCATTTCGATCATATCTTTAAGGGTACATCCCGGGTGGCCCGACATAAGATAGTTTACGATGTACTGTTCCTTGCCGCATTTTTTGTTAAAGGCGGCAAATTTTTCGGAAAATCTCTCATAAACTTTCTTTCCCGGCTTGGACATTGCATCGGTTACTCGCTTTGAGAAATGTTCAGGTGCAATCCGCAGCTGCCCGCTTATGTGGTGGGTGCAGAGTTCTTCGAGGTATTCCTCATCCTCAAGGGCAAGGTCGTAGCGCACGCCGTAACCTGTAAAGACATGTTTGACTCCGGGAAGCTCGCGCAGGCGCTTCATTAATTCGAGCAGTTTTTTATGGCTGGTATCGAGAGCCGGGCAGACCCGCGGGTAGAGGCAGGCTTTATCCAGGCAGGCTCCTTGCTTTTCCCAGGATCTGCACCCCATGCCGTACATATTGGCAGTGGGACCTCCGACCCCGTTGATTATGCCTTTGAAGTCCGGCTTTTCCGTAAGCTTCTTTGCTTCCCGCAGGACGGACTCGATACTGCGGCTTGTGATCATACGCCCCTGGTGCTGGGTGATGGCGCAAAAAGAACAGCCTCCGAAACAGCCCCTGTGTGTTGTCAGGGAGAATTTTACCATCTCAAGGGCAGGGATGGGCTCGGTATAGGAGGGGTGGGCTTCCCCCGTATAAGGCAGCTCATAAACATGGTCAAGTTCCGCTTCTGTCAGAGGACGCATGGGCCTGTTCTGCACAATAACGGTTTTTGGGTGAGGCTGGACAATGCCTTTTCCGGTGATGGGATTCTGTTCCAGAAAATATGTGCGGAAAGCTTTTGCAAAAGCCGCTTTATCCTGAGAAACTTCGGAAAAAGAAGGGATTTCGATATATTCCTTAAAAAATTCGGCTGCTTCAGGGGCTGTATCCCTAGCCACAGCTTCATTCGTCCCTTTGCCCTTTTCTTTGAGCTCTTTCCAGGCTCTGACTTCCATTTTCCAGACCGTGCCGGGGATGTCTCTGATCTTCCGGATGTCCTCTCCGGCTTGAAGACGTTTTGCAATTTCTACGATCTGGAGTTCGCCCATGCCATAGACAACCAGGTCTGCGGGGGCGTCGGCAAGAATTGCCTGCCTGACTTTATCCGAAAGATAATCATAATGAGCAAAGCGCCTGAGGGAAGCTTCGATTCCTCCGAGCACTATCGGCACATTGGGGAAAGCTTCTTTTATCCTGTTGGAATAGATAATCACGGAGCGATTTGGACGAAGCCCTGTTTTGTTTCCGGGAGAATATGCGTCCTTTTTCCGGGGTTTAAGGCCCGGAGTCAGGTTGCTGACCATTGAATCGGTGTTTCCTGCGCTTACGGAAAAAAAGAGTCTGGGCCTCCCGAGTTTCTTTAAATCCTCAGGGTTATCCCATCTGGGCTGGGCAATTATTCCCACTCTGAAGCCGGCATCCTCAAGGACCCTTCCTATTATTGCAGTCCCGAAACTGGAATGATCCACATAGGCATCTCCGGTAACCAGGATGATGTCAAGTTCTTTCCAGCCGCGAGCCTTTACTTCTTCAGGGCTCATCGGGAGAAATTTTGATGCGGGGAGAGATGAAGAAAAGCTTTTTTTCTGCTTTTTTTCCTTCTTTCCGGTTTTGGTTCCAGGTCCCGATTCTGCTTTTTTTCTTTTTCCTGCTGAGGGTTTCAGAACTGCCCTTTCAGATATTGTTGAGGTGCTGATTCCGGCTTTCCCTTCTGCTTTTTCTTCTGCCTTCCCTTCCGATTTTCGTCCTAATTTTCCTTTTTTTCCTGTCTCTACTTTTTTTGGGACAAAAAAACCTGTTTTCCTGCCAGCTCTTTCTCTATCAGGTTTTTTATCCTTTTCTTTATCTTTTTTTTCCCTGGTAAATTTTTTATTTTCTATCGGGACTGCTGTATCTTTTACCATAGTCTGCTTCCGAACTCCCAATCTTTAAGCTCTTTTCCTTATTCGTTGCCTTCAGACTCCCATCATCATCTTTAGCATTGTATAAGAAGCCATGATCTGTTTATTCCCGTCCCTATCATTGGGGGCTCCATGTCCTGAGTACAGGTTTTTTACATCGAGTTTTGTGAGTTTTTCTACGGAACCAAGCATTTTTTCAGGTTCTGAGCCTTCAAAGTCCATCCTTCCGAAACCACCTCCTGGAAAGACAGTGTCTCCCGAAAAGAGGCTTTTTGAGACGGGCTCATAGAGGCAGATGCTCCCTTTTGAATGTCCCGGGGTGTGGATAACTTCGAGAAACTCCTCGTTTCCTATGGGAATTCTGTCTCCTTCTTCATAGATGACTGTTGGTTTGACAGCCGGGGCACGGTCTCCGAAGAGCACGGAAACACTGAGATACTCGTCGTTTACACCTTCAAGGTCTGCTCTGTGGATTCCAACTTTTGCTCCGCTCTTCTCCGCAATTTCTGCAGCTGCGGCAGTGTGGTCATAGTGGCAGTGGGTCAGGATGATCAGTTCAAGGTCAGTAAGCTTGATAGATTTTTCAAGTTCCCTGATGATCAGGTCGCTGCTCATTCCCGCATCGATAAGGACTTTCCCATTTACAAGGTAAACACTGGAATCGTAGGCTGTGGGGCAGATGTACCGGACTTCCATATTTCTTCCTCTTCTGCTTTTTTTTCTGCTTTCCCTTTACTTTTTGTTTTTTTCCTTCTTTTTTCTAAAACTATTTTAAAACTTCATATCTTGAAAATCCTGCGTGCGTTTCCAGTGACGGTTCTCGCAATTTCTGCAGGTTTCATTTCCTTAAGTTGCGCTACAACCGGAATTGAATCCACTATATATGCAGGCTCGTTTCTGCCTTTGCGGGGGGAGAGGAAAGGACTGTCGGTTTCCAGAAGCAGGTTCTCAGGGGGCACTTCAGCTGCAAGAGCTTGGTGGTGTTCGGAAAAACAGACAAGGGTGGCCAGGGAAATATAGTAACCTGCGTCCACAATTTCCTGCATGGTCTCAGGGGAACCGCTATAGCAATGGTAGATTACGGTGTCCACGTTTCTGACAAGCTCCAGGACCTCGGCTTCAGCCATCCGGGCGTGCACCACAAGGGGTTTTTCCAGGTCTTTTGCAAGCTCGATTACTTTTTTGAACGAAGCTGTCTGACGTTCTCGTTCTTCATTAGTTTTGCAGTCCTGAAAGTCCAGACCGGCTTCTCCGATCGCCACCGCTTTTCCGGCATTGTCTTCGATCTGGGATAGGATTGAGTTGATGACGTCATCAGTCCCCCCTCTCCCGATGTCGGGGCTCAGGCCCAGAGAGGCGTGGATGTCCTCGTTCTTCTCTGCAAGCTCGAGACTCATGCGGTTGCCTTTCAGGGAAATTCCGGAGTTGACCATTCCGACAACTCCTGCTTTCCGGGCGCGGTGGATAGCCTCTTCCCGGTCGGGGTTGAATTTGGGAAAATCAAGGTGACAGTGAGAATCAATGATTGGATAAGGCATGGGTTTGTATTCCATTTCATTTTATTTTACTTTATACATGCTTGAGGAACACAAACCCGAAAATTAACAGGTGTCTGCCTTATCCTTAAGGCTTCAAGTGCCGGTTCCGGTATTATTTTCCGGCTTTTCAGTCTTTTTCTTGCCTTTTTAGCTTTTTTCTTTCTTATACAGCAGGTTCATAGCGTTTATGAGGGCTTCTACGGAAGCCATGACTATGTCCGGGTTTGCGGAACGTGCTGTTACAATTCTGCCCTTTTCGTTTTCGAGACCTATGTACACATCGGCAAGAGCGTCAGCTCCTCCCGTGATAGCATCGATCCTGAATTCCTGGAGCCTGAAATGGTTGCTCTCGCCCAGGATATCCCTTACGGCTTTAAGGGCAGCATCCACAGGACCTACTCCGGTTTTTGCTGCAATTATTTCTTTGCCTTCAATATCTGCCTTGACCACAGCTGTAGGTGTGAGGATGTTTCCTGTCATGACGGATACTTCTTTGAGTTTAATCAGTTCTTCTTCAGAACTTGCTTTTCCTAGCACTGCAGAGGCAACTGCATAGAGATCAGCGTCTGTTATCTGTTTCCCTTTGTTTGCGATTTCTTTGATCCTGAGCACAATCTCATCGAGCTGATTTTCACTGGTTTTTACGCCAGCAGACTCAAGGGACTGTTTGACTGCGTGTTTGCCTGTATGCTTTCCAAGAACAATGCGCCGTCTGTGCCCGACCATTTCCGGGGTCATAATACCTGGTTCGAAGGTATCGGATTTTTCAAGCACTCCCTGGCTGTGGATTCCCGACTCGTGGGAAAAGGCGTTTTGCCCGACCACAGGCGTGTTTGGTGGAAGCCTGATTCCGGTGTAGTTTTCGATCATTTTCGAGGTTTCTACGAGGTATTCTGTCCGAATATTGGTTTTTATACCGTAGATTGATGCCAGGCTCATCACTGTCTGGGCAAGGTCAGCATTTCCTGCTCTTTCTCCTATACCGTTAATAGTGACCTGTACCTGAGATGCCCCTGCTTCAACAGCCATAAGACTGTTTGCTACTGCAAGCCCGAAATCATTGTGGCAGTGTACGTCTATCGGAATCGTTATTTCAGCTGCAATGTCTTTTATCTGCCTGTACATTGCAGACGGAACCATAACGCCGACGGTGTCCGGCACGTTAATGATATCGCATCCTGCCTCCTGAACCGCCTTGAAAACCTCTATGAGGTATGCAGGATCGGTTCTGGTGGCATCCATTGCAGAAAACATACACTTCAGTCCGTGATCTTTGATGTACTGGACCGCTTCCACAGCCAGTTGAATGACTTCTTCCTGGCTCTTTTTGATGGTATAGATCCGCTGTACATCCGAGGTCGGAACGAAAGTGTGCACAAGGCCAACATCACTTTCAAAACAGGCATCGATATCTTTTTTCAGCACACGAGCAAGTCCACAGACTGTGGTTTCAAGCCCAGCATTAGAAATCGATTTTACGGATTCTTTATCCCCTTCTGAAGATATGGGAAATCCGGCTTCTATTATGTCTACCCCCAGTTTGTCGAGTTGACGAGAAATCTCCAGCTTCTGAGAAGAAGTCAGGGATACTCCAGGGGTCTGTTCTCCGTCACGCAGTGTTGTGTCAAAAACAGTTACTTTTTTATTCTGCATGGGTTCGATGTAAAAATCGATCCCTTCTTTCAGTGTGTACATCCATAGTAATCACCTACATGGATGTACAGTTCTGGTATATAAACATCATGCATATTTTTAAATGTTCAGCTGAAATTTTATTTTTTTAGGTTTTCAACAGAAAATTATTTATAGTATATATGCTATGTTAGGGTTGCTTCTCGGGCGTCACAAGACACCCCGAAGGTGAAAAACGGAAATTGAAAAACAGAGTTCGAAAAACGGAACAGGTACTTAAAAACGAAACCTGAAAAACGGAATAAATAGTGCCTGAGCGGTTTGTTTTTTACAGCAGTCGCCAATAAAAACGGACAAAGGTGAGGATTCAAAAGGTCAACTCTTTTGAAATCTTTTAACCATTCACTTTCCATCTTTCAAATTTGTTCAACCTTCCTTGAAGGAAAACGCTTATATGCAAGAAATGCCTTATACGTAATCCCTCACAGGTCCAAATTCGTGGGAGAACAATAAGAAGGTTTATATACAAGAAATGCCTTCTATCTGTCCCTCACACAATGTGGTTGTGTGGGTTGAATTACAAAAATCTCTTTCATCTTTTAATGGAGTCAGGAGTTCTTTCCTGTCTGACGAGGATTTGTCGGTTCGGTTAATTCTGGGTGATAGATGTTTTTCAAATATCTATCGCGAAAAATGAACTAACTGAATTGATGTTGTTAGTGCAAGTTTCTGCGACCAAGACCTTTAATTTTAAGTGTGCGATACCTTAACAATTCTGGTTGATCCTGCCAGAGGTTACTGCTATCGGTGTTCGCCTAAGCCATGCGAGTCATATGTTCTTTGTGAACATGGCGTACTGCTCAGTAACACGTGGATAACCTGCCCTTGGGTCCGGCATAACCCCGGGAAACTGGGGATAATACCGGATAACGCACATATGCTGGAATGCTTTCTGCGTAAAACGGATTCGTCTGCCCAAGGATGGGTCTGCGGCCTATCAGGTAGTAGTGGGTGTAACGTACCTACTAGCCGACAACGGGTACGGGTTGTGAGAGCAAGAGCCCGGAGATGGATTCTGAGACATGAATCCAGGCCCTACGGGGCGCAGCAGGCGCGAAAACTTTACAATGCGGGAAACCGTGATAAGGGGACACCGAGTGCCAGCATCATATGCTGGCTGTCCGGATGTGTAAAATACATCTGTTAGCAAGGGCCGGGCAAGACCGGTGCCAGCCGCCGCGGTAACACCGGCGGCCCGAGTGGTGATCGTGATTATTGGGTCTAAAGGGTCCGTAGCCGGTTTGGTCAGTCCTCCGGGAAATCTGACAGCTCAACTGTTAGGCTTTCGGGGGATACTGCCAGACTTGGAACCGGGAGAGGTAAGAGGTACTACAGGGGTAGGAGTGAAATCTTGTAATCCCTGTGGGACCACCTGTGGCGAAGGCGTCTTACCAGAACGGGTTCGACGGTGAGGGACGAAAGCTGGGGGCACGAACCGGATTAGATACCCGGGTAGTCCCAGCCGTAAACGATGCTCGCTAGGTGTCAGGCATGGCGCGACCGTGTCTGGTGCCGCAGGGAAGCCGTGAAGCGAGCCACCTGGGAAGTACGGCCGCAAGGCTGAAACTTAAAGGAATTGGCGGGGGAGCACAACAACGGGTGGAGCCTGCGGTTTAATTGGACTCAACGCCGGACAACTCACCGGGGACGACAGCAATATGTAGGCCAGGCCGAAGACCTTGCCTGAATCGCTGAGAGGAGGTGCATGGCCGTCGCCAGTTCGTACTGTGAAGCATCCTGTTAAGTCAGGCAACGAGCGAGACCCGTGCCCACTGTTACCAGCATGTCCTCCGGGACGATGGGTACTCTGTGGGGACCGCCGGTGTTAAATCGGAGGAAGGTGCGGGCCACGGTAGGTCAGTATGCCCCGAATTTCCCGGGCTACACGCGGGCTACAATGAATGGGACAATGGGTCCCTCCCCTGAAAAGGGCTGGTAATCTCACAAACCCATCCGTAGTTCGGATCGAGGGCTGTAACTCGCCCTCTTGAAGCTGGAATCCGTAGTAATCGCGTTTCAATATAGCGCGGTGAATACGTCCCTGCTCCTTGCACACACCGCCCGTCAAACCACCCGAGTGAGGTATGGGTGAGGGCACGGACTTCGTGCCGTGTTCGAACCTGAATTTTGCAAGGGGGGTTAAGTCGTAACAAGGTAGCCGTAGGGGAATCTGCGGCTGGATCACCTCCTAAGCCGAAAAAACACTATCACCCAGATGCCGATAAACCGATCAAATCCTCACCCCTATTAATTTTATAATCATCAAGTGCACCCGGAAAGTAGTTTTTCGGGGAAGGATGGATAGCCTGTGCTGAAGCTCAGGCATATGAAGTCGTGTATATGTGCTGTATACTGGACGCTTACTGGACCTGGTTAGGTAATTAGGAATTATGCTATCAGGTGGATGGCTCGGCTCAAGAGCTTATGAAGGACGTGCCAAGCTGCGATAAGCCCGGGGTAGGTGCATGGAGCCAATGAACCCGGGATTTCCGAATGGGACCTCTCCGTAGTGATCATTCATGATCGGGAACGCTCCGAATTGAAACATCTCAGTAGGAGCGGGAAAAGAAATCAATTGAGATGCCGTAAGTAACGGCGAGTGAAACCGGCACAGTTCAAACCGAATCCCTTCGGGGACATGTGGTGTTGTAGGGCTGTTCAAACGTCTGGCGGTAAAATCGAACTTGCCTGGAACGGCAGACCATAGAGTGTGACAGTCACTTAGATGTACGCCAAAAGACCGGAACATGTCCCTGAGTACCGTGCGTTGGATATCGTGCGGGAATTTGGGGGGCACCAACCTCCAAAACTAAATACTCCTTGAGACCGATAGCGAAATAGTAGGGTGACCGAACGCTGAAAAGTACCCCGAGAAGGGAGGTGCAAAGTGCCTGAAACCTGATAGTGATGGAACGATACGGCATGAAAGGATCTCTGGCATGAAGGAATCATTCGCGAGGATGTAGTACGAATGTCACTGCCAGTGTCGTATCTTACGTTTTGAAGAACGGGCCAGGGAGTGTATCTTGGTGGCAATGGCTAACCTTTTATCTGGGCAGCCGAAGCGAAAGCAACATGTGCGCAGCCTTTTGGCGAGGCACGACGTATACAAGTGCGTGGAGTCACCGGGGTACGACCCGAAGCCGGGTGATCTAGGCGTGGGCAGGTTGAAGCGTGGCGAAAGCTACGTGGAGGACCGTAAACGGTATTGATCTGCAAATCATTCGTGTGACCTGCGTCTCGTAGTGAAATGCTAATCTAACCCGGCATCCGCTGGTTCCTTCCGAAACATGTCGCAGCATGACCTGACTTGAGATCGTCGGTGGAGTAGAGCACTGATTGGCGATTCCGGGGGAGAAATCCCTCGCTCGCTTGTCAAACTCCAAACCCCCCGTCATCCTAGAAAGTCGGAGTCCGGACTGCTGGGGTAAGCTTGTAGTCCGTAAGGGAGACAACCCAGCCCGTGGTTAAGGTCCCCAAGTGTCGACTAAGTGTTAATACTAAAGGGCGTCCCAAGCCCCAGACAGCTGGAAGGTTAGCTTAGAAGCAGCTACCCTTCAAAGAGTGCGTAACAGCTCACCAGTCGAGGTTTGGGGCCCCGAAAATTGACGGGGCTCAAGTCGACCACCGATACCACGGAGTACCGCAAGGTAATCTCGTAGGAAGGCGTTGTGTTCGGGTCGAAGCAGGGCTGTGAAGTCCTGTGGACCGTTCACAAACGAAAATCCTGGTAATAGTAGCAGCAAAGCAGGGTGAGACTCCCTGCCGCCGAAGGGGCCAGGTTTCCTCGGCAATGTTCGTCAGCCGAGGGTTAGTCGGTCCTAAGACGTACCGTAATTCGAGTACGCCGAAAGGGAAACAGGTTAATATTCCTGTACCATTTAGCGTTTAGTCTGACGTCTCAGGGCAAGCCGAGCGGCGTCGTCGCGCCGTCTAAGCAGCGAACCCCGTGGAGAGCCGTAATGGCGAGAAGCGGGCGAATCTGTAATGGCACAAGTCGGCTTCACCCCGGGACCCGTGAAAAGGACAGCTAAATGTCCGTACCGAGAACTGACACAGGTGCCCCTAGCTGAAAAGGCTAAGGCGTGTCGGAGTAATTCAGTTAAGGGAATTCGGCAAATTAGCTCCGTAACTTCGGGATAAGGAGTGCCTGCTGTGTAGACAGCAGGTCGCAGTGACCAGGGGGCTCTAACTGTCTAATACCAACATAGGAGATTGCAAACCCGTAAGGGCTAGTACAATCTCTGAATCCTGCTCAGTGCAGGTACCTGAAACCCCGGTTCAACGGGAAGAAGGGCCTGTAAACAGCGGGGGTAACTATGACCCTCTTAAGGTAGCGTAGTACCTTGTCGCTTAATTGGCGACTTGCATGAATGGATCAATGAGAGCCCTACTGTCCCTAACTGGAGTCCGGTGAAGCTTACATTCTAGTGCACAGTCTAGAGACCTCTAGGGGGAAGTGAAGACCCCGTGGAGCTTTACTGCAGCCTGTCGTTGGGTTGTGGTTCTGGATGTACAGTGTAGGTAGGAGGCATCGAAGCGGGTGCGCCAGCATTCGTGGAGCCGTCCTTGGGACACTACCCTTCCGGGACTACGACCCTAACTCTGAGAAGAGGACCCCGATAGGTGGGCAGTTTGCCTGGGGCGGGACGCCCTTGAAAAGATATCAAGGGCGCGCAATGGTTGACTCAAGCGGGTCGGAAACTCGCTGAAGAGTGCAAGAGCATAAGTCAGCCTGACGTTATTCAGCACAGCAGTGGATGACGAGACGAAAGTCGGCTCTAGCGAACTTTTGAGCCTCCTTGGTGGGGGCCAAAAATGACAGAAAAGTTACCCCGGGGATAATTGAGTCGTTGCCGGCAAGAGTACATATCGACCCGGCAGCTTGCTACCTCGATGTCGGTTCTTTCCATCCTGGCCGTGCAGCAGCGGCCAAGGGTGAGGTTGTTCGCCTATTAAAGGAGATCGTGAGCTGGGTTTAGACCGTCGTGAGACAGGTCGGTTACTATCTACTAGAGGTGCCCGAGGTCTGCGGGTAAGCTGCTTTTAGTACGAGAGGAACCAAGCAGCGGCGCCACTGGTGTACCGGTTGTCTGACAAGGCATCGCCGGGCAGCTACGCGCTCAGGAATAAGAGCTGAATGCATCTAAGCTCGAACTCTGACCTAAAAAGAGACCTCTTTAAGGATTCCGGTAAAAGACCGGTTTGATAGAAACGGGATGTAAGCACCAAGGCAACGAGGTGTTCAGTCCGCGTTAACTAACCATTCGTTCCTTTCACTTAATTCAGGTCCAGGCGAAATCCAGTATGCAGCACATCTATACATGACTTTTTCCATATCCAATTTATAGGTTGAGTTTGGCGGCCATAGCGGTAGGGCAACTCCTGTACCCATCCCGAACACAGCAGATAAGCCTGCCCGCGTTCCTTACTGTACTGAAGTGTGCGAGCCTTCGGGAACTCTGGATCGCTGCCAAGCTCACCTTATAATACTTTCAATTCTATTCTGAAATTGCTTTTGAACTTGATTTTTGTGCTTTGCTGTTGTTTTTGAAACTGCTTCTTTCATAGCTTACAGCCTTGCTCATTGCATAGTTCTTTCATTACTATTCAGAGCAAGCGGAAATTATTTGTTGTTACTCTCAATCTTTTGGTAGGCTTTTTCAAAATTTTCTTCTCCCATTTTTTCTTTCAATCTATCCATGTCTTTTTTAATCCTATCAAGCTGGTGCAGTGTTTTTGCAATTCCGCTTTTGTCCCCCAGTTCTTCTTTAATTTTCAGTGACTGGTTATACTTTTTTACTGCTTCTTCGTAGTTGCCCTGAGAATAATGAATATTTCCAAGCTGGTGCAGTGTTATTGCAATTCCGCTTTTGTCCCCCAGTTCTTCCTTTATTTCCAGTGACTGGTTATACTTTTTTACTGCTTCTTCGTAGTTGCCCTTATCGTGATGAATCATTCCAAGCTGGTGCAGTGTTTTTGCAATTCCGCTTTTATCCCCCGGTTTTTTGTTCATTTCCAGTGACTGGTTATACTTTTTTACTGCTTCTTCGTAGTTGCCCTGAGAATAATGAATATTTCCAAGCTGGTACAGTGTTATTGCAATTCCGCTTTTGTCCCCCAGTTCTTCCTTCATTTCCAGTGACTGGTTATACTTTTTTACTGCTTCTTCGTAGTTGCCCTGCTGCTGATAAATAATTCCCAGACTATGACTTGTAGAAGAAATTCCAACTTTATCATGGTTTTTTGAGAATATTTCTTCAGCTTTTTCCAGGCATTTTCTGGCTTCGTAGGGCTTTGATATCTTTATAAGGAATATTCCTAGGTCAAGGAGATCCTTTCCATCTTGCAGAATGTCGTAATCTGTCCAGAATTCTTTAAGTTTTTCTGTGACAAGGTTTAAGCTACCAAATCCGTCATAAACCATTATTCCTGTTTTAATTCTTTTTTTCTTTTGTTCGGCATTGGGTTCAAGCTGGTCAACGATTTCCAGCAATTTTGCTGCGGCTTTACGGTATATTTCCCTATCATCTTTGATTTTCATTATGGAGTTAAGCATCTCCAGAATGTAGGTTCCGTTATCTGCTCTGGCGAGTTCTTCAAAGCTGTGTTTCAGAATAGTACCGGAAAAAAATTCTCGGTTGATCAGATATTCCGATAGGACATCGGGAGTCAGGTGGTATTTTGATTCATGCTTGGCAATATGCCCGCTTTTTTCCATTTCTATCATTGTTTTTTCATACTCTTGCGGGATATTTGCCACTCCGCCAGTAAGTTCTCCCTCTGCAAGGAATTCTATAAAATCTTCTCCGTATTCTTTCTGGAAGTCTTTTATGATTTTGTCAAAAAAGTCTTTGCTTGTTCTGATGCCCTGAAATACCTCTTTTGCATTCCTGTCGGGGTCTTCTCTTATGTAATCGAGAGCCAGGAGAGCTATTGCAGGATTTCCTTCCGAAATCCTTTCGACCTTTTTTAAGTCTCCGTCTTCCAAGTCCTTTAGTATCCCGTTTATATCCATTCTTCCCAGTTTGATTTTTCTGATTGAAACTTCCCCTATCTTTTCCTTCAGGGCCTTAACGAATATCGGTCTTGTGGTAATGATGAGCTTTGAGTTTCGTCTTAATGCCTTATTTTTTATTTCGTTGAACACTTCCATGTTATACTGATAATCATCGAAAATGAGTACCGTCTTTTCCGAAAGTTTGGCGTTTAATTTTTCTTCAATATCCTTGGGGTTTTTATAATGCCTTAGATTTGCAAATAGGCAATTTCCTTTGAATTTGAAATTTCCTGTAAGTTCTTTGGATTCATTAATTTTTATGGATATTTCAATTGCAAGTTTGGTTTTCCCGATCCCGCTTTCCCCACATATTATGAGAACTTGCTCTGAACTCTTTAAAAAATCGGCTGCTTCTTCTATCACGTCTCGTTCAATGTTGTTTTCTATTCTTTGAACATAGGGCACTTCAAGCTTTTCCAGTTCCTTTTCCGTGAAATATTTTTTGTACTCTACAAGTGCTTCAGCGTCCTTCGGAGTCGAAGGTTTCGAAATGTGATTCTTGGATAAATAGAGTATGATACCTACCAGTACAGGTAGAGCAGTAATTATTGCACATATTAGAGCAACGTCTTCGTAATAAGGCAAAACAAGTGCTCTGATCTCCGATAAGTTTGTCATTGTTGAAATCAGAATCAGGGTATACATTAAAAATCAGTAAAGTTTTGGATTATGTACTATTAATGAATTTTGATTTTATTGGTCGTTTATCTACATGGTTGACATTTTCGGAAAAAAGCAATCCTTGGCTCAAACTCCTGAATCCTAACCCATAAAACCTTATTCGCCATATGGTGTCGTTCATGTCCCGCTCGACGCAGGAGAGCGGTCTTTCCCGATAAGACAAAAAAGAGCCCGAAGAATGAAAATAACAGGTCCGCAAGCAAAAACTACTGAGGGCGTTTGTGAGTTAAAAAAGCAAAAAAGGTTAAAACTGTATGAATTTCAGTATCTCTCTTGAATATCTTTTAATTCCTTTTGTGCAGGGCCGCCAGACAAGCTGGCGGAGGCGCTGATATTTATCCGCGTATTTAAATGAGGTATTTGGTAAACAAAAAGGAAACACTCGAAACAGACGAATTTGTTTCTGAAATGTGCGGCTTCATTACATGCGAAAATGAATACCTCTAATCGTTTGGTGAAACTTCCTGTTTTCTGTAGTCCGAATACCCTGTTAAATCTGAAAATGGATTTTGTTTTTGAATGACAAATCTCTTTAAATACGGTTCATGCATATTTTTAATGGGGATAATAATGGATTATATCGAAACTTGGAAAGAAGTTATACAAAGGCCGTCTGATTTTTACAGAAGAATGCCAACGACCGGAGGATATAATGAACCTATTACCTTTGCAGCACTCAGCTATCTGATATACTGGCTTTTAACCGCACTTTTTAACCGCGGAATGATGAGGGGCATGTATGGGTACGGCGGTATTACCGAATTTGGTTTTTCCACTGCAATTATAACTGCGGTTGTAGCACTTATCATGAGCATCATCTCTATCTTTATCGGAGCCGCAATACTCTATGTTATTTATAAAGTGCTTGGAGGATCTGGAACTTACGAAGGCACTTTCAGGTTCATATCTTATGCAACCGCTGTAATGGTAGTCTCCTGGATTCCTTTTATCGGCTGGATCTTCGGGCTTTACGGAATATATCTTTACATTGTGGGCGGCATGGTTGTACATGATGTAAGCATGGTGAAATCGGCGATAGCTGTACTCCTGCCTATTGTAGTGATTATTTTGTTGGCTGTAATTGCGGCAATGTTTGTTGTGTCCAGTTTTTTCAGCGCTATTGTCTAACCCGTTTTTATCCGGTTAGGTTATCTCTTTCCGGGAGGTAACACAATATATTTTTTTATGTTTTGATTGTCAAATTCTTTCGGAATTGCTGCTTCAAGCTAAATATTTATATATTAGAAATTACTTTAATTGCATCTACACGACTGATACGTGCTCAAAAATGCCAAGATGGCGGAGCGGCTACGCAATCGCCTGCAGAGCGATTCCATTCCGGTTCGAATCCGGATCTTGGCTTTTTCTCTTTTAATATTCGATTTGACCTAAAAGTATATATCTAATAAAGTTGTTTAAGAGAACCTACCTGTGCCAAGATGGCGGAGCGGCTACGCAATCGCCTGCAGAGCGATTTCATTCCAGTTCGAATCTGGATCTTGGCTTTTTAATATTTTTTTTACTCAAACATTTTTTGTTTCTCAAACACTTTATTTTTCTCAAAACATTTTCTGTTTTCTTTTGAAATTATTTCCAAGATTTTTTATCCGCTTTTTTTGCCCGATTCTCGAATTACGGTTTTAATTTGGTATTTTATATTAAGAGAACACTAACTCTGGACATGGACCTTGATGAACTCATGCGGAGGCTTTTCGAACTTTACCCTGAGGGCTATACTGATGGCTCAAGAGACCCATTTTTTGTGTTAATCTCCACTGTCATGTCTCATCGGACTCGGGACGATGTCACCTATCCTGCAGCAAGAAAACTTTTTGAGAGGTTTTCGACCCCCGAGGAAATGGTCGGGGCGGATGTTGAAGAAATTGAAGCGCTCATAAAAGATGTGGGCTTTTACAGGGTCAAATCCGGGAGGATAAAAGAGATTTCCGGGATTCTGCTCGAGGAATACGATGGCGAAGTTCCGGATGATATGGAAACTCTCCTCAAGTTGCCGGGAGTTGGCCGAAAGACAGCTAACTGCGTACTTGCCCATGCTTTCCTTAAAGATGCCCTTGCAGTGGACACACACGTTCACAGGATTTCCAACAGGCTCGGGCTGGTTGAGACTAAAACTCCCGAAGAGACGGAGCTTGAATTAAAAAAAATTTTTCCGCAGAAATACTGGAAACATATAAATCTCTTGCTTGTAAAATTAGGACAGAACATCTGCCGACCGATTTCCCCAAAGTGTGAAGTCTGCGTCCTGAACGATATGTGTCCGAAAATTCTCCTTTAAGCAGGAGTTTCCGGAAATTCCGTAATTATGGAATCAAATTGCGGAGAACCTGTGAGCTGTCGAAAAACTGTTTGGGATATCCAAGATTATTTATATCAGGCTGGCGTTTAGCAGGCAAAAGGGTTATACTACCCTCAGTTTAAAGACAAATTCGCTCTCAAGCAACCAACTATCAAACACTTAATAACACTTAATATTACTTTCATCGCATTTACGAGGTCAAATATGTTTCAGATAGGAGAAGCATTGATGGGGCAGGGCTCAGAGCTCGCCCATGTTGATTTGATGATAGGAGATAAAGGAGGCCCTGTAGGGCAGGCTTTTGCAAACGGCCTTACCCAGCTTTCTGCAGGACACACCCCGCTTCTTTCCGTTATCAGGCCAAATCTGCCGCCTAAACCTTCAACCCTCATCATCCCGAAGGTTACCGTAAAGAATATGGATCAGGCAGCAAAAATTTTCGGCCCTGCTCAGTCGGCAGTTGCAAAGGCAGTAGCAGACTCCGTAGAAGAAGGTGTAATCCCGAAGGACCAGGTTGAGGACCTTGTCGTTGTAGCAAGCGTCTTTATCCACCCCGAAGCCCAGGACTATAACAAGATCTACAGATACAACTACGGTGCAACAAAACTCGCAATCAAGCGCGCTCTTGAAGGCTTCCCGGACATCAATAAAGTTCTCGAGGAAAGCAACAAGTCCACCCACGCAATCATGGGTTTCAAGGTCACCAGGCTCTGGGACCCGCCATACCTGCAGGTTGCTTTTGACAACCCGAACCTCGAGTTCGTGCTTTCGGCTATCTCCCAGATCCCGAACAGCGACCACGTCATTATCGAAGCAGGCACACCTCTCATCAAGCGCTACGGCGTGGATGTGATTTCCAAAATCAGGCAGGTCAGGCCCGATGCCTTCATCGTTGCTGACTTAAAGACCCTGGACACCGGAAACCTTGAAGCAAGGATGGTTGCAGACGCTGCAGGCGATGCCATTGTGGTCTCAGCCCTTGCCCCGATCAGCACCATTGACAAGCTCATTGAAGAAGCTCACAAAACAGGCATCTATGCAGTCATGGACACTCTCAACCAGCATGACCCGATTTCGGTCTTAAAGCAGCTCAAAGTCATGCCTGATGTCATAGAACTCCACCGCGGAATCGACATCGAAGGTACCGAACATGCCTGGGGCAACATTGGCGAGATCAAAAAGATCGCTCCGAAAGCTCTGATCGCCGTTGCAGGCGGAGTCCGTCTCGATAAGGTGCCTGTAGCTCTGGGCCAGGGCGCTGACATCCTCGTGGTCGGACGTGCCATCACCAATGCAAAGGACGTCAGGGAAGTTGCCGAACAGTTCATAAACGCCCTTAACAAACCGGAGATTGACCAGTTCAGAGTCATGACCGACTTCTAAAAGCGTGGGTTTCCACGCTTTTTCTTTTTCATTTTCTTTTCATTTTCAGGAGGGGATTTTTTGGGTTCACCATTCATTTTACTGAATTATAAGACTTATAATCAGGGCACAGGCCAGGGAGCAGTGGAAATTGCCAGAGCCTGCAGAGCCGTATCCGAAGAATCAGGTATCGAGATTGCAGTAGCTCCACAGCTTCCGGACATTTACAGGGTAGCTTCGGAAGTTGAACTTCCGATTTTTTCCCAGCATATGGACGGAGTAGGGGCAGGAAGCTTTACAGGCCATGTTTTCGGAAAATGCATAAAAGAAGCAGGAGCTGTCGGGACTCTGATCAACCACTCTGAAAGGCGTCTGACCCTTGCGGAAATTGAGGCATCCTTAAAGGCGGCAAAAGAATTCGGGCTAAGAGCGGTTATCTGCACCAATAACGTCCCTACAACTGCAGCAGCTGCAGCCCTTGAGCCAGACTATGTAGCAATCGAACCACCGGAGCTCATAGGCAGTGGAATTCCTGTCTCAAAAGCCGACCCTGAAGTTGTCAGCGGTTCGGTTGAAGCCGTTGCAAAGATCAATTCCGGAGTAAAAGTGCTTTGCGGTGCCGGAATTTCAAAAGGTGAAGACCTCAGGGCAGCCCTTGACCTTGGCTCGCAGGGTGTACTCCTTGCTTCCGGAATCGTGAAAGCTGCAGACCCTAAGGCTGCCCTTGAAGACCTTATTCGCCTGGTTTAAGTTTTATTTTCCTGAATTTCAGGTCGAATATTCGAATTTGTTTTCAGGTACTTGATGGGAGGTTTTACCCTTTTCCATCTCCAATTTCAATTAAAAAGAATCAGGTTTTTTTAACAGGGCTTATGAACAGGATCTAAGCTTGATTTCTAAATCTGGAGTTAAATTTCAGGGATAATCATCCTTTTTCCTTTATGTTCCAGGATCTCGACGTCTATGCCGTACGCTTCCTTTATTTTTTCGGGGGTCATCACCTTTTCCGGAGCTCCCGAACTGACTATATTTTCCACAGGGTAAGTTAGAATGTTCTCTTTTTCAGGAGAAGCTCCCGTGTTGGGATCATGCCGGCTGGAAATATTTTCGTTTTCCGGGCCATGCAGTTTTCTCAGGAGAATGATCTCGTCAGAAAACAGCAGGGCATGGTTTGGTTCGTGCAGGGTCATCAGCACGGTGATATTCCGGGTTTTTGCCAGGTTGATTATGGTTTTCAGGACATGAATCTGGTTTTTCAGGTCAAGAAAGGACGTCGGTTCGTCAAGCAGGAGAAAATCAGGCTCCTGGGCAAGAGCTTTTGCAATCATAACCATTTGCCGCTCTCCTCCGCTGATCCGGGTGTATTGTCTCCTGGCAAAATGCGCTATCCCCATAAATTCCAGGACCTGATAGGCTTTTTCAATATCTTCTTTTCCTGGGGTTGAAAACATGGAGATATAGGGCATGCGGCCTGTAAGTACGACGTCCAGCACGGAAAAAGGAAAGGAGGATTTGTGCATCTGGGATACGTGTCCCAGAATCCTTGAAAGCTCTCTGTTTGCAATTCCCTCTATATTCCTGCTGTCGATATACACGGTTCCTTCATTCTGTCTGAGAAACCCGTTTATGATTTTCAGAAGGGTCGTTTTCCCGCAGCCGTTAGGGCCTACAAGGGTTACTACCGACCCTTTTTTAATTGAAAAGTTGATATTGTTTAAAACCAGGTTTTTTTCGTAGCTCAGTGTCAGGTTCTCTACGGATATGCCTTTGTTTTGGTTTTCGTTCATTCCCATCCCCCTATTTTTGTAGTCCTCAGGAGGTAGAGGAAAAAGGGAGCTCCGAGAAGTGTGGTAATAATCCCGACAGGGATTTCAAACCCGAAGGCAGACCTTGCAACATCGTCCACGAGGGCGAGAAATGCAGCTCCGAAGGTGATCGAAAGAGGTATGATCTTCCTGTGGTCCGGGCCGAAGATCATTCTGAGGATGTGGGGGACAATCAGCCCCAGAAGCCCTATAATTCCCGCTACGGCTACGGCCGCCGAGGCTGCAAGGGAAGCCGCGATTATGAATATTGCCTTATACAGCTCGACGTTCATACCCACTGCTTTTGCTTCTTCTTCTCCGAGGGCGAGGACGTTAAGTTTCCAGCGCAGGAGATATATGAGCAGGCAGCCGGCGAGCACAAGAGGAAAAGAATCCAGAAACTTTGTCCAGTGTGAGGTGTGGAGGCAGCCCAGGGTCCAGTAAACGATACTCTGGACGGCTTTTTCGTCAGTAGTAAACTGAATTATCGAAAGCAGAGCTGCAAAGACCGATGAAGTGATTACCCCCGAAAGCACAAGGGCAACAGTTGAAGTTTGCCCTCCAGTCCTTGCCATTACATAAGAAAACCCGAGCGCTGCCAGGCTGAAGATAAACGCCCCTGCCTGGACGGGCAGTTCAGGGATAACTGCGATAGACAGTGCAGCTCCGAAAGCCGCTCCCGAAGAAAGTCCGAGGATGTAAGGACTTACGAGGGGGTTTCTGAATATCCCCTGAAACGTGGCTCCTGAAGTTGAAAGAGCTGCTCCTGCCATCATGGCAAGCAGAACCCTTGGGAACCGGATGTTGAAAATAACGGTGTCATAAACCGAAGGATAACTGTATTCATATGCAGTAAAGTGGGATAGAAGAACCCTGAGTAGTTCCGGAGGAGATAAAGGGTAGGTCCCGAGGAAAATCGAGAAAAAGAACACAGGTACGGGCAAAAGTAAAAAGCCTATAAATGCCAGGCTTCTCCATTCCAGACAAAAAGGGATTTCCGGCCTGCAGACCGGATACCCGTTTTTTTCCTTTTCCGGGAATTTCATGCCAGATCCTGTTCCTTATGCAGGTTCGAATCCCGGATAGTGGACCCCGTACACGTCAACATAATACTGATCCGTTTCTGCTGTAAGGTTCAGGGCTGCAAATTTGTCAGGGTGCAAATCTTTTGCAACATGCATTATTGCAAGGGGCAGTCTGGGGGAGTGGAAGTCATAGACAAAAGGATCCGAGATCTCATACACTCTTCCGTTTTTCACGGCAGAAATTTCTTTCCATGTGCTGAAATCTATTCCGTCCACGGTATCTCCGGAAGTAATGTTTACTGGGTCAAGGTTTTCGTTATTCCACATGTATATGACCTCCGGATCCAGTGCAAGCAGGGCTTCCAGGTTCAGGACAGGGTGTTCCACATTCTTTGTTTCGTTCGTCCAGTTATTGAGGATGTTTACTCCCCCTGCTCTCTCTACGAGGTCGTTGGCTGTACTGTTCAGGCCTGCAGTGCCGTATACATCTCCCCACATCCAGTATACTGTCGGTTTTTCTTCGGGAGATAGGGCTCCGGTTACATCCGTAACCTTTTCCATACTTTCATTCATAAGCTCAATAACTTCTGCTCCGCGCTCTTCCTTTCCGATGAGTTTGCTGAGCGTTTTCATCTGCCTCTGCAGGTCATCAAGGCTGTCGATGTAAACCCCATAGACAGAGGTATTGAGGGTCTCTTCGATTGCTTTTATATCTTCACTTCCCCAGTCCGATGCCCAGAGGAATACAACCTGAGGGTCTGCCGTTGCTATGGTTTCGGTACTCGGCTGTTCGCTTCCTCTGGAAAGCCTTTTCTCATCATAACTCGGGTCGATAGCCCTGAAGAAAGGTGCCTTTGTGTCCTCATACCAGACAGCTCCTATTCCGCTAATTTCATCGGCACCTCCCACGGCATACATCGAGTTCATGGCATTTTCAACCAGAAACACGGTTCTTTCACAGGGATAGGGAACTGGTATCTCTCTTCCGATATCGTCAGTAACGATTATTACAGCGGATTTAGCCGAGACGGGACCGGAATCGGAACTGGAACTTCCACCCTTTTTTTCTTCACCCGCCGAATTACTCACACAGCCGCTTAAAGCGACTGAAGTTAGCAGTATGACTGCCATAAAGATAACTTTAGTTTTGATCTTCATCTTTTTCAAACTCCGGGAGCTGTGTAAACAGTTTCACTGCTCATAACCACGGTTTTCATTGCTTTCACAATTGTAACTTATGTATCCCAACAGTCATCTAATATTAATTTACAAAAACTAAAAAAATAAGGCAATTTAATGTTACTTTTCTATCTTAATGTAATAAATCTGGGTATTTAAATTTGTTGAGCTCAACTAAATAAATACATTTATATGCAGTCTCCAAACTCTGAAAATCAGTCTCCAAGCTCTGAAAATATTTTTTCTTATCCTTCAATTCTCTTTCCGACCGGAATCCGTTCCCTCCCTGAAACCTCGAATTTACCTTTCAAGGGCTTTTTCCGGTAAATTATGCCGGCTAAGAGATTATCATATAATTGAAATTCTAATATGAAAAATTCTTTTATTAATTGCTGATAATAATTATTTAGAAAAATATAATATGTATTACAAAAGTAAACATTCATGATCAAAATGTCTGGAGAATGTTCGCGCGAAAACACAGGGGTAAATCAAATAGCACCCTTTTCCGAGGTTTCAAAGTTCCATGGGCATGTGTGTCCGGGGCTGACTATAGGTTATATGGCTGCCAGAGCCGGAATGGAAGAGCTTTCTGTTGACAGGGATATCGATGAAGAGCTTGTAACTATTGTGGAAAACGATGGTTGTGGGGTTGATGCGGTTCAGGTTGTAACGGGTTGCACTATTGGGAAAGGCAACCTCATCTACAGAGATTACGGGAAGCAGGCTTTCACTTTCATCTGCAGAGACAGCGGCAAAGCAGTCAGGGTTGTGCTGAAATCCGATTTTAACATTGAGGACCTTGACCCTGAGTTAAGTGAACTTCGTCCCAGAGTGATCTCAGGTGCGGCTACTGATTCCGAAACTCTTGATTTCAGAACACGGATTAATTGTATCTCGGAGTACATCAGAGAAATGCCGGCTGAAGAAATGTTTGACATAAAACACGTAAACGTGGAAATTCCCCGAAAAGCCAGGATCTTCAATTCGGTAAAGTGCTCAAAATGCGGGGAAATGTTTGCAGAATCTCGCGCCAGAATGGAGAATGGAGAGATAGTCTGCATATCCTGTTATGAGGAATATACTAGAGGCTGGTAAAATGAAGATTGTAAAGGCATTTTCGTTTCTCTTATCCTTCTTTATCATCAGTTCCGTATTCGGTCCGCTTTTCCTTTCCCCGGCTGCAGCTGCGGAAAATTCCGGGGAAGAAAGTGCCAGGGTTCTTAAAGCAACCTGGGGAGCAAGCGGCGGAGACTGGGGATTTCCTTCACCCCTAACCTTTTACCCGAGAGGTCCGGGTTATGTAATGACAAGTTTCTGTTTTGACTCGCTTGTCTGGCCTGAAGAAACAGGGAACTTTACGGGGCTGCTTGCCAGCTCCTGGGAGAACTCCCCTGACGGGCTTACCTGGACTTTTCACCTGCGGGAAAATGTGACATGGCATGACGGAGAACCGTTTACGGCAGACGATGTCACCTTCACATACGATTACATCCAGGGAAAAGCTGCAATAAGCCCTATCGGAGCAGGCTGGTATAATACGGCGGTCATTGAAAGCGTGGAAGCCCTGGATGACTATACGGTCCGGATAACGCTCAACCAGCCGTATGCACCTTTCATGCAGCAGGTAGCTGCCGTAATTCCTATCATGCCGGAACATATCTGGAAAGACGTCTCTGACCCTACAAAATATATGGAAGACGAAGCTGCCATTGGCACAGGGCCTTTCATCCTTGAAGATTACAACAAAGATCAGCAGTCCTACAAATATTCTGCAAACGAGAACTATTTCCTTGGAAAACCGGCTATTGACACTCTTATTTTTGTGAAATCCACTGACCCCGTGATTTCCCTTAAAGTAGGGGACGTAGACGAAGCCAGCCTTACCCTGGACCAGGTTCAGGCCCTGGATGATTCGGAGAACATGAAAGTGATCGAAGGTCCCGGATACTGGGTTTACAGGCTGAGGTTCAACATCCCTGCAAATACCATTCTTGAAAATACCGAGATCAGAAAAGCAATTTACCATTCCCTTGACTGCGAGGAAATCCAGAATAAAGTACTTCACGGCGGAGGAATTGCAGGCAATTCGGGATATGTGCCTCCTTACTCCGTCTGGTATAACCCGAATGTAACACAGTATGCATATGACCCTGCAGCTGCCGAAAAAATCCTTGATGAGGCAGGATACGATGAAGTGGGTTCGGACGGGATCAGGCTTACCCCGGACGGCGAAAAGCTTGAGTTCCAGTTGCTTTATAGCTCGGACCAGCAGAGCCAGAGGATAGCAGAACTTGTCCAGAGTTACCTGAAAGACGTGGGTATCGGAGTGGTCCTTAAGCCTGGGGATACGAAAACCGTGGACGGTCTGGTAAATGCAGGCAACTTTGACTTGGCTATCTATTCCCACGGTACCTCAACAGACCCTGCGAGAATGTTGAATTCTTTCCCGACATCCACGGGCTGGAATAACACCGAATTCGTATCCCTGGCAAACCAGCAGATGAGCACCATAGATGAAGAGGAACGTAGGGAGCTCGTAGACCGGATGCAGGTTTTGATTGCTGAGAATGTTCCGACAATTCCTCTCCTATACAGGAACGTTTACAGTGCCTGTAACCAGGATAAGTTCGACGGCTTTTTCTACACTCCCGGGGGCGTGGGTGGAGGAGTCCCTACGGAATACAACAAACTGGTTTTCATCTACGGAGAGTGGAATGGTCAGAGTACTGCTTCTGCCGGGAACGATACTGCCAGTTCAATGGACAGTCCTTCGATGAACGCTCCCGGAATCCTTACAGCATTGATGGCATTTGCAGCTGTTTTCATGCTGTACAGACTAAAAAGGTAATGAACGGGTGTTGTGATTGTCGGATAGAGTTCAGTGGGGCCACATATTCTCAAGAGGGCTCGAGTATGCCCTCACATTCTTTTTGATCCTTGCTGTCAATTTTTTTCTGCCCCGCTTTATGCCCGGGGGTCCGCTGTTAAGCGTACTAGGGAGCCAGAGTGCCGACTTACCGGTGGTCATCGATGAGGAGACAAAATTAAAGCTGATGGACTACTATCACTTAAACGACCCCCTGCACTTACAGTTCGTTCACTATTTGATAGATGCAGCACATCTGGATTTTGGTTATTCGATATTTTACAATGTGCCTGTGGTTGATGTGATCTACGGCAGGTTGCCCTGGACCCTGCTCCTGATGGGATCCGCACTGCTGCTGTCAACAGTGCTGGGGATTTTGCTCGGGCTCGAATCTTCCTGGAATCGGGGAAAAAAGCTGGATAACCTGCTGCTTATCGGGCTACCTTTGTTTCGGTCCGTTCCGGTATTCTTTTTAGGGTCGATCCTCATCTTCCTTTTTGGGTACAGACTGGGCCTGTTCCCGGTTTCCGGAGCTCTGACTCCCTACATGGATTATCAGGGCTTTTCCTCCATGGTAAAAGACATTGCTTCCCACCTGATACTTCCGCTGGTGTGCCTTTCGGCTTTTGAGATGCCGGGCACATACCTGCTTGTAAGGAATGTCTGTTCCCAGCAGCTCGAAAGCCCCTATGTCCTGATGGATATTGCAAGGGGTTTGAAGGACAGCCATGTTAAGAGGCACATACTTCTCAATTCCATCGGGCCCGTGGTGAACCAGGTAGCCGCAATGCTCGGATTCATGGTAGGAGGGGCTTTATTCGTGGAGACTGTATTCTCCTATCCCGGAATGGGGCTTCTTGTCTATAACGCCTTTATCGAAAGGGATTATCCTGTCCTTCAGGGGGCTTTTGTTTTTATCGCCCTCTTTGTGCTGGCATGCAACTATGCAGCTGATATCGTCTGTTCATACATTGATGGCAGGGCCGGGCAGGAGTGAACATGCACGAAAGAACTGTCTCACAGCGGTTAAAAACACCGAAAGGAATCGCAGGACTTGCAATTCTGGCTTTTTTCATTTTAATGGCTGTATCCGCACCTTTCCTGGCTCCTTACGGAGCCTCTGACATCTCAAGCCAGCCTTTGCTTTCTCCGGATGATGATCATCCGCTTGGTACCGATGATGTGGGAAGGGACATCTTCACGGAGCTCCTGTACGGCTCAAGGACTTCACTTACGGTCGCCTTTGTCGTTTCGCTCGGAGTGCTGGTAATAGGTACCCTCGGAGGGGTATTTTCAGGTTACGTGGGGGGAACCTTTGACAGAGTCCTGATGAGAGGCGTTGATATTTTCCTTATGATCCCGGACCTTCCCCTCATCCTTATCCTTGCAGCATACCTGAGGCCGAGCATCTGGAATATTATTTTCATCCTGATCATTATGGGATGGCCCGTAGGCGCAAGGGTCACCAGGGCCCAAACCCGGACCCTCAAGGTATCCGGCCATGTTGATTTTGCCCGGGTATCCGGGGCTGAACCCTGGTATGTTGTTAGGAAACACATTGTTCCGGACCTGTATCCCATCATGGTCACCACCATTGTAATGCAGTCCATCCGTGCAATTCTGTCGGAGTCAGGGCTTGCTTTCCTGGGGCTCGGAGACCCTTCTTACCCGAGCTGGGGGACCATGATAAAGTACGCAATAGCCTATCCTATGATATTTTTCACGGATGCGTGGATGTGGTGGCTACTGCCTGCAGGGATGTGCATAACACTGCTTGTACTCGGATTTGTGCTTCTGGGCCAATCCCTGGAAGGTGATTATTGATGCCTGTACTTGATATTGAAGGACTTACAGTTGATTTTACTGCCAGAATGGGGACTCACCATGTGCTGAAAAACGTGAATCTCCGGGTTGAAAGAGGAGAAATCGTGGGTCTGATAGGGGAGTCGGGTTGCGGGAAATCAACGCTTGCCATGAGCGTCCTTGACATAAATACCCGGAATCGGCACATGTCAGGGCAGATTCGCTTCATGGGTGAGGATCTTCAGAAACTCAACAGGGAAAAAATGCGTGAGCTCAGGGGCAGGCATATAGGATTTATACCCCAGGCTTCCATGAACGCGCTTAACCCGCTTGTCCGTGTTAAGAAACAGTTTATAGAGACAATCCGGGCCCATGTGGACATGCCTGAAAAAGAAATGCTTGCTCTCAGCCGTGATATGCTTTCCCTGGTGTCTATAGACCCAGAAAGGATGAATGCTTTCCCCTATGAATTCAGCGGGGGACAGCGCCAGAGGCTCATGATTGCTCTTTCCATGCTCCTCTCTCCTGAACTGATCATTGCCGATGAGCCAACTACTGCCCTTGATGCAATGATCCAGTTGCAAATCATAGACCTGTTGAAGAATACGGCCCGGGAAAAAAATACTTCCCTGCTTGTTATTTCCCATGACCTGCACACGATTTCCAGAATCTGTGACCGGATTTACATAATGTATGCAGGGCGAATCGTGGAAACAGGGACGAAAGAAGAAATCCTGAGGAGTCCACGCCATCCGTATACACAAAAATTGTTAAGTTCGAGGTTACCCCTCATGGTCGAACCTGTAAGGGTGAAGGGTATACCCGGCAGGCCTCCGTCTACCCTGAAAGTGTATCAGGGATGTGAATTTCTGGAAAGATGTGAAAGGAGTTTCGAGCTTTGCAGGGAGAAAAAACCTCCCGAATGTACTGGCAGGGCCAGGGTGTCGTGTCACCTATGTCATGTTGAGGGATGAAAATGAACGAAAATGAACTTGTCAGGGTTGCCAATGTCACAAAGGAGTTCAAGAGTAAAAGGTTATTTAAAGGCAGTTCGTCTGTCACCGCTCTTGATGGTGTGTCTCTTTCCGTGGAAAAAAACAGGATACTTGGAATTATAGGAGAAAGCGGAAGTGGCAAGACTACTCTGGCTAAATTAATACTTGGTCTCCTGAAACCAACATCAGGAGTCATATCCTTTGCCGGCCTGAAAGACGGGAACGGCGGATTAAGGAAACCTGAAGTCCAGGTGATTTTTCAGGACCCTTATGATTCCCTGAGCCATATGATGACCATCGAAGAAATTGTGGCCGAACCGTATCTCATAAAGCACAAAAGCCCGTGTAATGCCGATAAAGTACGCAGCGTCCTTGAAGCCGTAGGTCTGACCCCTGTTGATGAGTACCTTCATAAGTATCCGCGTTCCCTCAGCGGGGGGCAGCGCCAGCGTGTGGCCATTGCCAGGGCGATAATTACCAGTCCTGATCTGGTAATAGCCGATGAGCCTATTTCCATGCTTGATGCTTCCATAGGTGTCGATATCCTTAACCTGATCCTTGAAATGAATGAAAAATTGGGAATTACATTCATTTTCATTACCCATGACATCGCTGCTGCTGCTTATATATGCGATAACATTGCCGTGATGAATTTAGGAAAGATAGTCGAATACGGCTCCCGAAAGCAGGTAATAGTCGAATGCCAGAACCTTTATACCAGTTCGTTGCTCTCGGCGGCAGGAGCGGATTTCATATTCTCCGAAAATAAAAAACGTAAGGCTGAACTGGCAGTCAAACAGGTCTGTTGATGGAATAAATCCAGGATAAAGAGGATTTCGGGATAACAGGATTCAGGGATAAAAAAGAGTACCGGATAACAGATACGGATAAAAAAGAGTGCCGGGTAACAGATACGGATAAAAAAGGAATGTGGCTTTTTCAGCCGCTTATTTTTGAATTTTTTCAGTACTTCCGAATCACTGATAAGCCAGAATAAGGGGTTCAACTGCTCTTGGATCCCCGATTTCAATCAGGATCAGGGCGGTCTCGTCCTTAGCTGCCCGGTCTTCGGTGTTCAGGTTTTCGATGAGAGGTTCGACTGCAATGTCTCCCATGGATATGAGGGCTTCTCCGGCACTGGCTTTGAAGGCATCATCTCCCAGTTTTTCTACAAAAAACTCTGCAGACTCCTGGTTTTTTGTTTTGCCAAGGGCGAGAAGGGCTTCGTTTCTGATGCCCATATTCATGCTCTGGTTGTCAAATACCTTTTTAAGGGTACTTACAGCTTCGGGGCTTCCTATATTCCCAAGAGCTGAGGCTGCAGCGACCCTGACTTCAAGAGCTTCCTCATCATCTTTCAGCACGCCGATTAATGCTTCCGTAGCCTCCTCGCTCCCTATTGCTCCAAGGGCAAGGACAACGCTTTTTCGGACATCCGCAAGTGCATTAACGGTATCTTTTCTTTGGCCTTCGACTTCTTTTCCGCTTTCCAGTACGTCTATCAGGGGTTCCACTGCAGATTCGTCTCCCATTCTGCCAAGTGTGAGGGCTGCATTACTCCTTACAGCAGCTTTTGTGTCTCTCAACCTCTCGATAAGATAAGGTACGGCTTCTTCTTCCCCCATTTTCCCGAGGGCGACTGCAGCGCTGCTCCTGATGTAATCTTTCTCGCTATTTTTCATTTCTGTCATCAGGGTATCTGCCGCTCTTTCATCTCCGATTTCCCCGAGCGCCATAACCGCACTGTATCTTGCCATGGGGTAATCTCTCATCATAATCGTCAGTAAGGGATCTATTGCAGCTTTTTCCTTTTTTTGCCCGAGAGCCATTGCAGCTGCAACTCTCACGTATCCATTTTCACTTTTAAGGGCTTGAAGAAGTATTTCGTTTTCATTTCCGGTCTCTTCGGACCCGAAAGTTGAAAGCGTAAAGGAAGTATAGAGAGTAGAATTCTGTTCCTCGGCATTGAGGGCTTCTTCAAGAAGATCTGTTTCCTCGTCGTATTCTATATTAAGGGACTTTGCAAGAGACTGTCTCATGGCCATGTCTTTTGCTTCTATAGCCTGGAGTACATCTTCCGGGACTTCCCCCTGGCTATCGACCGTACTTTCGGCTGAAGCCTTAACTGTAATCTCTTTTTCTTCAAGTTTTCCTGAAAGAACAGTTTCCGCTCTTTCGTCTCCGGTTTCAAGAAGTGCAAGAAACATATAATTATTTATTTCTCCCGAACTCGAATTCCCTGTCTCGATCTTCTCAAGAAGGGCATCTGCTGCAGGCTCTCCGAGTTCCCCAAGTTCGGCTGCAGCGGTTAATCCTGTTTCACGGTCCCCGGTTTCCAGCTTATTTATTAGATTTGTGATCTTATCTTCGCTTGAAACTCCAGTCGCGGTAGTGGAGGTTGTTATATTTCCACTGCTTTCCACAAACTTATCACCGCTTAAAATAAGTGAGAAAAATATAGAGAGAGTGATAAGTGCAAATAAAAGAGAAATTTTCCATTTAACCTGGGACATTATGCTTTATATTTATCTAGTTATTGTTTATATCGCTTTCTCTGTTTATAAAGCCCTACCCATGAAAAAAGGTTCTTTCATTCCGTCAGCTTCAGGTTTTTCTCCCTTACCCTGCACCCAAGCCCGCAGAGAAGGGCTGTCACTTCAGCTTCAACAGAATCGGCGTTGCAGTCCCCAAAAATAGTTATTCTGTAAGTCACGCCGAGTCTTCCTGTCTCTCTTATTTCATTTTTGTCTTCTGTTCTCTCAGTCCCATCGTAAATATCGCTAATTTGACAGGCTACAAGATGTTTGTCTGTTTTTACTGCCCCGAGGACAATTTCGGGATCTGCGCCTTCAGGGATCAGGACCGAAATATCCCTGACCGAATGCACCAGTTTTTCTCTTCTCCACTCTCTCAATTCGGATTCCGAAAGGAGGCGGAGATTTTCAAGCTTGAGTTTTATGAATTTGTTTTTTATATGAGGCGATGTACCTTTTGAAGCAAGCTTTGTAAGAATTACTTCATTAGGGCCAACCTTTTTCACTGTGCCTACATGAACCCTTCCGGAATAAACATGAGAAAAGCCGCAGACTTTTCCGACAGAGTTCAGGAGAGTCTCGTACTCGGCTATTCTGGAATTTATCAGTTTATCCGACCTTCGAAGGGCATGGGCCGTATCATCATATTTCCGGGCGGCAGCTTTCATTTTCCTTACAAAGCCCTCTTCATCATGAGCCCGTACCAGGCTGGAAAGTTCCTCACATTCCTCTATAAATGCTTCATGCACCTCCGGAATACCCGGGTTTTCCATCTGGATCAGGGCGTAGAGGTAGGGGTTCTGGCCCAGGATCCTGCCCACAAAGTCAAGCATTATACTGTAGACCGGACTTACGAATTTCCTGGATTTCTTGATGTCGAAATCAAGCCTGTCAATGGTCGTCCCTATTGAGATATAAGCAAAATGCGTCAGCCCCTGTACTACCGAGACCAGCCTGTCGTGTTCGGCTGCGGTCGTGATTTCAACGTGGGCTCCGCCTTCCTCAAAAAGCTGCCTGATTACCGGAAACCATTTTTCCGAGCGCTCCTTTACCGGGACAAGGATTACCGTTTGTCCCCTGATGGTGGGAATCGTGGGCCCGAACATGGGGTGCGTTCCGAGAATCTCAACCCCGGCAGGTGCAAACCTCTGCATGGCTTCAACAGGCTTTACCTTGGTGGAGGTAAAATCCATGAGGAGGCTCCCTGCTTTCATCTTCGGGGCGACTTCTGCAATGGTCTCTTCCGTTACGTTGATCGGAACGGATACTATTACTATATCGTTTTCAGGGATGGCTGCGTCAAGTTCCGAAGCAAAGGGTACATTCAGTTTCCTGGCGACTTCCACCTTGCCCCCTTTTCCCCAGACCGTAACCTTATAACCCCTTTCTTTAAAAAAACGAGTGAACCACTGCCCCATCTCTCCGGTTCCGCCAAGGATCAAAACCTTCGTTTTTCCGGAGCTCGGTTTCTCAGGGTCCGGGTTCAAGCCTGCAGAGCCTCCAGGACGGTTTTTTTCATGAGTTCGGCCGGAGCTTCGACTCCTGTCCAGAGTTTGAAAGCTTCTGCTCCCTGGTAGACGAGCATTAAAACCCCGCTTACGGTTTTTGCCCCTGCAACCTTTGCTTCCTTTAAAAGCCTGGTCTCAAGAGGGTTATAGACAATATCAAAAACAGTAAGGCCGCTGTGAAGTTCTTCTGCTGTCGCAATCGTTGTATCCGTGTTCGGATGCATCCCGAGAGTCGTGGTATTGATCAGGATGTCTGCATCTCGCAGCAGTTCCTTTAGCCCCGAAAGCCCGGTTCCGTTTATTTTTCCCGGCAGGGACGCAGCTGCGACATCTTTTGCAAGTTCGACTGCCCTTTCTTCGGTCCGGTTTACTACGGTGATCTCGGCACCGTCGGCTGCAAGCTGGAAAGCAACTGCTCTTGCTGCTCCTCCTGCCCCTGCAACCACCACTTTAGACCCCCTTATTTCCACTGCAGCTTCGAGAAGAGCCTGCCTTGCTCCGAGTCCGTCGGTGTTGTATCCCCGGATTTCTCCTGTTTCACTGAAAACTACGGTATTTACTGCTCCGATTCTCTCGGCAAGGGGGTCAGGCCTGATGAAATCCAGTTTCAGAGCTTCTTCTTTTAACGGGACTGTCAGGTTAAGCCCTCCAAATCCCATGGCTTCGGCTCCCAGGATTGCTTTTCTCAGGTTTTCCGGCCTGACCCTGAAAGCATGGTAGATGCAGTCCATGCCAAGTGCGGAAAACGCTGAATTATGCATGGCAGGGGAAAGAGAATGACCTACAGGGTCTCCAAATACACCAAAAACTCGCTTCATTTTAACATTTCCATTATCTTCTTTACTTCATCTACCGGAAGCTGACCCGGGGCTGCCACTGCATTGCTTTCTATCGATGCGTATGTCAGGACAGAACCGTAAAGAGGGGCAACCACTCGCGTGTGTTTTCCCGGCTTGCCCATTGCAATGGTGCATACGGTTTTCCCTGTATTTTTGAATTCCAGCGTAACTTTCAGCAGGTTAAGGACATCTTCCATTGACCCGGGCATCACCGCAATTTTGGCAATATCCGCCTCGGCAAGAAACATTTCTGCAAGAGTTGCCGTCATTTCCTGTGGAGAAGGAGTTTTCGAAAAGTCGTGGGAAGAAATTATTACGGTTTTTCCGTGAGCTTTAGCCGCTTTTATAACTTTATCTCTATCTTCCCTGCTGGCAGAGAGTTCAATATCGACAGCATCAGGTCCGTCTTTAAGGGAAAGGAGGGCTACCAGAAGCTCTGTTCGGTCTACCTCTTTCCCTTCCCACTTTCCTCCTTCTGCCACGGAACGGTTGGTAACGAGTACGGGAAGCCCGGTTTCGGATTTAATTTCCCTGATTATTTTTGCAGCACTTTCTGGGTTCCTTATCCCCAGCAAATCCAGCCGGACTTCGAGGATGTCAGCCCCTTTTTCGGCTGCCTTTTTTGAAGTTTCAAGAGGCTTTTCAAGGATTACTGCAACAACTGCAGCTTTTTTTTCAAGGTCAAAAGGGCCTATTTGCGTCATTGCTTGCTCCGGGACTTAAGGAATCTGGCTATGAACCTGTCTATGATCTGATTGATCGGATCTGTTGGCATCTGTTTATGGATTTGTTTATGGATCTGCTTATGAATCTGGTTACGAACAGGCTGTTATTCGTTTCTCCCTGGTTCGTTTCTCCCAGGTTCACTTCTCTATAATCGTCTCTTCGATTTTTTTGCCGAAATGCCTGGCTCCTTCCTCGAGGCGGACCAGGACTTCGTCTCCTTTCTCGAGTTTTGCAACCGAGATCGGGGTTCCGTCTTTTCCTACAAGTTTGATAGTTTCGGCATTTTGCAGGATTGCCGTTAAAGTCCTGTCTCTGGCTTTTGCTTCTATCAGCATCAGGGGGCGGCTTTCTATCTTGACCCTGCCAACTATGCCTTCCCGCTGTTTTCCTTTTGAGTCTACGATGGTTACGGGATCTCCTGCCCGGAGTTCCGAAAGATAGCGGGTTTTCTCCCCTATTTTGATGTAAGAGTGAACCGCACCTGCATTTACCCTGAAGGGGCGGGCTGCCACATAAGGGCTGTCATCGGATTCCGAGTTTACCAGGAACATCCCGCTTGCCTGCGAACCTATTAGCATGCCTTCTCCGCGCTGCATGAGGTTGCAAGTGTCCACACAGACCCGGTCTCCCATTCCGAGGGGCTCTACCCTGGTTACAACCGCAGCTTCAAGTTCGGCACTTTCGCTTTCCAGTTCTCTTGCAGCTTTGATCGTATCTTTTATTTCCTGGGGATTTCCGCTGTCAAGAAGGACTCCGTCAGCTCCGGCTTCAAGGGTCTGGAAGGCAAGTCTTGCTTCCTCTGCGCTTTTTACCCCGAAAATGATCTTTACTTTCTGGTGCTGGAGGTCAGCTATCAGGTTCTCGAGAGGGATAACTTTCCAGTCCGTGCCTGTAACCAGCAGATAATCGCAGATTTTTCCCATTTCGGCTGCGAAGTGTTCATAGTGCTTGTCCTTTATGACCACGTATCCGCCTACGGTTACACCTTTGTCCATGAGCAGGGTTGCTGCGTTTATATCAAAAGAACCCGGAATTTCCTGAGGCAGGGGTTTTGTCCCGTCACCTTCTCCTCTCTTTCCCACGACCACGATGTCAGCTCTGGACTTGTTGTCACGGGCAAAGGCTGCTACCGTAATATTTCCCAGTTCACGGACCTTTTCCACATCTCCCGGGTTTACCAGTACACAGTCGGCTCCGGATTCCAGGCCTGTAGTGATCCTATCTTTCTGTTCTTCCCATCCGCCTTCATCGGCTTTTATCCAGACGCTTTTCTTTTTCAAAGGCTTTCAACCCCGTTCGTAAATTCTGTATTTTACTCCGGTTATTAATCCGGTATTTTCGTTTTTTGTTTTTTACCTAGGGCTTAATTTTGCTTTCAATATTCTTGTTACTTTAACTGCTCAAGCGCTTCTTCCACAGGTCTTCTGTGGTGCACGATTTCACAGATAGCCCGGGTCAGCCTTACAGGGTCCCGGTGCTGGAATACGTTTCTTCCTATTGCAGCTCCTCTTGCTCCGGCTTCTATTGCCCCGTCAATCATTTCCAGAAGTTCCATGTCGGTTGAGGTCTTCGGCCCGCCTGCAATTACTACAGGTACTGGGCAGCCCCTTACCACGTCTCGGAAACTGTCGGGATCTCCGGTGTAGACGGTTTTTACAACGTCAGCTCCGAGTTCGGCTCCAATCCTTGCAGCATGTGCCACATTTACAGGGTCGTGGGGGTTTGTGATCTTTTTGCCTCTGGGGTACATCATAGCAAGAAGAGGCATGCCCCATTCCGTACAGTCCCTGGAGATTTTTCCGAGCATTTCGAGCTGGTCGGCTTCGGTATTGGAACCAACGTTGATGTGCATCGAAACTGCGTCAGCTCCCATTTTTATCACTTCTTCAACGGTACAGACCTGTACTTTGGCATTGGGGTCAGGGCTCAGAACGGAAGAGGCACTGATGTGCACAATAAGCCCTATATCATGGCCGTATCCTCTGTGCCCGTACTTGACCATGCCTTTCTGCATGAGAACTGCGTTTGCTCCTCCTTCGGCAACCCTATTAACTGTGTCGGTAATATTGATCAGCCCTTCAATAGGTCCGTCGGAGATCCCATGGTCCATGGGAATGATGACCATGTTTCTGCTCTCCCGATTCATCAGCCTTTCTATGCGGATTTTCTTTCCAATTTCTGACATCGTGATTCCCCTGAATTGGTTTACTACATCAGTGATTTTTTATTAATTGTATGATTTATCTTTTCTAGCGTGCTAGTGTGTCACATACTAGCACGCTACTTGTATTTAAACTTATTCAAGCCCTGATCCGTGTTCATTTTTCCAGCTACTACGGATTTGATGGCAATTACTGATTCAGATGATAAATTATGGACTAATTATGTATGCATTGAACTAATATGTACATCTATGTACTAGATTGTTCAGTTCTTAAAGTTTTCTCTTTTTTGACAGTTGGGGTTCGATGAATATTCCTTATCCCAATTCTGGGATTGTTGCCCTGACACAGAATCTTTTTTTTGAAGTAGATGCATGAACACTAGCTCCGGAGTCCGGAAACTGTGATTTGAAGAGTAAAAAGGAGCTGAAGCAAAACCAGGAAGATAAAAGAATTAAAATAGGATAACATGGGCTAATAGAATAAGTTTGCAGCAAAGAAGCATTTCATATCTATAAACAGGAACGGAAGGAACTATGAGAGAATTAAAAATCCTTGTTGTTAATAATTACGGACAATTCTGCCACCTTATTCACAGGGCTGTCCGGGATCTTGACATGGATACAAAGATTATTCCCAATGTAACCCCTATAGAGGATATCCTGGCAGAAGAGCCTGATGGCCTGATCCTGAGCGGAGGCCCGGAGATGGAAAGGGCAGGCCTCTGTTTTGATTATGTCCGGGAAATCGATATCCCTATTCTCGGAATCTGCCTCGGACACCAGGCAATTGCCCTTGCTTACGGGGGGCATGTACACTCAGGGAAAAAAGGCGGATACGCCGAGATTGAAATCGAAGTCATCGAAGAAGACGACATACTCAGGGGGCTTGGCCCAAAAATAACCGTATGGGCTTCCCATGCCGATGAGGTTGCTATTCTTCCTGAAGGCTTTATCCACCTTGCCCGTTCGGATATCTGCGAGATTGAAGCCATGCGCCACCCCACAAAACCGATTTATGGAGTTCAGTGGCACCCTGAAGTTTCCCACACAAAGAAGGGAGATGAGCTGCTGACGAACTTCTTTGAGGTCTGTGACCGGTATTAATCCGGTCATTGATCATTAACCTCGTTAGTGATCAGCCCAGTTTCCGCAGTTAAATTTCATATTTCACAATTTTTTCCTGCTATCTATTTTTAGTCTTACGTCGATTTATTGGACTTTTATGCGTGAGGTAAAAGTAGCTACGTTGGATACTTAGAGACCAAAAACGATGTCAGTCAATTTTCATCAAGACATTGATAGTTAAAATTACTTAACTCGGTTCCAAAAATGCTACCAGGTAAAATACTGTGGAAAGTGGGCTAAAATCAACAATGTTCATTCTCCAGACGCAGAAATGGTTTGAATTTAAGACTGCCTCTAATATGAGTTAAACTCTGAGCTGATCCTAAAACTCAGAATTAGCCCCAAAATCTTGAATTTGGAATAATCAATCGATCTACTGATCAGGAAAAAAGTTCTTAAATTCTTATTGATATGGAAATAAAATTGGTTTTGGGATGAGCTCTCTTTATAATAATAACTTGTGTTTCTGAAAAAGGGTATTATGATGGCGGTGTTACAAATCAATTCATTAGTGTTAATAATCGCATATATAAATTGATACTATTCTTATTTTTTAAATTAATTTAAATATGTCGTGTTCATACATTTTTTTCTGATGATCTGTTTCAAAATAAACAGACCCTCTTACAAGTCAGACCCTCTAAAAAATATCAAAAGTTAGATTTTTTCTGTTAAGGAGGTGATCTCGAAAAAAATCGGGTAATTGTTGAATATTTATGAGCTCGCATTCGTATAATTCGCCTGCGTAAAATAACTTCTGCGCAGCCGATTTCGGCTATTACTGCACTGATACCAACTTACTATCGCATAGACTTCGAAATCACCTGATTCAATAGTACAACCTGATTCCAAGGAGCCATACCTTATGGTTTCCCATTTTACTGGTCCCTTGATCAGAAAGACTATCCGTACTTCAATACCCCATTGCTTTGAGCTCCCATTAATTGAGCCTTATTCGTGGTCTACACTATGAATATGCAGTCAAAGCCGTCCAGCTAATCGGCAGAGGTATTCCTAGAACCGGATCTGGCTTAACAGAGTTACAGACCCCAGCAAACGACGGTATAAGTGCACAGGCAACTCTGTGAGTTCCTAAGATTATGCAGGCTTTGGAAACAAGAAAAAACACTCCTTTCTTTCCAAGGCAACCTTATCCGGCTGCCTCTTTTCCTTTAAATATGATGAAAACAAGGTGATGAACATTAGATCAAAATATGCTGTCTATATATTCCCTCTACTGTTAATCCTGTTTTTTGTCGGGACAGCTTCGGCTTTACCCACAGTAGCTCACGACAGAGTGCAGGGTGAGATGTACGTAGCATCCACCGCAAACTGGGATTCCCATTACTCTACAAACAGCTTTGATGTGCCGAACGGAACAGTTGTTTTCGCGCGGTATTATGTAGGAGTATGGGCCAGCGGTACCCCCAGTTCAATATCCGCCACATTCAACGGGCATGCATTCGAGACTAACCCGTCTTATTATATTTCCGGTATGGGTGTAACATGGATACCCTTCAATGTCACAGACTATGTGCAACCAGGAGAAACAAATACTGCAACAATTGATTCTTCGCACTGGGGCGATGGAAGACAGTACGGCAGCACCCTTGTAGTCGTACTGGAGAATGAGAACAAACCTGAGGTGGAATACTGGATTGCGGAGGGTCTTGACTGGGTGATTGGTTATGGTAGTTCAACAACGTATTTCAACGACACTAACATAGATCTCGACGACGTCGACAGTGCAAGCCTTTACTCAACCATCCTAACAGGATACAGTAGCGAGTCTCTAAACGGAGAATCACTTTCCGGGGCTGTCGATTCGGTAAGTGGCGCCTATTTCAACTATATCAGGTGGGACAATGTAAAGGACTCCCTTACGGCAGAGAACCAGACTATCAAGGTAGTGGGAGACGGTGACTACACTTCCGCGGTATTGCATGGCCTATCAATAACATACAAAATCCCTGACCTGGTGCCGACAAGCCTCACCCCTTCATATGTGACCCCCGGCACCGTCAATACCATGACCGCAACCATCGAAAACACAGACAAGGATTCACCCTCTTTTAATGTCTCGCTAATTGCGGACGGGACTGTCGTGGATACGCAGGATGTTTCCGGGATTGCAGCTGGCGGCAGCACCACTGTCGACCTGCAATGGACACCTGAAGGCGGCAAGGATAGCTACTCATTGACCGTGGTTGTGGATCCTGATAATTCTGTGGTGGAATCCGAAGAGACCAACAACGAGCTGACGGTCCTTGTCGGTTCAGCTTCGGTAGAAGTCCCGGTCGCGAATTTCACGGCAGTGCCGACTTCCGGCTCGATCCCTCTCACGGTCAACTTCACTGACCAGTCCACTAACTCCCCTACCTCATGGTTCTGGGACTTTGGGGATGGTGAGAATTCCACAAGCCAGAACCCCTCTCATACCTACACTTCAGTCGGCAATCATACGGTCAGCCTCACGGTCACCAATGCAGAAGGGAGCGATTCCGAGGTAAAGACAGATTACATCACAGTTGAGGTAATTACACCGGTTGCCGCCTTTACAGCCGACAATACCAGCGGTGCCGCACCGTTCACCGTGCAGTTCACTGACCAGTCAGCCAATTTACCGGCGGAGTGGTTCTGGGACTTTGGAGATGGGACTAACAGCACCGAGCAAAACCCTGCGCACACCTACATCACCGCAGGAAAATACACTGTCAAACTCACAACTGCCAACGCAGCCGGAAATGACAGCGAGGAAAAAACGGATTATATCACCGCCTATATCCCGCCTGTCGCCAACTTCACAGCAACACCAACAAGCGGAGGTGCACCATTAACCGTAACCTTTACCGACACGTCCACCAACATGCCGACAGAGTGGCTCTGGGACTTCGGGGACGGCGTTAACTCGACAGATCAGAACCCGATTCACACATATACCTCGGCTGGAAACTACACCGTTTCCTTCACCGCGACAAACAGTGGAGGAAGTGACTCCGAGTTGAAGACGGCCTATATCACGGTGACTGCGGAGGCAGGGAAAGGCGGTCTTGCGGATACGGCGTGGCCGAAATTCCACTACGATCTCGGAAACACCGGTCAGTCCCCGTATACCGGGCCACAGACCGCAAACGTCGTATGGACCTACACCACAACAGGCGAAATGAGACTCGGTCAAGGGGCAGTAATAGGGTCGGATGGTACCATGTATATCGGGGATAGGAGCGGAACTCTCTATGCCATCAACCCCAATGGTACCCTCAAATGGGGTACCTCCATTGGCACTAAAAGCTTCCCGACCCCGGCAATCGCATCGGACGGGACCATCTATGCCGGAGGTAATGATAAAATAGTCTATGCGATAAATCCCGACGGCAGTATCAAATGGAGTTACCCTGTCGGAACGAAATCTGTCATATCTTCTCCGGCAATCGCATCAGACGGTACTATTTATTTCGCAACGAGTACTAACCTTTTTGCACTCAAACCAGACGGCACCCTGAAGTGGAATTCCGCTGTAAGTTATGGTGGATATAACTATTTCTCCCCTGCGATCGGGTCGGACGGTACCATTTATCTTGGAACCTATGGGGGCGCTCTCTCCGCAATTAATGCCGACGGTACCCTTAAATGGACCTATTCCATCCCTGCTCCTAATAATTATATTTATGACACACCGGCAATCGCATCGGATGGTACCATTTACTTTGGATGCAATAACGCGAATTTGTATGCACTAAACCCCGACGGTACCCTCAAATGGACATACTCCGTAGGTACTTCAGCATCTCAAGCTATAAAATCCTCGCCGGCTATCGGGTCGGACGGTACCATCTACTTTGGATCCAATAACCAGTATTTCTACGCATTGTACCCCGACGGTACCCTTAAATGGAGTTCCAAAGCGGGATCTTTTGGTCAAACCACTCCGACCATCGGTTCTGATGGAACCATCTATATCGATAATTATGGGAGTAAAACACTCTACGCATTCAATCCTGATGGTACCGTCAAGTGGAGTTATGCCGACGGTAATTACAATTATGCATCGCCGGCGATTGCTTCGGACGGAACCCTCTACTTTGGAAAAGGATATACGGTCTACGCATTCCGTGATGTTGCCCCGGTCTCGAATTTCACTGCAGATCCGACCTCCGGCACAGCCCCACTGACAGTGAATTTCACCGACCAGTCCACAGGTTCCCCCACTTCGTGGTTCTGGGACTTTGGGGATGGAGCTAACTCAACTGAGCAGAACCCCGTGCATACTTATTCTGTAGCAGGAAACTACACCACGAACCTCACGGTCACAAATTCAGCTGGGACAGATTTCGAGGTGAAGACTGATTATATCACTGTATTGGAGCCCTCAACACCTGAACCTGAACCCGTTGCTGCTTTCACTGCTGATGTAACGAGTGGTAGTGCTCCTCTCACAGTTAACTTCACTGATCAATCCACAGGTTCCCCCACTTCGTGGCTCTGGGACTTTGGGGATGGAACAAACTCAACGGAACAGAATCCAGTGCACACGTATGCTTCAGCCGGAAGTTACACCGTAAATCTGACTGTGGAAAATGACGCTGGTTCTGACTTTGAGTTAAAAACAGATTACATAGAAGTTTCCGAGATTTCCGGGTCAACCGTTACTCTCTATTTTGACCCTGAAAGTTCCTCAGTTGCAGAAAACGAATCTACTGAAATAAGTCTCGTTGCCAGTAATTTCCCTGCAGGCCTTTCAGGCTACAACCTGACCGTTGCTATTGATGACCCGGCTGTTGCCGAGATAGTTGGTATAGAGTACCCGACCTGGGCTCTGATTACTGAGAACTCTACCCTGCCAGGGACTTCGATCTACATGAAGACCGTTGACCTGGAAGATTCCATTAAGGAAGAAGAAGGAGAAGTTGTGCTAGCTACTCTCACGGTTTCTGGAAAGGAGAAAGGATCTGCAAATATTTCGATAGGAGTTAAACGTCTGGAGGACGATTCAGGAGACTCCATCGAACCAGCTCTCCTAACAGGGACAATTGAAGTGACCATTCTGTCTCTCCTTCCTGATCAGGAATATGCTCCTAAAGATCTCGATGGAGACGGACTCTATGAAGACCTCACCGGAAATGGAGAGTTCAGTTTCGTAGACATAGTAGCTTATTTCCACAACATGGACTGGATAGAGGAAAACATGCCGGTGGAGTACTTCGACTTCAACGGAAACGGGAGGATCGATTTTGATGATGTCGTGGATATGTTTGCAATGATATGATCAAGGAGAAAAAGATTTCAAATTGAAAAACAATGAAAAATTCAATACTAAGGTTGTGGAGAATTTATTGTTCAAATCTGACAGGAAAGGCAAACTCATCCTGTTCTGTCAGATTTAAAAGCCAGCATTTGGCTTATGTTTTTCAGTAATTTCTCCATACACCTGGTTTTCACTTTTTAATTATCGGATATAAAGGATCTTTTAAAGAAAAGTTCTGATCTCTACTGGATAGTTACCTCTTTTTAGCATTTTTTTCTCCAAAAGGATTAAACTCTTTAGAAAAAGAACTTGTGCTTCTGAAAAACAATGTCTGCTGATTTAATGTTACAAATAAATTTGTTTGTGTTAATAATCGTATATATAAGTTTATAGTATTCTTATTTTTTAAATTAATTTAAATACTTGGTATTCATACACTTTTTTCTGAAGACCTGTTTCAAAATAAACAGGTCCTCTTACATATCAAATTTTGTGAAAAAAGATCGAGACTTCAATTTTTTTTATCATCAAGAAGGTGATATCGAAGAAAAAGATCTGAGTACTATTGAATATGTGTGAACTCTCATCCATACAAGTCGCCTGCATAAAATAACTTCTTCGCAGCAGATCACGGCTATTACTGCACTGATACCAACTTACTATACATTGACTTCAACATCACCTGATTCAAAAATACCGCCTGATTCCGATGATCCAAACCTTCCAGTCTTCTATTTTGCTGGTCTCTTGACCAGAAAGACTATCTGTACTTCAATACCCCCACTGCTTTGAAATTCCATCCTTTGAGTTGGATTCGTGATCTACACAATGAATGTGCAGTCAAAGCCGTCCAGCTAATTAGCAGAAGTAAGTATTTCTAGAACCGGATTTGGCTCAATAGAGTCACAGGCCCCCAGCAAACGAAAGTGTGAACGTACAGGCAACTCTGGGAGTTCCTAAGATTATGCAGACTTTGGAAACAAGAAAAACACTCCTTTCTTCCCAAGGCAATCTGATCAGGTTGCCTCCTTATTTCCAAGATGACAAAACCAAAGGTGATGAACATTAGCTCAAAATATGCTATTTATATACTCCCTCTACTGTTAATTCTACTTTTAGCCTGTACAGCTTCGGCTTTACCCACAGTAGCTCACGACAAAGTACAGGGTGAAATGTACGTCTCATCCACAGCAAACTGGGAGTCTAAATACTCTACAAACAACTTTGATGTGCCAAATGGGACAGTTGTTTTTGCGCGTTACTACGTTGGAGTTTGGGCGTCTTCTGCTACCACTACTTCAATATCCACCATATTCAATGGGAATGCATTCGCTACTAACCCTTCTTGCTATAGTTCTGGTATGGGTGTAACATGGATACCCTATGATGTCACAGATTATGTGGTTCCCGGAGAAATAAATACTGCAACAATCAACTCGGCTTCCTGGGGCGACGGCAGACAGTACGGCACTACTCTTGTAGTCGTGCTGAAAAACGAAAATAAGTCCCAGATAGAGTACTGGATTGCAGATGGTCTTGACTGGCTTCATTATGGAGATTACGTTGGAGACGAAGTGGACAACTCGTTCACATATTTTAATGGGACCGTGGACCTTGCTGATGTGCAGAGCGCAAATCTTTATTCAACCCACTTGACTGGGTATAATTACGAGGATTTCAACGGATATTCCCTTTCAGATCCTGCCGATTCGGTAAGTGGTGACTACTTCAACTATATCCGGTGGGATAATGTAAAGGCCTCTCTTGTGGCGGAGAACCAGACCGTAAACGTAGGACGGGGAGGCGATGCTTACTGTTCTCCGGTATTCCATGCACTATCAATAGCGTACAAAATACCTGACCTGGTACCGGTGAGCCTGACACCTGTTACCGTAGTTCCCAATACCGTCAACACTATGACCGCCACCATCGAAAACCAGGGCAACAAAGACTCAACTTCCTTCAATGTATCGCTTCTGGTGGACGGTATAGTAGTGGACACACAAACCGTTACCAGCCTGGAAAGTGAGAACAGCACAAACGTTGACTTCCACTGGACACTCGACGGTACTGCAAACAGCTACACATTAACCGTAAACGTAGACCCTGAAAATGCAGTGAATGAAGGGAATGAGAGCAACAATACCCTGACCGCACTGGTAGGGACGACTACAGCTCCCATTCCCGTAGCCGATTTCACCGCTACCCCAACTGCAGGCGAGGTACCACTTACGGTTAACTTTACTGATCAATCCGCGAATTCACCCCTATCATGGACCTGGGATTTCAACAACGATGGAACTATGGACAGTATCATGCAGAACCCCACCTACACTTATGATACTCCGGGTAATTACACGGTAAAGTTAACAGTATCCAATGGTGGCGGAAATGATGAGGAAGTAAAAACCGATTATATTTTTGTAAATTACAAGCGGCCAATTGTAAACTTCACGGCTAACTTAACAAAAGGTAATGCCCCGCTTACTGTCCAGTTCAATGACACTTCTCTCAATAGCCCTACCGTATGGTACTGGGACTTCGGTGACAATACAATCTCTACCGAACAGAACCCTGTACATACATACACAGCTGCTGGCAATTACACAGTGAACCTGACGGTCACAAACGCCGGAGGCAGTAACTCCAGCATAAAGACCGAATACATAACAGTCGGAAGCGGTGTGCCTATAGCAAACTTCACTGCGAACACGGTGAGCGGCTATACTCCACTTGAAATCCGGTTTTTCGACACTTCTACCATTAACCCGACTTCCTGGGCCTGGGACTTTGGAGACAATACTACATCAACAGAACAGAATCCGGTGCATACTTACATCTCTCCTGGCCTTTATACCGTGAACTTTACGGTCTCAAATGACTACGGAAGCGATATCAAGACAAAGGCAAACTACATCTATGCAGGCAAGTGCAAATTTTCTCAGAACATCTCCTTCTCTGCAGGTGGCCAGGCCATCTACCAGCAGGATATTATGATTCACCGCACTAGCGGAACAGCTTACGAAGAAAATGCAGGCGGCCTGAAGATCTGGCATGTCTACCTGGGTGATAGTTGCCGTGAAGATTATGGAGATCTCAGGTTCACCGATGCGACCGGAACCCAATTAACATACTACCTCTGGCCGGACTATACCTCAGAGGAGGCACGGTTCTGCGTGCGGCTGGAGAGAGCGGATCAGCCTGGAAGGCTGACGATCTGTTACGGAGATCCAGGAGCAACGACTACCAGCAACGGGAATGCAACATATTTCCTTTTCGACCAGTTTGATGGTACAGCATTGGATACAACAAAATGGGAACCTGTTCAGGACAATGGGATTTCCGTAAGCTCGGGTGGTCTCCATATATCTTCAGGAACCGGTAATTTTGCAGAGATCTTCTCTCGGACAGCAGTTCCTTCCGGAATAATCCTTCAATTTAGGATACAATCGAAGACATATTCTACGTCACTTGGTTTTGGAAATAGAGATTATACTGATAATGGTTCTTCAATAGGACTGGAAAGCTTTTCTTCTTCCTATAACTCTGCGATTTATTCTGGTGAAGCGTATAGCAACTTACGATGGGCTCCGCCAAGAACCTGGACCAGCAAGAGTACGGATGGAGATATTATCCCGGATACCCCGGGTGGATATTACACAGAGGAACTTGTGATTTCTCCAGATGAACCTCTTAAAGAGCGCCGCGATGGAGAGGCATGGACTAACTCGACACGATATGTTGGAGTGAGTGGTACAAAACCTATCCAGATAGAACATTATAGAAAATATGGGAAGATGGATTTGGACTACATTCTAGCACGTGCCTACAGCTCTACCCCACCATCGGCTTTGGGTCTGGGACCGATCGCTAACTTCACCGTAAACATGACGAACGGTAATGCCCCTTTTACAGTTCATTTCACCGATTCTTCCAAAAACAGTCCAGCTACATGGATCTGGGACTTCGGAGACAATACAACATCAACCGAACAGAACCCGGTGCACACCTATGTAGTAGCCGGTAATTACACGGTGAACCTAACAGTAACGAACAGTTATGGTAGTGACACCGGTGTGAAGACAGATTACATATCGGTTGGTAGTGGTGTGCCAGTTGCGAATTTTACGACAAACAAGACAGGTGGTAATGCTCCTCTCACGGTCAAGTTCACTGACACCTCGACAATTAACCCAGCTACATGGATCTGGGACTTCGGAGACAATACAACATCAACCGAACAGAACCCGGTGCATACCTATGTAGTAGCCGGTAATTACACGGTGAACCTGACAGCCACGAATAGCTACGGCAGCAACACCTGTGTGAAGATTGGCTACATCACAGTAGGCAGCGGTGTACCGGTGGCAAACTTCACCGCGAACGTGACGGGTGGTTATGCCCCGCTGACGGTCCAGTTCAACGACACCTCGACTGTTAACCCTGCATCCTGGTCCTGGGACTTCGGTGACGGGAATACTTCCACCGAACAGCACCCAGTTCACACCTACATGAGCGCCGGCACCTACACGATCAGCCTCACGGTCACGAATACCTATGGCAGCGGCACTGAGACAAAAGTTGACCACATCTATGCAGGCATGTACGAATACAATCAGCAGATTTCCTATTCTGCGAGTGACAGGGCAGTATACCAGCAGGATATTGTGGTCCACCGCAGCAACGGAACGGCTTACGAGGAAAATGCGGATGGTCTGAAGGTCTGGCATGTCTACCTCGGTGATAATTGTCGGGATGATTACGGAGATGTGCGATTCACTGATGTCACCGGGGCCAAATTAGCATACTACCTCTGGCCGGACTATACCTCAGAGCAGGCACGTTTCTGTGTACGGATAGAGAACACAGATCAGCCTGGAACACTGACGATCTGTTACGGGAATCCAGGAATAACTACGACCAGCAACGGGAATGCAACATATTTCCTTTTCGACCAATTTGATGGTACAGTATTGGATACAACAAAGTGGGAACTCGTTCAGAACAATGGGATTTCCGTAAGCTCAGGTGGTCTCCACATATCTTCCGGAACCGGTAATTTTGCAGAGATCTTCTCTCGGACAACAGTTCCTTCCGGAATAATCCTTCAATTTAGAATACAATCAAAGACATATTCTACATCAGTTGGTTTTGGAAATAGAGATTATACTGATAATGGTTCTTCAATAGGACTGGAAAATTATGATTCTTCCTATAACTCTGCGATTTACTCTGGTGAAGCGTATAGCAACTTACGATGGGCTCCACCAAGAACCTGGTCCAGCAAGAGTACAGATGGAGATATTATCCCGGATACCCCAGATGGATATTACACAGAGGAACTTGTGATTTCTCCAGATGAACCTCTTAAAGAGCGCCGGGATGGAGGGACATGGACCAACTCGACACGATATGTTGGAGTGAGTGGTACAAAACCTATCCAGATAGCACATTATAGAAAATATGGGAAGATGGATTTGGACTACATTTTAGCACGTGCCTACAGCACCACACCGCTATTTGCCTCCGCTTTCAGTGGGGAGCAGCAGACTGCTGCACCGCCCGTCGCCTCTTTCACCGCAACTCCAATCTATGGTTTTCCGCATACTATCCAGTTTACTGATAAGTCTTTCAATTTCCCGACTGAGTGGACCTGGGATTTCGGAGACGGTACCACTTCCCCTGAGCAGAACCCTGTGCACACCTATGCCGCGGACGGGAACTACACGATTACTCTCACGGCGACCAATGAGTACGGCACCGACACTGAGACAAAGGACTACGAAGTTGTGACCCTGTTCGCTGCCTCTCTCACAGTTTCCCCCTCCTCGGTCCAGCTTAACCAGAGTGAGACACAGTACTTTACGGCAGTTGCAGTAGACCAGCTGGGAAATGTGATCAGTAATACCTCAATCAACTGGTCGAGCAGTAATGAAACTATCGGCACTATTGATTCCAACGGGCTGTTCACAGCTAATGTTCCTGGTAAGGTCAACATTACCGCTTCAGCAGAGGGAGTCACCGGATTGGCAGAAGTAACAGTGATGAAGGCATCTCCTGACTTCATAGTATCCGTTGTCACTTCCCCAATGTATCCGATCTCCCACAACACAGTTACTGCAACCATTGAAAACCATGGTAGTGAAGATGCCAGTGAGGTTACTGCCAATGTTACGATTGCCGGAAACACAACAACCATTACAGTACCGGCGCTTGCTATCGGAAGTTCCACCACAATCAGTGTCAAAGACACAGCTCGCTGGCATGTCGGAGACCTCGTTCCAATCACAGTCGTGGTCGATCCAGGAAATGAGATAGACGAGGCCAACGAGACAAACAACGTATACACTAAAAATGCGACCATATCCGCAACCAGCCAGAGATATAACGGCGGCCGATTCTCTGACGGGTATGATAAAGTCAATAACTTGTTCTATGCAGAAGGCAATGTTGGGGTGGCTGTCGCCATATCAGGCAATTACGGATCCCAATACGGTGTATCTGGAGTCACCCTGACCAGGAAATTCTCTGCAGATGATCTTGATATCCCCGCCGGTGCGACCATAAAGTCGGCCCGGCTATACCAGGGTTCGACGTGGTATGGAGATCCAGGGTTCAATCTCCAGTTCAACGGTCATGAGACCCAGGAAGCTGATGCAAAATACGGAGACTGCATCAATGGCCAGTATGCCTTCGATGTAACCACATACCTGAACACAACCGGCGACAACATAGCAGTTCTCACTTCCACGAATTCTTTAAATAAATATGCTTACTACGCCACTGTCCTCATTGTGGTCTACGAGGCCGACAGCGAACCTTATCGCCAGATATGGGTGAACGAAGGCAGCGACTGCCTGCTCGCCGATTACGGTGCCGATCTTGCCTGGGGATATACAATGTTTGACAACGTAAGCACCGACAGCCTATTCTCAGCCAGGACCATTACTGTCCTCGAATCAGACGACGGCGATGTCAACTCCATAAACTTCAATGGAGAATCTCTTCCTACAATAAAAACAGGCGGATCGGACCCGACTATCAAGTACTTCAGCGTCACAGACGCCCTTCAGGGAGGGGAGAATGAACTTGGAGTCACCGGTCCCAGCTACTTTAATTTCGCCAACGCTGTTCTTGAAGTCACCCAGGTGACCGCCTCTGAAGCCAACTTCACAGCAAATGTTACGAGTGGAAACGCTCCGTTAAACGTGGAGTTCACTGACACCTCTACCGGCACCCCGACCAGCTGGACCTGGGACTTCGGAGACGGGAAAAACTCCACTGAGCAAAATCCGACCCACACCTACACGGCCGAAGGAACCTATACAGTGAAACTCACGGTCTCGAACTCGTTCGGAAGCGATTCTGAAGAGAAAACCGGATACATAACAGCGGGCTCAGTTGTTCTTGCTCCTGTAGCAAATTTCAGTGTAGATCAAACAACAGGAACAGCACCTCTCTCAGTCCAGTTTACGGACGAATCCACAAACACTCCAACCTCATGGACTTGGGAATTCGGAGACGGAAAAACCTCTACAGAGCAAAATCCGACTCATACATATGAAACCATAGGCACATACACCGTAAAACTCACTGCCACAAATTATGGTGGAAGCAATTTCACAATAAAAACTGATTACATAACCGTGACTTCGAACGTTTCAGCACCTGTAGCAAGTTTTACTTTCGATGAAAATTCAGGTAGGGTACCTTTCACAGTTCAGTTCACGGACACTACAACCGGCAGTGTAAGCAGCTGGAATTGGGACTTTGGAGACGGTGGTACTTCTAACGAACAGAACCCGACCCACACATACGTTACAGAAGGAAGTTACAATGTCACTCTGACTGCCACAGGACCGGGAGGCAGTAACACAATAACTTCTACTGAACCTGTTGTTGTCAGTGCACCACTAACTTCAGACAGCTACAACGGCGGCATCCCCCTGACAAACGTCCAGAATGGAACGGTTTCAGGTGATCTCTGGTACGACTCATATTACGCTATGGAGACATCTGCTCAAAAAGCGTTTACTCTGCCTTCATATACTGATATTAAGTGGGCCAGACTCTACGTTGATGTTTATGATGGACACATGGAAAACAATTACAGAGGAAACGTGGAAATCAGTATTGATGCCGATGGCGACAGCACCTACGAACTCCAGAAGAACGAGACTTTCAACACCACATACTCGTTCCCCGGAGAAGGTGGAACAGGTCCTGTCTGGTTAAGCGACCATTTGAACCGTGTTACAAGTGACTATCAGATGTGGTATGACCTTACTGGTGAAATCAGCGGGCAAACCGTGAACGTGCAAGCCATAACCTCAAAGATAGATTCTAATTTTGACGGCAGGGTTAAGGCAATGACGCTGGTTGTTGCGTACGATGACGGCGATTCCGATGAGGTTTATTACTGGGTCAACCAGGGCCATGATACTGTCAACCCGCTGGATACGGAATATACCGGTTCGACTTCATTTGGTACTTCTACGCTCGCAAGCGGCTGGAGTTCTGCAAATCTCACTGCGATCTACCTTGCCAGTGTGGATGGAATCTATTCTTTCCAGGGTACAACCCTGACCTCAGGGACACCACAGGGTAGCTACTATGGAGACAATACCTGGGACGTGAGTTCCATGCTCACGGCCGGAGAATACAGTATTTTTACCTACAACAAACAGGAAGAAAAGTACTACAAGATCCCACTGGCTCTCATGAGTGTAAAATATGCAGGATCCGGGCCGACGGCTCCAACTGCAGGCTTCAGCGCAAATGTAACTGAAGGTGAAGTTCCTCTGACTGTCCTGTTCTCCGACGAATCAACAGGTTCACCTACTGCCTGGGTATGGGACTTCGGAGACAACGAAACTTCATCGGAACAGAGTCCAGTGCATACTTATTCTGCAGCAGGTAACTATACCGTGACCCTCACAGTTACAAATGCAGCTGGGAGCGATTCCGAGGTGAAGACTGATTATATTATTGTATCAGAATCTTCTATGCCTGAAGAACCCGTTGCTGCTTTCAATGCAAATGTAACTGAAGGTGAAGTTCCTCTGACTGTCCAGTTCAGTGATGAATCTACTGGATCTCCAACATCCTGGTTCTGGGACTTCGGGGATGGAGCAAACAGTACTGAGCAGAACCCCTCTCACACGTACCCATCAGCAGGTAACTATACCGTAAATCTGACTGTGGAAAATGCTGCTGGCTCTGACTTTGAGCTGAAATCGGATTACATCGAAGTTTCCGATGCTTCCGGGTCAACCGTTACACTCTATTTCGATCCGACAAGTTCCTCAGTTGCAGAAAACGAATCTACTGAAATAAGTATCGTTGCCAGCAATTTCCCTGCAGGTCTTTCAGGCTACAACCTGACCGTTGCTATCGACGATCCGGCTGTTGCCGAGATAATCGACATCGAGTACCCGACCTGGGCTCTGATTACTGAGAACTCTACCCTGCCCGGGACTTCTATCTACATGAAGACTATTGACCTGGAAGATTCCGTTAAGGAAGGGGCAGCAGATGTTATGCTTGCCACTCTCACGGTTTCTGGAAAGGAATCTGGTTCAGCGAATCTTTCTATAGGAGTTAAACGCCTGGAGGACGATTCCGGAGACTCTATCGAACCAGCTCTCCTGGCAGGGACAATTGAAGTGACACTTCTGTCTCCCCTTCCTGATCAGGAATATGCTCCTAAAGATCTCGATGGAGACGGACTCTATGAAGACCTTACCGGAAACGGGGAGTTCAGTTTCGTAGATATAGTGGCGTACTTCCACAACATGGACTGGATAGAGGAAAACATGCCGGTGGAGTATTTTGACTTCAACGGGAATGGGAGGATAGACTTTGATGATGTTGTGGATATGTTTGGAATGATCTGACGAGGAGAAAAAGATTTCAAATTGAAAAACAATGGAAATTCAATACTAAGGTTGTGGAGAATTTATTGTTCAAATCTGACGGAGCGGGCAAACTCATCCTGTTCTGTCAGATTTAAAAGCCAGTATTTGGTTTATGTTTTTTAGTAATTTCTCCACACTATCTCATTTTCACTTTTTTCGATCAAATTGCAAAATGTTGATATCCAAAAAAAATACGTGAAATGTGGGATCAGTATTAATTCGATAAGTAGATGCAGCGATAAATGAGTCCTCAAAACTGAGTTCTCAAGAAAAAGTTCTGAAAACGACAGAAAAGAGAACTCGGGGATTATTACATCCCCATTTTCTTCTTCATCATTTTCTGAATATTGAATTTTCCTCCTCTGAAGCCTTTTAAAGCCGTCTGCATGGTTTTGTGGTATTTCAGAAGCTCCCTTACGTCCTCTGAGCTGCAGCCCGAACCCTTCGAGATCCTCTTGATCCTTGATCCGCCTATGACCCTTGGGTCTGTCATTTCCTCTTCTGTCATCGAGTCCATGATGACCTTGTAGTTTTTCATTTTGTCACTGGTAGCCTGGAACATTTCGTCTGAGAACTTCATGCCTCCCATACCCATTGGGAGCATGGACATGATCTGTTTGAGAGGGCCCATCTTGTTCATCGCTTCGAGTTGCTTGTACATATCCTTAAGGGTGAAGCGTCCCTGCATCAGGGCTTCGACATTTACGTCTTCTTCGCTCAGGCTCTCTTCAGCTTTTTCCATCAGGCTCTTGAGGTCTCCCATTCCGAGCAGCCTTGAAATGAACCTGTCAGCTTCGAACTTTTCAAAGTCTTCCGGGGTTTCCCCAACTCCGATAAAAGCAATCGGAGCCTTTGTTTCGGAAACGGCTGAAAGGGCTCCGCCACCTTTTGCTGTCCCGTCCAGTTTTGTGATGATAACTCCTGTGATTCCCACAGAGTCGTTGAAAGCATGTGCCTGCTGGCTTGCCTGCTGCCCTATGCCTGCATCCAGAACCATGAACTTGTGGTCGGGTTTTGCAACAGCATGGATCCGTTCCATTTCTTCTATCAGGTCGGCTTCAAGGGCATGCCTGCCTGCAGTATCCACTATTCTTATATCGTATTTTTCAAGGGCTTTAAGCCCGTTTTTGGTAATCTCGACAGCATCGGGATTTCCTTCTTCTCCATAAAAACCCACATTGAGTTTTTCAGCGAGAGTCTTGAGCTGGTGGTAAGCTCCGGGCCTGAAAGTATCTGCGGCAACAACACCTGCTTTAAGTCCTTTTCTCTGGAAATAGCGGGCAAGTTTTGCAGCACTTGTGGTTTTTCCGCTCCCCTGCAGCCCCACCATCATGATGGTCTGGGGTTTGAGCTGGATCTCCGCCCCCTTCCCTATGATTTCCATCAGTTCCTGGTACACGATGCGGATTACGTGCTCCCTCGGATTCATACCCGCAGGCGGTTCTTCTTTCATTGCACGTTCTTTAATCCTCTGGGACATCCCCATGACAAGTTTTACGTTAACATCGGCCTGGAGCAAAGCCCTCTGAATGTCTTTTACTACTTCATTGACCGTGCGCTCATCAATTCTCCCCGCGCCGATCAGTTTCTTGAGTGCCCCCTGTAAGGAGTCTCCGAGTTTTTCCATTACCATATGAGAATCGTCCTGCTTGATTTTAAGAATGGATAGGAAATATTAAATTCCAAATGTATTGGGTTCCGTTTATTAGCAAGTTCCGTTTATTAGTAAGTTCCGTTTATTAGTCTGTGCAAGAGTTACTTTTTCTCGCTTTTATTTTTACCCTGTATGAAGTTGATCTTTTTTTGAATTTATTTTAACCCTGTATAAGAAAGCGATCCTTACTTAATAAGCCTTTGAGTTTCTGATTCTTGAAAAAGGTATGATCGAATGTATAAGATAGGATTGGATAGGATTGGGATTAGACAGGATTTAGGTAGAATTTGAGTTGTTCAGATAGGATTTGAGTTGTTTAGATAGGATTTGAGTTTTCTGGATATAATGAGGAGTTTTTTAGATAGGATTTGAGTTTTCTGGATATAATGAGGAGTTTTTTAGATAGGATTTGAATTTTCTGAATATAATGAGTGCCCGGATATAAAAAATAGAGGTATGGAAGAACAATAGGTACGGTAAAAAAACCCGCGATAATTCAAATGGTTGGTACAAAAAAGAAAATCAATTTCTAAATGTTTTTTATAGCGGGGGATGGATTCGAACCATCGGTCTACGGGTTATGAGCCCGTCGGGATCTCCTGGCTACCCCACCCCGCTACAATGTTATAGGATGAATAGGCTGGTAAAGGAAACTGATCTGAAAAAAATCTCTTTATAGCGGGGGATGGATTCGAACCATCGGTCTACGGGTTATGAGCCCGTCGGGATCTCCTGGCTACCCCACCCCGCTACAGTGTTCTATTGATCAGGTCACTTTGCCAGGGACAGCTATCAGAACATACTAACGATAGTTTATATACTTTTCGCTCTACTCTCTCTTCTTCAGCATTAAGAAAGTTAAACTCTTATCAGAAGAACTCCTCAACTTCATTGTAATTTTATTTAAGTTCTTCCCTATTTCTCCAAGTTTTCTGGTGATCCCTGATTAAAGGAAAATAGACTCGAAAATGAATTTTTTCAGGTATATTTAATTCTACTTTTATCGCATCCCCTCAGATTTATCCCATTTTTTACTTTCTGGCTTTCCTCTTCTTTTTTAATGGGAAAAGTCGCTCTCCTGCGTCCAGCGAGAAAAGAACGACATGATACAGCGAATGATGTTGTACGGATTTAAGATAATTGGAACTTAATCCTCTTACGCAGAGTTTACTGCTTTTACCCATCAAGTAATCCTCTTTGCGAGCGAAGCTCACGACTATAACTATAAATTGGTCCTTATAAATGGTCCTTCTGGGCGAAGTTCCCGATTTTTACCTATAATATTAGTCGCTTGAGCACAGCTCACTTCTTCCCATAAACAGTCTGCTTGAGCGAAGCTCCCGATTTTTATCTGCAAATTAGTCTGCTTGAGCGGAGCGAAACAGACCTCGTGCTCCCGAAGCGAAACTCGGGAAGCGAAACTCGGGAAACGAAACTCGGGCTGCAGAGCCGCAATTCTGCTGGCGCAATTCGAGCGAGGGAATATATTATATCTGAAGCCCTAAATAATACTATGACAAAATGTCTCTTCTGCGGAACTTACTGTGAAGTGAAATGTGGAATTTACTGCGAAAGCTATCCCGGAAGCCCGGAAGAAAAAGAACACAAGGAAGATGTAAATATACTCGGGTGTACCCAGATAGGTACATCTTATATTTGCGACAATTGTCTCAAAGACTTAAAACAGGCTCTTGGGATCCCGTGAACTCGCTCGAAAACAGGGCTGATGATGACAGAAAGTAAAATTTTCATGCCCCTTACCCTCTTACTCGAGAGAAGATAAAAAGGGAATTAGAAGAGAGAGTAGAGGCATAAAAAGCGGGACTGCAGTTCAGGCCACTTCAACATTAAGTATAAATTTGTCTTCCGTGCCAGTTTCATTTTCCCAGGATCTTTTATATATTGCCGTTGCCTGCTGTTTTCCCTCGGAGTCGGCTTTTATTTCCCAGAGGTGAACTCCTCCGGCACCAAGAAGGGGCTGTTCACTTTCTTCAGCCTCGGGGGGATAGTAATCGTCCGAAACCAGACTGAGCCCCTGGCTCAGGTTGAGCTCCCAGGAGTATCCCGTTGTTGGGTTTTCCTCAAGTCTCAGGTAAAAAGTCTCTCCTTTTTCGAGGCTTATAGTTGTTCCATTGCCAGCTTCGGTTATTACCTGCTGTTCCGGTGGCATAGCTTCGGGAGTTTCATCTAGAGTGTTATCAACTGCAAGTTCGAATGACCCGTTTACTCCGTTAACGTTTACAGTATAGTTTCCTGCACTGAGGCCCTGGACTTCAAGAGGGATCGTTTCCGTAAAACTCTCTATAGCCTGGGTACAGATTGCTTCTTTTGGGCGTTTCGTCGTAATATTGATATTGAAAGTATTTCCATCCGTTTCAGTCTTTATTTCATCAATCTCAGTGCATCCATCAGGCAGGTGGCCTTCTGCTATCACGTGTATCTGCACGGGGAAAGATTCCAGAGTCAGAATATCGATATTTTCAACATTTGCCACACCATATATGTATTCTTCATTGCCGGTATTCTGGCTCTCGTTTGCCGAACCTATTGTCTGGTTATCCGTATTATTCTGTCCATTGTCAACACAGCCGGAAAGAGCAACTGCAAAGATCATGAACAGGATTGCTACCAGTTTCACAGCTTTTAAAGAATTGCTATTTATTCTTCCTTTCATTTATCTTCCTCTTCGCTTTCAAATTTATATATGGAGGGATAAGCCTGTTCGAATTTATCTTTTGCTTAAACTTCAGTTCTGTCCGCAGTTTTAACAATGGATTATTTTTCTCGGTTTTTATTAAAAATGGATCTTTAATTCAAAAATTTTGATTAACTTTTGCTTTCAATTTTGTTTTAATAATATTAGGAATTTGGAACCCGATCTTATCGTTGTGTTTTCGATGTCTCACCTATTGAAGGAGAATGTCTTCAATGTTCCTTCATACGGTACTGTTAATATTCATTATTCGTACCTTCCGGAGTACGGGGGACCAAATCCGCTGTTCTGGCAGTATTATGATTATATACTTGATCCAGGGGTTACCCTGCACTACGTAGACAAAGGAGAAGATACAGGGAACGTCATCTATCAGAGAAGATACAGGGAACGTCATCTATCAGAGAAGATACAGGGAACGTCATCTATCAGGAACGTGTCTTTTTAAGTCCAGGGGAGAAATTTAAAGCAATCCGTCAAAAATTAGCCTCCGCCGGGATTAAACTGCTCAGAAAGACAATGGAAGCTCTTGAAAACGGAGGTGTTGAGACTAAAAAGCAGCCAGTTTCCAGTCCTACCTCAAGGGCCAGAAAAGTCAAACCCGAAGAATATAATAAGCTGATAAAGTGGGAGGACTGGAGTGTCGAGAGGGTCTTTCACTTTTTAAACGGTACTCCGAAGTATCATTCTACTCTGTTGAAGAAAAGCGGTCTATACAGGCTGGTGTTCAGTTTAAGGATTCTTGATTACAAAAAATGCAGTACTTCCGGATATAAAGTCGGAAACCTTTACAAAGAAAAATCGGGATATTTTTTAGCTTGTAGAGACGGAATAATTTATGTTGAGACCAAACCTTCTCTCGATGATTCTTTTGCCAGGATTTACCTCTTAATCTCCTGAGCCTGACCTTTATAATAGAGAATGAGGTCTTCAGCCCACTTTATAGGAGCAGGTTCAAAGCTTATGATACTCTCCCGGTCATAGGCTCCTTTCCATGTAAGGAAATCTGCCATCATGAAATGTTCGGTTTTTGTCATCATAGCTATTTTTACTTCGTTGTCGCAGACAAAAAGCCGCTTTTTCTCCTGTTTCAGGTAAAGTTCCAGTTTTTTTTCAAAGTCGGTTCTCAGCCTTTCATAAATTCTTTTTGTTACTATAAGGGTAATTTCGGAATCTTTGTCATCAGTTCTCAGAAATGTCTCCGAAAATACCGGGTGGAATATCGAAGCCAGAGAAAGGATGTCTTTTGATTTTTCCACGTTTTCCAGAAATACTGAATGAGTCTCAAAAAGTTTGTCGTTGTCGGGTTTTACAAGAGAATAAGGTTTTAATTCGTTAAGCCTTTCGAGAAATGCTGGAGGCAAACCACTCAGGTCTCGCTCCTGCCAGAAATCCTTATTTTCCTCGATAACCTCAAGAATATCAAGAAGAGGCTGCATTTTTTCAACCAGAATTTCTGCCAGAGGGGTAAGCCTGTATTCCTTTTCATCCTGCAAAACCAGTGAATCATCCTTTAATTTTTTTATTTGAGGGAGCATTCCCGTCGAGGTAACATTAAGAGTATCTATAATTTCCTCTATTGTTTTCCCTCCGTTTCTTAGAAGAAGCAAAAGGTCCTTTCTTTTCTGGGACATAAAGAGCAGGTCTGTCAGCATTTTATCCATTGTTCTCACTTTCAGGACTCACTTTTCTATGGAAAACCTATTTTAGATTTTTCTCACTTTCAGGAAGCTCTCTTGAGCCTGTACTTTCAGGAGCAGTAATCGAAGGGCTTTAATGTTAAAGGCTTTTTGAAATAATATTTTAACTTCATCTAATTATGTTCGTAAGGTTTTAAATTTGTTTTTGAAGCATCTCTTTTTTAGTCTTTTTCTGAATTATTTTTTTAACAAGATAAGAAAACTTAAAGTTATGGTCTATTATATATCCTCGAAAGTGGAATCCTGACCTGAAGGCTCCTGAAACAATAAATCTCCTGACCAATGCACCGGGCTTCGGATTCTGGAGGGTTTTACATAAAATCATTTAGATGTGTGCTTACGAACTGGGACTACATTTACAACCTGTGCCGAAACATTTCAAGAGATATCAAAAGCTCGGAGTATGAACCGGATGTTATTATCGCACTTGCCAGAGGAGGCTGGTTTGCGGGGCGTGTGCTGTGTGATTTCCTGGGACTTGATGACCTGTCAAGCCTTAAAATAGAGCATTACACAGGAACTGCAGCTATCGACACCGGTGAGCCTTATATTCGATACCCTCTTCCGGCCGATGTGATTAAGGGCAAAAAAGTGCTGATCGTAGATGATATTGTGGATACAGGGGAAAGTATGATCAGCGCTAAAGCTTACGTAGAAGCCAGGAATCCCAGAGAGGTCCGAACCGCTTCTTTACAATATCTGGGGAGCTCGAAAATTGACCCCGATTATGTGGGAGAGCGGCTTGAAGACTGGGCATGGATCGTCTATCCATGGAATTTTATGGAAGATATGATAAGTATTCTGGCAAAAAACATGAGAAAAGACCCAGAAAAACTCTGGAGCCTTGAAGATCTCAAACACAGTCTTTACATAAACCATGCCCTCGACCCGGTAGTTTTTGAAATTACCCAGCCCGGCAGGCTCCCGGAAGTTCTGGAAGAGATGGATCGAACCCATAGAACCAGTTCTCAGGTTATTGACGGGAAGAAGTACTGGAAACTTCTATAATCTATTGTATGTTTATGTCTCGATATGATTGTGTGCCATAGTCCGTATCAGCAGTTTGCACATCAATGGTTATATTGTAGAAACAAGAGAACCAAAAACAAACATGAAGTTCTTCAAATAGCAGGTACAAAATGACGAAAGTACTCTTCAAATTGAGTACTTCCATGCCAAAGAAGAACATGGAGTTTTCCTTCTCCCGAAGGCGGATGTTTAAACCGGTAGGGGCAAAAAACCTTGAGGTTGAAGGCAAATCTTTCGTCAAAGTTACTAAATAAAAAAACTGTAAATACAAATATACATATTTATTAAAGGTATTTATTTAAGATATCATTTAAGGTATACTAATATAAGTGTCAATTCCATAATGTGTCAATTCCATAATGTGTCAATTCCATAATGTGTCAATTCCATAATGTGTCAATTCCATAATGTGTCAATTCCATAATGTGTCAATTCCCATAATATGTCAATCCCTTAAGGTGCCAATCCTGTAAGAGAAAACCTCATCGTCTGTTAAAGTACCTTCTAAATTGGTCATTTAAAAATCAGTTTAATCCAACATATTAATTAAGCTATTACTGTACGATCAAAATTTACAGCGACTAAGTCTTATTATTGATTACCGGTGAACTCATGCCCCATAGATGTACCAGATGCGGAACTATTTTTGAAGACGGGGATTCTGTAATCCTCAGCGGCTGCCCTAACTGCGGCTGGAATAAGTTCCTTTATGTGAAAAAAGAGCCAGAAGGTCTGGAAAACCAGGGACGGCCCGCTCTGGAAGAACAAAAACTGGATCTAGAAGCCTCTCTGGATGAGGTTGTCAGGAATATTGACGAGGCCCTAGCATCAGGAGAAGAAGACAGGGAGCAGCAATCAGAAAATGAAAGCAAAACTGATGAAGAGAGAGTGGAATCTGTAAGGATTCTTGGTCCCGGCTCTTACGAACTTAATCTGGATTCCCTTTTAGAGCGAAAAGAACTTGTTATGGCAATCAGGGAGGAGGGTTCATATGCCCTTCATTTGCCATCTGTTTTTAACCAGCAGAAGGAAAGGCAAAAAGAAAAATCAAAGCCAAAAAAGCAGAAATAATTTATATTTTTTACTTTTAATTCATATTTTTTCTTTTTTTTGTAAGGTTTCATATTTTAAACCCGGCTTCAGGACTCTTTAATTTTACTTCATTATTTATTTTTTCAGTATAACTTTATATAATCATTCTTTTATTTTACAGTAGAGTCCTTATCTTTTTTATTGACTTAATAGTGTCAATGCACAAAACATTGAAATAAAAGAAAAAAGTTCTTCTAGGAAGAATGCAGATTTATATTTGGTTGGAGAGTTTGTTGTTTGTCTTCTCTGGGTTGGGGGATTCGAATGAAAGTAAATAGTACCATCGTAGTACTTGCCGCCTTTCTGGCTCTGGCTGCTTTTTCAGCATTTCTGGTTTTCGCTGAAGGCAATAGCATAGTTGAAACTTCTAAATATTCTGGAGCGCAGCTTGATGAAATTGCTTCTGATGATAGTTCCTTAAAGGCAGTTTCAGGAATCCCTGGGAATAATATCATTCAGAAGATCGAGGTTCAGGATAGTTCGCTTGAGTTCCAGGAGTACTGGGACGGGTTTGAAACTGTTACAATAGATGTTCAGGAATTCGAAAATGCCGCTGCAAATGGGAATGTACACCTCAGGTTACTGGAGAGAGATTTTGAAATAGAAATCGAGGATATTTCCAGACTTAACGGAGGGAAATCTTATCGTTATTCGGGGTATGTTAAAGGAATACCTGACAGTAGGGCAACTTTCTATGTATGCGGAGAACTATTTAGCGGCTCCGTAGAGTTTGAAGACCTGATGTATAATATTGCGGTGACTTCCGAGACATATAATGGAAAAACAGTCCATACGGTATTTGTAATGGACTGGAAAAAAGATCGAGAGAGATTGGTACGTTCATTGAATCCCCTGAGATTCATTTTTATCTCCGGTTCAGCAGGAAGTTTTTCAGGGATTGAGGAGATAACTATGGCTGAGAAGCGTGATGGAAAGGCCGTCCATCTTGTATGCAGATATTATAGCGAGGGTATTGAAGAAAAATTAGATCAGGAATTTTCTTCGGATCTTTTGCAGTTCTTCCTTATATATGATGATAAAGAAGTGCACGAGATCTGTATCGAAATTCTCGACTTTTATAATGAATCAATATTCCACGAGACTTACTCATTGAGTCCGGGCACGGAAATCTCTTCTCCTGAGCTTGGTGTGGATCTTGGAGTTTACAGATATGAGCTCACTCTGGACGGAAATTTTGCTTTTGAACAGAAAGTAAGAGCTGATCATGCTTCCGGGTCCGGCTCCTCTGAAAAACTGTGCATCTGCCTCATAGACCACCCGGGATATCCGCTGGCAGTCGGGATTGAATCTACCTGAGGGGGTTTTAACACATATGCAGGAAAAATCAAAAGGTGTAATTGGAATAATCCTTGCTCTGGTATTCTTATATTATGCTCTTCCTCTATTCTATGAGACTTTTAATTATTATCCTCCCATGGAAGAGGATATGCCTCACGGAAAAACTGTACAGATATGGAGCACTCTTACGAATCAAAGAGTAACCCTTGACGCTGATATTCCTTCGATACCCGTAAATCAGCTCCCGTTATATCAGGGAAAATCTTTCTCAAGCACTCTGAATGTCAGTTTTATTAATTCCGTCGAGTCTTACAATAATAGGTCTTATAATAATGAATATCCCGGGGAAATCTATTTTCTGGTCTCGGATCAAGAGATTGAGGATAGCAGGTTTGATTTAATCGATAATAAGATTTTAAAAAGCAGGTTTAACTTGGACTCTAATGCTTCAGATCCGGAATACCTGCAAATTGCAGGGTTTCAGACAGTGGATTTCAACGAATCGGACAAATACATAATTCAGCAGGTAAGATACAGGAACTTCGTCACTCAGAAAGGTAACCTGCCAATGTTTTCCCTGGGAAGGATCAGGATCACTGATGTCAAATTTGTTTATTTCAACGGTTTTGATACTTATCCCTACAGATATGACGGTCAGACCACATATTACCCTGCATGGGAAGTCACGGCTGAAACCTCAAATTACGGGAGTGAAGTTTTGATGATCAGAGCATTTTAATGACTTTATAGTAAACATTATCCGGTACTTTATACTCATTTACGGTACTTTTTATCCATTATATCTTGTTTTTCGGATCAGAGTATCTTATTCCTGTTTTCTTTTCACGATTATTGCTGCAATCCCAACAATGGCTGTTGTCATAAAGCAGCCGATGAATGGCACTCCTCTTAACCGCGTTCCCGGATCTTCTTCCATTTCCTGCGAACTGATTTCAGGTGTGCTGAGTTCGTTTGAGCCTATGAGAATCTCGTCGGAACTGACAAGAACGTCCCCCAGCAGATTTGAATCCATTCTATTGCCTTCAAGCTCATTATTGCGGCTGGCTTCCGCAAGAAAAATTCCATATTTTCCGTTTGAGCCCATCGAATTATTTTTCAGCTTATTGTTATCACCTGAAATGCCGATATAGATGCCGTAAGCCGTGTTATTTGAGGCAGTGTTGTTGCTCAGGATATTATCGCCTGATCCTCCCCATTCAAAAATAGCATCATCGTCGATTTCTGTTCCTCTGTTCCACAGCTGAATCCCGTTTGCATTATTCAGGTTCACAAGGTTGTTACGGAGAAGATTATAGTCACAGTCCATTAGACTGATCCCGTGGTTTGCGTTGTTCGAAGCATTATTGCCGTTTAATGTGTTATTGTTTGAGTAAAGTAAAAAGACTCCATCCATTCCATTAAAGTTTATAGTATTGTTTTTCAGGGTATTGTTCTTCGAAAATCCAATTTCGATTCCGTTTCTTTTATTCGAATTTACTATGTTACCGCTTATTGCATTGTCAGCAGAGGATTCAATATCTATTCCGCATTTGTCGTTATTCGATATGGTATTGTTCCTTATCGTATTGTTATTTCCCTGGACTTCAATGCCTATTGTGTTTTCGAAGACTGTGTTTCCATCTACCCTGTTATCGGAGGAAGAATAAATTATGACGATTCCTGCGATATTTCCTGATAAATTATTGCTCATTATAGTGTTGTGGTCCGAAGACCTGAGTATAATCCCGGCATCATTGTTTTTCGGAAGTTTGTTATTGATAAGGGTGTTATTGCTGGAATCAATTAGGAAAATACCTTCCCTGTTGTTTGAGATGTAGTTGTTATCAATTGTGCAGTTCTTTGTCTCCTCAAGATAAATCCCATATTTATAGTTCCCCGAAGTTCCGGAGGCATCTTTTATTTTAAATCCTTTAATTGTTACGTTATCCGAAGCAATTTTGAAAACATGCTCTTTTTGAGTGGCAGCCAGGACAATAGTATTTTCCGGATTTCCGGACTTTGATATGATTCTTAACTCCCTATCGACGACAAGATTCTCTTTATATGTGCCGGGATAAACGAGGATTGTGTCTCCGGGATTTGCATTATTTATTGCTTTCTGTATTGATTTGTAATCTCCTTCCTCGCCATTGTTCACTGTAATGGTATCTGCCGATGCTGGACCCGCAAGTGCCAGAAAAACGAATCCGATGAATAGATACATTTTGACTTTCATATACAGGTTTAGATCCAACTGAATCCTCCGTCCAGTATCCTTTACAGTTTAAATCAGTTTCTTACGTTATTTGCTTATTGTGGTCTTTTTGTCTTCGTCTTTTGTTGTCCTCTTTTTGCCCTCATCTTTTCCTTTTTCTTTTTCAGCATTTTTCACGCAAACTGATATCTTCAGCAAACTTTATATATTATCATTGCTAACTAATGGTTACTAACTATTACATACGCGCAATAGTTAGCATCTGGCCAGGGGATTTCGGGCAGGGACTTCCTGTAACTCCTGCTATACAGGTTCTTGAAATCTCTTACTTGGGATTCGAATCTCAGGAGAGAAACACTTCAACAAACCGCGGAAGGGACCTGAGCCACTATTAAATCCGCGTCAAATATAAATGATAATATAATGTACATATTATAATAACTCCTGCAAAAATATATAAAATACGAAATTCAAAACTTACCGTCAATATACATCATAAAATTTCAATAATTACCAGAGGGAAAAAACATGGACCCAGCGAAACTACTTGACATCCTGGGGAATGAAAACCGCAGGAAGATAATTCAGCTTCTTGCAAATCGCCCCTGCTATGTCAGTGAAATTTCAGGCAGGCTGGGGGTAGGACCAAAGGCAATTATCAGTCATCTGAGCCTGTTAGAACAGGCAGGACTGATCGAGTGCAGTGTAGATGAGCAGAGGCGCAAGTACTTCAATATTGCAAATAATATGAGGCTTGAGGTGTCAGTATCACCTTATTCCTATACGATGTCTCTTCAGGACATTAATTTTGACAGGGAGAAAAAAGGGGAAAAATCTGCTGTCGAAAAAAAAGAAACTGCTGCCAGAGACGAATCCTCCTGCTTCTTCCTGAAACTGAGCAACAGGCTCCAGGAACTTAAAGCGAGACAGGAAGAACTTGTGCAGATGCAGAAACAACTACAGGTTGAATATACGGAACTGATGGACAGATGCCTGGACTCGATCGAAGAGGTTGCCAGAAACCCTGTAGAATGCGAGCTCCTGTTCGAGCTTCTGAAAAACGAGGCTACAGCAGCTGTCCTCTGTTATAACCTGCGCCTTCACCCGAGCATTATAACCTCTAACCTTATGGACCTTGCAGAAAGGGGTTTTGTTGAATACACAATTAAAAATAACCAGCAGTACTGGAGAATATGTGAGACCGGGGTTGAAAATAAATGACTGAAGAAATGAATCTGAGAGTAGCTGAGGCTTATCATAAAGATGTGGGCAGAGGAATTGCAAGAATTGATACCCGTCTTATGCAGGAAATGGGTCTTGTGAGCGGAGATATTATTGAAATCTCAGGCAGATCAAAGACTTATGCAATAGTCTGGCCTAACGTCGAGCGCGGACAGGAGAACAGGATCAGAATAGACGGAAACCTGCGCAGCAATGCAAAAGTCGGAATTGATGACAGAGTTACTATCCAGAAGGTTCAGGCAAAACATGCTCAAAGGGTCACACTTGCTCCATCCCAGCCTGTCAGACTTGTGGGCGGAGCCCATTACATCCTGAGGATAATTGAGGGCAGACCTCTGAACAAAGGTCAGCAGATCAGAGTTGAAACCGTAAATAATCCCCTGACTTTCGTAGTGGCATCCACAAGGCCTGCAGGGCCGGTCGTTGTCACCAAAGACACTGAAATTGTTATCAAGGAAAAATCAATCGAAGAAATCAAGACCCCGGAAGGGATTTCGTATGAGGACATCGGGGGGCTTAGACGGGAAATCCAGCTCGTAAGGGAAATGATCGAGTTGCCAATGAGACATCCTGAACTCTTCCAGAAGCTGGGAATCGAGCCTCCCAAAGGGGTCCTGCTTCACGGGCCGCCGGGAACGGGCAAAACCATGATTGCAAAGGCAGTTGCAAGTGAAACCGACGCCAATTTCATCACAATCAGCGGCCCTGAAATCGTTTCCAAATATTACGGAGAAAGTGAACAGAAGCTCCGGGAGATCTTCGACGAAGCTGAGAAGGATGCACCTTCCATCATCTTCATAGACGAAATCGACTCCATTGCTCCCAAACGCGGTGAAGTTACCGGAGAAATGGAACGAAGGGTGGTAGCCCAGCTCCTCTCCCTGATGGACGGGCTTAAGTCCAGGGGTGAAGTCGTTGTCATAGCTGCCACAAACCGCCCGAACTCCATTGACGAAGCCCTCCGCCGCGGCGGAAGGTTTGACAGGGAAATTGAAATCGGAATTCCTGACCGGAACGGCAGGAGACAGATTCTCCTGATCCACACCAGAGGCATGCCTCTTGAAGATGAAGTAAGTCTTGGAGAAATTGCAGATGTAACCCACGGTTTTGTGGGAGCCGATCTCTCCTCTCTCTGTAAGGAAGCTGCAATGCATGCCCTCAGAAGGATCACCCCTGAAATCGATATCGAAGAAGAGATCCCACAGGAAATCATTGACAACCTGGTGGTTACGAAGGAAGACTTCAGAGAAGCCCTGAAGAATATCGAGCCTTCAGCCATGCGAGAAGTCTATGTTGAAGTTCCGCATGTGGGCTGGGACGATATCGGCGGACTTGACAAAGCAAAACAGGAACTTATCGAGTCTGTTGAATGGCCTCTCAAGTATCCCGAAATGTTCAAGGCCGTCAATATAAAGCCTCCTAGAGGTGTCCTGCTCTTCGGGCCTCCGGGTACGGGGAAGACTTTGCTTGCAAAAGCTGTTGCAAGCGAGAGTGAAGCCAACTTTATAAGTATAAAAGGCCCTGAACTTCTCAGTAAATATGTGGGTGAATCCGAACGTGCAATCAGGGAGACGTTCAGGAAAGCAAAGCAGGCTGCACCGACTGTAATTTTCTTTGATGAGATCGACTCCATTGCTCCTGAAAGGAGCTCTGTTTCCGACACTCACGTATCCGAAAGGGTGGTAAGCCAGATCCTGACAGAACTTGACGGTGTAGAGGAACTCAAGGACGTGATCATAGTTGCTGCTACAAACCGGCCGGATATGGTAGACCCTGCCCTCCTCAGACCCGGCCGTTTTGACAGGCTCATTTACATAAAGCCGCCCGGAAAAGAAGGCAGAGAGAAGATCTTTGAGATCCACACAAAAGGAAAACCCCTCGCAGAGGATGTAAAACTCTCCGAACTGGCTGAAATGACCGAAGGGTATGTGGGTGCGGATATCGAAGGCATCTGCAGGGAAGCGGCAATGCTTGCCCTCAGGGAAATAGTCACTCCAGGCACTGACCGGAAGAGCATTAAGGAAAAGGCCGGAGACGTTCGCCTTTCAAAAAGGCATTTTGAAAGGGCAATCCGCCGTGTAAGGCCTACAACGTCCAGAGAAACCCTTAGCGCCTACGAAAAGAGTGCAGAGCTCTTTGCCAGGTATGCAGCCGAGCTTGAGGAAGAATCTTCCGAAGCAAAAGAAGAAGAAAAGGAAATAGAGGGAAAAGAAGTCCCGAATTTTCCTAAGGTCTAATGAGGCTTTGCCTGAAATGCCGGTAAATTCCGGCCCTTTTAATTTTTGTGGGAAAAACCCCTGAATTAATATTACCTTACTGATTTGAACAACAATACTTACCTTAGTAGTACTCATTTAAGAAACTCAAGACGCATAACTTAATAATGATGTGATGAGATGGACAGAGACAGGAGAAAAAAAAGTTTTTTCGATGAAATATTCGGAATTGATCCACTGAAGGATATGGAAGAAATGTTCGAGCGCCTTAGCGGTGATATGGACATGAGCATGGATAACTTCGGGCAGCACCCGTTTGTGTACGGTTTTTCCGTAACACAGCGTCCAGGGGAAGAGCCTGAAATCCGGGAATTCGGGAATATCCCAATGTTCGAACAGGCGGAAACCGGAGAAAAACGTTACCTTGACATAAGAAAACCCCTTATTGATGTACTGGAAACCGAGGAAAAGGTCCATGTGATTGCCGAGATGCCTGGCATCGAGAAAGAAAATATTCAACTGAACGCAACTGATTTAATACTTGACATCGAAACATTAAATGGGAATCCAAAATATTCCGAACGTGTTGAACTGCCAGTAAAGGTAGATCCTCAGAGCGCGAAAGCCACATATAAAAACGGTGTTCTGGAAGTTACCTTTCAGAGGCTGGAGTCCAGTTCTCGAACTTCAATCGATATCGACTGATCTTCGGGAGCGTGAGGAAAATCAGAGGTAATAATGGTGGGCATAAGAAAAAGAAAGGATTTCTTTGAAGATTTCGGATCTGAACTTTTTGACAACCTGGAAGAAATGATCGAAGCCCTCCTGGAAGAGATGGGAGATTCCGTTCCCTTTGTTTACGGATTTTCTATCATTCACCGCCCGGGGGAGGATCCAGAACTCCGGGAATTCGGAAACGTTCCGGAATACCCTCAACAAGAAGAGAACTTCTTTCCCTCAGAAACAAAAGAACCTTTAATTGACATCTTTGAAAATGAGAATATGGTGCACGTACTTGCAGAGTTCCCGGAGATTGAAAAGGAAGATATCCTGCTGCACGCTACAGGTCAGCATCTTGAAATAAAAGTCCTCGGGCTTTCCGAATATACTGAAGACGTGGATCTCCCTGTCCGGGTGGACCCGAAAAGCGCAAAAGCAAGTTACAAAAATGGAGTGCTTGAGGTTACCTTCAGGCGCTGTTCTGAAGAGAGCCCTGTAGAAATAGAGATCAATTAACCGAACAGATAGAGGACCGTTTCAGGGGGAGGGACAGGAAGCAAAAGCCTGAACCCTGACAAATATGCTGGGTGCAGAACCAGCTATATGGAAGAATTATATTGTTTTTCTTCTCTATTACAGAAGAGAAAATAATTCCGAACTTTTTTATCAACAAACTTGTATTTACTGACATTTTTGCAGATTACTGACATTTTGCAGATTACTGACATTCAGGTTACTGACATTGCAGGTTACTGAGATATTTTACGGGTTTTTGTGTTCAACCCTGTCCTTTTTAACTCAACAAAAGCAATTTTGGATTAGTCTTCCTTTTACGGGGGTTCTGGAGTTTTAATGTGTTCCGATCGCTTTTCAATTTTCATTCTTTTATCGAGAACTCAATTCCTGAAAATATTTCTTGAATATTTTTCTCTCACAGTTTAAAAACGGAAGGTTTCGAAGAATTATGTTAAATATACTCTTTTCCTTTTTGTGAACTTTTTTTGTCCAGAATTTCTTTTTTTTGACGAAAAACTTTCTTTCGGGTTTATTTCTATTTTGATTTTTTTTACTTTCAAAGAGCATATTTCTCTTTTTTATCTATTTAATTCATTTTATACCAAAGTTTCAATTTTTTGATATGCAATAATATATATTTTAAAATAGAATTAATTCAAATAAACTCACTAATGAATCATTCTCTGTTGCTTTCCCAAACTAAACCTCTTGATCCACAGTTTTAATGGTACAAATAAATTGTACTGATAGGGGGGATAACTTCTTAATTAATTTAATCAATTATTCCGATTAAATTGCTACTCATTAAGGTAAAAAACTTTTCTCTGACCTTTATTTTCATATTTTTTTTCTCGAAATTGCTATTTTTCTTGATAGTGTTTTTTGGAAATCTTCAAATATTTGGGAATCCACATGGAAATTAGTGAACCTGATGCTATCGGTTTTTGATCTTTGTATTTAATTGTCTATGATTCAAAATACTACAATAAGTTCCATTAAACCCCTATAAGGACAAAATCGGTAGCATTAAGAACAGAGAAAAGCTAAAATCCTAATGAGAAAGGTTGGATGTGATTTAAATCAAGTAAAAATCTGCAGTTTTGAAAGGGAGGTATTTACTGTAATCAGAGACTAATCTGGGAAGATTTCGCATGCAATTTTAGACGCAAAAGGGTTTGCTTGATACTGAAGATGCGTCCAGTAAAAACCGAAACATTTTTACTATATGACAAAAGAGTATACGCGAGGAAATTATAAGATTACATTATATCTTTATTTCCCATGTGGATTGAATTCTGGATTGAAACTTTTGAACCTGACTATTATTCACTATTAATAACCAAAAAGAGGTTGGGTTGATGATTCATGGATCCATTTAATGCAATAGTAATAGCTGTCTTTTTACCATTTATACTCGCATGGACATTACCTGTATTATATAGTGTATTCAAACAGAGGATTGGCTGGATTTCGGCACTCATCGCATTTACGTGTTTTGTGTTGAATGCCCAGATAATCCCGTACACTATGGCAGGCACTCCTGTGACGGGTTCGTTTACATGGTTGCCGGCAGCTGGTCTATCCCTGGACTTTTACGGAGACGGTATGGCCGTTCTCCTTGCACTAATCGTTTCAGGCGTTGGTGTTATCATCATGTCCTATTCAAACGGTTACATGTCCACAAAGGAAGACCTGCCAAGGTACTACCAGTGGCTCCTGCTCTTCATGGGTGCAATGCTGGGCATTGCCTATACAGATAATACGATCCAGATGTTTATTTTCTGGGAACTGACCAGTATAACATCTTTTATGCTTATCGGATACTGGAGAGAAAGACCGGAATCCGTATACGGCGCAACCAAGGCTTTTTTGATAACTGCCGGTGGCGGACTTTTCATGTTCGCAGGCTTCCTGATGCTCAGGGTTGTTACAGGTACTTATGGAATCTCTGAAGTTGCTCAGAGTTCCGAACTTCTGTCAACACTCCACGGAAGCCCGCTTTATGTTGCAGTCCTTGTGTTGATCTTTATAGGAGCTGCTTCCAAATCTGCTCAGGGTCCGTTCTATATATGGCTGCCCAACGCAATGGAAGCTCCGACCCCTGTAAGCGCTTTCCTGCACTCGGCCACAATGGTCAAGGCCGGTGTCTACCTGGTTGCAAGGATGCACCCCATCCTTTCGGGAACTCCCGAATGGTTAATCCTTGTTTCAGGGACAGGAATGATCACCATGGTGATGGCAGGTTTCATGGCGTTCCGGCAGACAGACATCAAAGCTATCCTGGCTTACTCTACGATCAGCCAGCTGGCTTACCTGATGACCATGTACGGGTACAGTACGGCCGAACACCCGGGACTGGGCTTTGCTGCAGCAACCTTCCACCTGCTGAACCACTCCACCTTCAAGGCTACCCTCTTCCTTGTTGCAGGTATCGTGGCTCACGAGGCGACAACTCGAGATATAAGAAAACTGGGTGGTTTGCGTAAGGAGATGCCAAAGACTTTTATCGTTGCGGTAATCGCAGCAGCTTCGATGGCTGGGGTTCCTCCCCTCAACGGTTTCCTCAGCAAGGAAATGTTCTACGAGACATCTCTTGAAATCGGAGAACTGGTTTCAGAAACCTATGGAGGCCCCTGGGCTATTATCTTCCCCGCTGTTGCAGTGGCCGGTGGTGTATTCACCCTTATGTACTCTATCAAACTGATAGATGGGATCTTCCTAGGAGAGAGGACCCACGACCACGATGTTCCCCATCACGTTCATGAAGCTCCCTGGGTTATGCTTGCTCCGGCAGTTTTCCTTGTAGGTCTGATCATCTTCTTCGGGCTCTACCCCACGTTCCCGATAAGCGTCCTGATCCAGCCTGCCTACAGCGGCCTTGTTCCCCATGCGGATCACCTGCATGTAGCGCTCTGGCACGGAGTTACCACGCCGCTTCTGATGACGATAGCAACGTTTGCCATCGGTCTTGTGCTTTACAAGTTCTATGATGCAATTGCTGCCTGGCAGAACAGCTTCAACGACAAGCTTCCCTGGATCAGTGTGAACTACTGGTACGATGCAACAGTAAACAACGCAAAGGGGATCACCCACAAGTTTGCAGCTTTTGCCCAACCAGGACCCATTGGAGTATATGTCAAGATGACACTGCTCTTCATGATTTTCCTGATATTCTGGCCGGTTTATATGTTTGGTATAAACCTGGGTATAGGCGTTGGCGACCTCCTGCCTGCAGGGATAATCTACGATGCTCAACCTTATGAAATCGTACTTTACTCTCTGATGATTCTGGCAGCGCTTGGTGCTGCGCTTCTCCCAAGGTATCTGCCTGCGGTCATATCCCTCTCCGAGCTTGGTTTCCTGGTAGCTCTGCTTTACGTATACCTCAAAGCTCCTGACCTTGCAATGACCCAGGTCTGTGTAGAAACCCTGTCCACCATTATCTTCATCCTGGTACTCATAAAGATTCCACAGAAATTCAAGGAGCCTATGCCGGCAGGCAAGGTTCTGGTGAACTTGCTAATCTCAGGTGTTGTTTCATTTGGAGTCCTTGCCGTAATGTTAAATGCAAATCTGGGGGTACTGGCTCCCTTCGAGACCTTCAATTACTACTTCATAGAGAAGGCTCTGGCAATGACCGGCGGACTTAACGTAGTTAACGTGATAGTCGTGGACTTCAGAGGGTATGATACCATCGGAGAAATCTCAGTCCTTTCCCTGGCAGCCCTTGGCGTATACAGCCTTATCCTGAGCAGAGCAAAAAAGGTGAAGGGAGGTAAGGAATAATGGCCGATACCACGGTAATTACCAAAACAATCGCGAAGGTCTGTTTGATGATCGATATGCTGTATTCGATCGATCTTCTGCTTATAGGTGGTAACAGGCCAGGCGGAGGTTTCATTGGCGGTGTGCTGTGTGCAGCCGGAATTGGACTTATCTACGTCGCATACGGGTATGATGCAATCAAGAAAATTTGGAACCCGGACTGGCACATGTGGTTTGGATACGGGCTTCTGTTCGCAAGTATAACTGCTTGGTCCCCATTATTTGCAGGTCACAAATACTTCAGAAGCGCCTTTGATTTCGTTCCTGTAGAAGTAGGAGGTATGCACCTGTTTGAGCTTGAACTGGTCTCATCGATGTTCTTTGACCTTGGTGTGTACTTCGTAGTTGTCGGAGGTCTGCTGTTTATTGCAACTAAATTAGGAGCCGATAAAGGTCCGGAGGGAGAACATGAATAATTTTTTCCTTGAGCTTACAATCGCTCTGCTCTTCGGGATAGGAACTTTCCTGGTCCTCCGCAGGGACATGATGAAAGTTATCATCGGTTTCGGTATAATTTCCCATGCCATTAACCTGTATATCGTTGGAAGCGGAGTTTTCACCGAAGGTACCCTTGTACCGATTCTGGAGCATGAACAGGCTTTAGAAGGTCTTGGCCAGGGGCTTATCTATAACGATAACCTGACATCTGGAATTCTAGGGCCGATAACAACCAATCCGTATACAGAATTCGTGGATCCTCTTGTGCAGGCCCTCGTGCTCACGGCAATTGTGATCGGGCTTGCAACCACCGCATTCGTATTGACTCTTTGCTACCGCGTCAATGAAGAATATGGTACTGTTGATGTCCAGGAACTCAGGAGGCTTCGAGAATGAGCTTCTTAATGGATAATCTGCCGATGTTCCTGATTGCTATCCCTCTGTTAATGGCTCCGGTCACAATCCTGATCAAAGGTAATCCCGGGCTGCAAAAGGTGCTCGACATCGTAGTTGGCTTTGTCTTATTGTGCTTAAGCGTGCTCCTGATCATAACCGTCTGGAACAACGGAATTATTGCATATGATGTAGGAGAATTCGGAAAGTACGGGATTGTACTTGTAGCCGATCTGCTGGGTGCAGGGATGGTTCTTCTGAGCTGCTTTATTGGTTTTTTGAGCTTAATTTACTCCTATGATTACATAGAAGACCAATCCCTGAACCAGACCTACCACTCCCTTTACAATCTGATGATTGCAGGTATTAACGGGATCTTCCTGACGGGTGATATCTTCAATATGTTCGTCTTCTTCGAAGTAATGCTGCTTTCCTCGGCAGCTCTGATCGTTGCAAACGAAACCTCAAAGGTTACGAAGATTTCGGACAAGATGGAAGCCACAATGAAGTACCTGGTTCTGAACATTCTCGGGGGTAATGTGATGCTGATAGCAGTCGCGTCATTGTATGCATCCATCGGTTCCCTGAACATGGCAGACATTACCCTTAAGATCAGGATGCTAGCCGAGACAGGGGCTGTGCCATGGCACCTGTATGCGGTGGGTCTGCTCTTTATCATTGTATTCGGTGGTAAGGCAGCAATGTTCCCTCTGCACTACTGGCTTCCGGATGTACACCCCACAGCTCCGTCCCCGATCAGTGCAATGCTAAGTGGTGTGATCATAAAAATCGGAGCTTACGGTATACTCAGGGTTCTCTTTATGGTCTTTGCTCCTTTTCAGGCAGTGTACGGGCCAGTTATCCTTTTCACGGCTCTGGTCACCCTGGCCCTTGGAGCAACCTCGGCAGTAGGGCAGTCGGACGTAAAACGCATGCTGGCTTATTCCAGTGTATCCCAGATAGGATACATCTTCCTGGGCTTTGGGATGGCAGCAATGGCAAACGTAGCCGGGGAGACTGCGGCTGCAACTCTAATCCTTGGCGCATCCGTGGTCTACATGATAAACCATGCACTTGCCAAGAGCATGTTATTCCTTACCTCGGGTGGAATCATCCACACTGCCGATACAAGGGATATGCGCCAGATGGGAGGCATGATCAACACAGCTCCTATGATGGGTGTTGCTTTCCTTGTGGGAGCCATGTCCATTGGCGGAGTGCCCCCGATGGGAGGATTCATCGCCAAGTTCATGCTCTTTGATTCAGGTCTTAGGGCGCAGTTCTACCTGCCCATAGGGATAGCTCTGATCTTTGCAATCTTTACTCTCTTCTACATGTTCAGAGGCTGGATGCTTATATTCTGGGGAGAAAGGGATCCACAGCATGGCGAATATTCTCACCACAAACTGTCCCCCCTGATTGTAGCTCCAATCCTGATACTGGCAGCGATTGTGCTGATCGTCGGACTGTACCCCCAACCAGTTGTGGAGTTCTCACAGACCATTGCAAACCAGATAATTGATCCGCAGCCTTATATTGATGCGGTAATAGTGAGGGTGATCAGATGAAGCGTCGCACAATTACTTATATGGCACTTCCTGTAGTTTGGTGCCTTGTTAGTGGGCAAATAACCCTTGGAAGTGTGCTTCTCGGTCTCATCTTTGGAGTTGTAGTAGTAGCTCCCTTCAGCGAGCTTTACAGGCTGGATGAGGTGGTACACCCCACTGGAGACTGGATTTCAAAGATTCCGAAGAAACTCAAGTATTTTTACGTTTTAATCAAGGAGATCATAAAGGCCAACATAGTAGTCGCAAAGATCGTCATCAAACCCAAGATCGATATCAAGCCCGGAATCATTGCGGTTCCTATCCGGACCAAAACCAATATCGGAATTACGGGTATTGCCAACACAATTACCCTTACCCCCGGAACCCTGACCGTGGATATTTCGGATGACAAGTCGGTTCTCTATGTGCACTCTATCGATTCAACCGATCCACAGGGCGTTCGTGACTCCATAAGAGACGACCTTGAGTACTATGTACTGGAGGCATTCGAATGATTATTACACTGGAACAGGCAAATTTCCTGGCACTGGTTGTTATGGTAGTCGCCCTGGTGCCGAGCACGTACAGAGTTCTGTATGGTCCGACCCTCCCTGACAGGATTGCGGCATCAGATGCCGTGGGGAACGTCCTTGCGATGATATTTGCGCTCTATGCTTTCCAGGGGAGTTCGATCTACCTCATGGACGTAGCCATGCTGCTTTCAATTATCTCCTTCGTTGGAACGGTAATAGTAGCAAAGTATCTTGATACGGGAGAGGTGCTGTAATGGATATAATTTCCACTGTACTGGACATTCTCAGTATTATTTCCCTTGTGATAGGGCTCCTATTCCTCTGTCTGGGAATGCTCGGCCTGCTGCGTTTGCCTGATGTATACAACAGGTTGCACGCAACAACCAAGGTTGCAACTCTGGGTGCCCTCGGAGTCCTGCTGAGCATTATCATCCAGGAGGGTTATACACCTATGGGAGTAAAGGCATTTACTGTAGCCATGTTTATTCTGCTTACAGCTCCCATATCAGGGCATATGATCGGCAAGGCAGCCTACAGCCACGGTGTAAAACTCTGTGAAGGCACATGCATTGATGAATACGGGCCATCACGCGGACCACAGAGCGTATCAAAGAAGAAAAAATGAATCTGTAATGAATGTGTTTGGGAAACACATTCATCTTTTTGTTTTTTTATCGGGTTTTTTCTGATTGATAATTCTTCGATAAGGTTTTTGCTTCTTTTTCTCAAGTTCCAATTCGGTTTTTTGAGTTAATCGAAGTTTTATTTCTGCTTCTTTTTCGTTTTCTCAGATATTGTTTTTCCCGGATAATACGGTAAAAAAGTAGAGGGTTTCAAAATTTGAATGAGTGAGTTTATTTCAGCAGGATGAAAATCAGCCCGGACATAAAAAAAGGCTTATTTTGATATTGAAGGTTAATGTTTTTTCCAAACAATAAAATCTTTCTTGCCTTCTAAAAAGGGCGTCAGGTTATGCTATATATTTTTACTTTCCATCTATTTATGCCAGTAAATCCCGGAGAAATTAAGGTCTCCTTTGTCAGGTACGAAGAACCTGGGCTTTTTTTTGGGAACCAGCTTGGAAGCGAGTCAGAACAGGATCTGAAAACAGGTCTGAACAGGACTCTACAGGATAACAAGACCGAATTTAAAATAAGGAAAATTCTAAGTCAGAAAAAGTTCTGAAAAAGGAAAGAAATGGTCTTAAAAGGGTCAAATTGGACCGAAAAATGAATCAGAACCACCTTTAACAAATGATTCGCATTGAAGAAGATCTTTTGAATTAAAATCACGGATGGAATATTTTTCGGGATTCAAACTGGTTTTATATAGATTACTTATTTTGAAGGTATTTTTTATTATTCATATAGACTAAATCGAATAACTATATATTACCCTTTGCGAATTCTAATCCTGAAATACCAGAAATATGAAAGCAGGAAAGAGAGGTAATAGTTATTATAAGACTGGTACATCTTTCGGACATTCACTTCTCAGAAGCGTTTTATATGCCTGAGATTGCAGATACAATGCTTGAAAAAATCAATCAGAATAATCCGGATATTGTTGTCATTACAGGAGACCTTACAGAAAACGGGCTCGCAGCCGAGTATAACGGGGCAAAAAACTTCATTGACAGGATCGAGTGCAAAAACAAGGTAATAGTCCCCGGAAATCATGATTCCAGAAATGCAGGTTACCTCTTCTTCGAAGACATTTTCAAGGCCAGGTCTTCTTCCGGGAGTTTTGGGGAAGTCACAGTCGTAGGGCTTGATTCGTCCCAGCCGGAACTTGAAGAAGGGCACATCGGAAGGGAAAACTACGGCTGGATAGAGGAAGCTTTCTCAACAGCCGGTTTCAAGGTTTTTGCCCTTCACCACCACCTGATCCCAATCCCCAGGACAGGAAGGGGCAATAATGTGCTTGTGGACGCAGGGGACGTCCTTGAGCTTCTGGATCGTTCGGGGGTAAACCTTGTGCTCTGCGGGCACTGGCATATTCCCTGGGTTTGGAGATTAAATGATATGCTCGTTGTCAGTGCAGGAACAGTCTGTTCTTCCAAGGTTCGGGGAAAAGCCACACAGTGTTACAACTACATTGAGCTTGAAATGCCTGAATCCGACTGTACTCGGTGGCACCTGCAGGTTCACAGGTTTTTCTATGGGGGGAAAAAAGAGAGAGTTGTTGACAGTATAATTTAATGATATATGTTGTTGGCGATAATGTTGTTGGCGATAATATTGTTGACGACAATAACCGTACAGTTAATGTGAAATTTAGACCCGAAAAACCCTGAGAACTTCAGATTTCTTTTATTGTTTCCTCAACCTACATTTTTATTTCAGTCGAATACCCCGCTAGCTTGCTGCGGGGTGCGCCAGCGCAACTTTGATTTGTTACTTCAACATTACATTTTTTCGTAATCTCTTTCATCTTACGCTTTTTGTCTTTTCCTCCATTTCACGTTTCTTTTATCAGTTCCCCCTCTCTCCTCCTCTTTTTTATTGCTCTTTCCTCTATCGTCCGCATAATTCTTTTCTTTCAATATTTCATCCCTTCTATTATTTCAGCCCCCTCAATATTTCACCACCTGCAAAACCTGAGGCTCCTGCAAAATCCTTATCGGCTATGTTATATTTTTCTGAAAATAAAGTATAAATCATGAAACTGGGCCTAGGAATCGATACTGGTGGGACATACACCGACGCCGTCTTAATGAACCTGGCAGACGGCAGCATTCTTGATTTTAACAAGGCATTAACAACCCATTCCAATCTGGTTGAAGGAATTGAAAATGTAGTTGCAGGCTTAAGGCAGGAATACCTGAAAAATATAAAACTCGTTTCGGTATCCACAACCCTTTCTACAAACTCCACACTGGAAGGCAAGGGCCATCCTGCAGGACTGATCCTGGCAGGCTATACAGTCAACGGAGATATCCCGGCGCGTGAGATGATCTCCATAGTTGGCGGCCACGATTCAAAAGGAAACGAAGTCAGTTGCCTCGACCTTAAACCCGTGGAAGAATTCGTTAGCGGCACAAGAGGCAAGCTCTTTTCATATGCCGTGTCTTCTTATTTTTCCGCAAGGAACCCGGAACACGAGCTTTCGGTAAAAAAAACAATAGAACAGCTGACCGATAAACCCGTAGTCTGCGGGCACGAACTTTCCCTTAGCCTGGGAGCTTACGAAAGGGCGGTAACTGCAGTCCTGAACGCTCGCCTAATCCCTATAACTTCTCAGTTCATCCGGGCTGTTTTATCGGTAATGGAAGCACGAAATATCAAAGCCCCGATGATGGTGATGAAATGCGACGGCTCCCTTGCATGCATCGAAGAAGCTCTTGAAAAGCCTGTGGAGTCCATTTTTTCAGGCCCTGCCGCAAGCCTTGTAGGGGCTGCCCATATCAGCGGTTTGAAAACTTGCGTGGCTGTGGATGTGGGGGGCACTAGCACCGATATTGCCCTGATAGAGGACGGCGTTCCCGAGATCAGTGAAAACGGGGCTGTAGTGGGGAACTGGAAAACCATGGTCAGGGCTGTCAGGATAAGGACCTCAGCTATGGGAGGAGACAGCCATGTATGGGCACAGAAGAAACTCTATATCGGCCCTAACAGGGTAATTCCCCTATGCCTTGCAGCTTCAGAATATCCTTTCCTCGAAGACAGGTTGAGGAAAGCCGAAAGAATATCGGACAGGTTAATGGATGATATCTTCCAGCCAGCAAGTTTTTTTGTCAGGAGTGGGAGCCGCGAATCCGATGATGATCTACAGGACCTTAATTACTCTATAGAATTTGAACTGGAAAACCATGAGCGCCAGATCTTTGCTGCTATAGGATACGAACCGGTTTCAGTATACGATATTGCAGAAGTGGTTGGAAAACATCCTCTGCAGTTTGTAAAGGCTCTGCGTTCCCTGGTCCAGAAGCGCTGCATCTATCATATAGGTTTCACCCCTACGGACGCCCTCCATGTGCTCGGAGAGTATGAAATGTGGAACGGTAACGCTTCTTTCCTGGGTGCGGAACTTCTTGGAGGCTACCTCGGGCTGGATCCCGAAAGTTTTTCCAGGGAAATAAAAAGAAGTTTTGCAAAAAATATCGCTCTTGACCTGCTGACATTCTTTGCAAAAGATTTCAAGCGGGAAGACCTTGAAAAACTGCTGGCAAGCTCTCGTTTCACAAAGTTCAAAATCGATATTCCGGTCGTAATGATCGGGGCTCCGGTCAAAGCCTACGTGCCCGAACTCAGGGAGTTTATCGATGCGGATATCCGGGTTCCAGAATTCCATGAGGTGGGCAATGCAGCAGGAGCCCTGGCCGGCAATATCATAAAGAGAAGTGAAATTCTTATCAGGCCGGCAGGTTCCGGAACCGAGCAGTATTATGTATTCTCCGAAGTAGAACGGAAGGTCGCAGATAATTATCACGAGGCTGTGGACTATGGGCTGGAGCTTATGGGAAAACTGATTTTCGGCCATATGGACGGGTACGGGCTTCAGAAAGAGCAGGTCCGTTTTGACCTTGAAAGAAAGGACTTCACTCCGGGTTTCGGAGCCCAAAAAGAGACCCGCCTGATGGGACTTGGCATCGGAAACCCTCTGAAACTTAAATAAATCTCAACCGATAACTATGTTCTTAAATACCTTCTTCTTTTTTCCCTTCCCACTTTAATTTTTCCTGAACTTTCGGGCCTGATTTTGTCACGGGCTTTGATAATCTCAAACCCTTTAATTATTTCCTTCCATTTGATTATTCCGGGGATCCTGTCGAGGTGAAACCGGCTGATTCAATCTAAACCTGGAAAAAAACGCTATCGGCTATGTTATATATTCGGATTCCCGAAATATATTATGAGTAATATGAAACTTGGTTTAGGGATTGATACGGGTGGCACATACACTGATGCCGTTATAATGGACCTTTCGGACGGAAGAGTACTTGAAACGAATAAGACTTTGACAACTCATTCGGACCTCCTTTTGGGAATAGAAGGGGTAATCTCCGGCCTGAACCCCGGATATCTGAAAGATATCAGGCTTGTTTCCGTTTCCACAACCCTTGCAACGAACTCGACCCTGGAAGGGAAAGGGCATCCTGCAGGCCTGGTCCTTGCAGGGTATTCGATTAACAGGGAACTGCCTGTACAGCACACGGTTTCCGTTAGTGGCGGCCATGATGCTAACGGGAGTGAGGCAGACCTGCTGGACCTGGAAGCTGTCAGGAACTTTGTTAATTCTACAAAAGGCAGGGTTTTTTCATATGCGATCTCTTCATACTTTGCTGCCCGGAACCCCGAACATGAACTTGCCGTAAAAGAGTGCATCCGGGACCTTACGGAAAAGCCGGTCGTATGCGGGCACGAACTTTCCATGGACCTTGGGGCTTACGAAAGGGCGGTTACGGCTACTCTTAATGCTCGCCTGATTCCTATTAATTCCATGTTTATCCGATCCGTCCTGGCTGCAATGAGGGCGAAAAATATCAGTGCTCCTCTCATGGTTATGAAATGTGACGGTTCCCTTGCCAGGCTGGAAGAAGCAGAGGAAAAACCTGTAGAATCCATTTTTTCCGGTCCGGCAGCAAGTCTTGTCGGGGCTGCGCACATAAGCGGGCTAAAAAACTGCGTAGCTGTGGACATAGGGGGTACAAGTACCGATATCGCCTTTATCAAAGACGGAGTCCCGAAGATCAGTGATACCGGGGCGGTTGTCGGGGACTGGAGAACAATGGTCAGGGCGATCAGGATGAGGACCTCGGCAGTGGGCGGAGACAGCCATGTCTGGATTCGGAATAAGTTTTTCATAGGGCCTAACAGGGTTATCCCCCTCTGTCTGGCAGCAGAGAGTTTCCCGCACCTTATCGATAAGTTTTCCCGAACCGGCAAACTCCGGGAAAGGGTCATGGACGACATCCTGCAGCCCACAAGTTTTTTTGTCCAGAACCACCCGATCGAAACTTATGAAGATTATTCTTCCTTTAATTATACGGTTGAATTCGAACTGGACAGGTACGAAAGGAAAATCTTTGATGCTCTCGGCAATGAACCGGTTTCCGTAGCAGAGCTCTCCGAAAAAACCGGGGATCATCCTCTTCTCTTTACAAAAACCCTGCGTTCCCTTGTCCAGAAACGCTGCATAAACCAGATAGGGTTTACCCCTACAGACGCCCTGCATGTGCTTGGGGAGTACGAAGCCTGGGAGAAAAAGGCATCCTGTTTGGGTGCAAAGGTCCTCGGCAGCGCGCTCGGGCAGGGAGCAGAGGACTTTTGCAGGGCGGTTAAACAAAAGTTTGCAAAGAATATTGCGCTGGAGTTAATTGCTTTTTTTGTAAAGGATCTCAGGAAAAGTGACCTTGAAAAAGTAATGGACAGCTCGGCTTATACCAAATTTAAGATAACCGTCCCTGTGGTGTTAATAGGGGCTCCGGTCAGGGCGTATGTTGACGAATTGCTTGAGTTTGTAGATGCGGATATCCGGATTCCGGAACACCATGAGGTCGGAAATGCCGTCGGAGCCCTTGTAGGGAGCATAATTAAGCGAAGTGAGGTTCTGATCCGCCCTGCAGGAGCTGGAAATGAAAAATACCTGGTATTTTCGGAAAAAGAAAGGAAAATATCCGGAAATTACCAGGAAGCCCTGGATTACGGGCTTGAGCTGAGCGAGCGCCTGATCTCCGAGCACATGGAGGTTTACGGACTTGACATGGAACAGGTCTTTTTCAACCTGGAAAGAAAAGATACCCGAAAAGGAACGGGGTCTCCCCTTGAAACAAAGCTGCTGGGGATCGGAATCGGAAGCCCCTTGAAACTGAAATGAGGATAAATTCTTTTTTATTTTTTCAGCCCAGTTTTTCCTTATCAGGAAAAGCAAAACAGGAGTATATCCGGGGACAAAGAGAAAATGATAGGTGTTGACATGAAACTGGAAACTCTTGTCAATAATGGCCCTGCAGTTATTTTCCTCTGCAGGGCAGAAACCGGCTGGCCTGTAGAAACCGTTACGGCAAACATTGTACGGTTCGGGTATTCCCCGAAAGATTTTATTTCAGGAGGTCTCGGGTACGCTGATATTATATACCCTGCAGACCTGGAAATAGCCGTTTCTCAGTTTTTCTCTTATGTAGAAAAAGATTACATAGGAAAAGATCTGGACTACAAAGTGGAATACAGAGAATACAAAGGGGAAGCCGGAGAGCACAAAAGGAATGGAAAGGGAAATATCGGGAAAGATCGCGGAGGGTACGACTCCTTTACCCAGCAGTACAGGCTCCTGAATAAATCCGGGGACGTGCTGTGGGTCGAAGCCGAAATCAAGGTTTTGGAAGAAGAGGAAGGGAAAGCAGGTTTGTTTCAGGTTACTGTCTTTGACATCTCCCGGTGGAAACATACAGAAAAAGCGATGCCTGCCGCCCTGGATACGGAAAACGAACTTAAGAGAATAATTAACAGCGGGCATGTAATTGTCTTCCTCTGGAGAGCCGAACCTGGCTGGCCGGTAGATTTTGTCTCTGAAAACATATCCGAATTAGGGTATACGCCTGAAGATTTCACTTCCGGGCGCATTGTTTATACCGATATTATACACCCTGATGACCTGGACAATGTAAGGGCTGAGGTTTCAAAGAATACCGAAGAGGGACGGGATTATTTTAGCAAGGAATACCGGGTCCTGGCGAAATCCGGGGAAGTCCGCTATGTGGACGAAAGGACTCTGATCCGGAGAAATGAAAAAGGCGAAATTACCTGTTATCAGGGCATACTCCTGGATATCACCCAACGCAAAGAGGCCGAAGAGCTTATCCTGAGCCAGAATCGGGTACTTGAAAGGATAGCTTCCGGAGCTTCTCTGGATGAAGTGCTCCTGCTACTTGTCAACTACGCCGAAGAAATGAAGCCAGGGCTTTTATGTACGGTAATGCTTCTGGACAGGGAGCAAAAACGTCTTTTTTACGGGGCATGCCCAAGCCTTCCGAAACTTTATTCTAAAGCTATTAACGGCATCCAGGTACAGGTTAATAGCGAGACTGCCGGGACTGCTGCCGGGACGGGAAAACGCGTAATTGTGGGCAACATCATGAAAGACCCTTTCTGTGAGGAGTGCCGGGAAATTGCGCAAAAAGTAGGCTTGAAAGCCTGCTGGGCAGAACCCATATTTTCTTCGGGGGGTGAGGTGCTCGGGGTATTCACTATTTACCTGCGCGAAACAAGGAAGCCCCGCGAAGAGGAACTTGAGTTTATCAGGACAAATGCATACCTTGCAGGCATTGCAATCGAACATGTTCAGGCCGCAGACGCTCTAAAGGAATCGGAAAACAGGTTCAGGACAATCTTTGACAATATCAATGACCAGCTTTACATCCGGGAGCCGGACGGGATAAGCTATATGGATGTGAACCAGGTTGTTGTGGATAGGCTTGGTTACAGCAAGGAAGAAATTCTGAACATGAAAGCCGAAGAGATCATTCCTTCCGAGTACTGGGCTTCGGTCAGGGAAAACATGCAGAAGATAAAGGCTGAGGGTTCCAGGATTTTTGAAGCAGGGGCAGTTTGCAAAGGCGGGACTGTCATCCCCCTTGAGGTGAGTGCCAGGATTATCGACTACGGAGGTAAGAAGACCATCTTTTCCGTTTCCAGGGACATCACCGAACGTAAAAAAGCCGAAGTTGCACAGAGGCTCAACGGGTCTAGGCTTGAAGCCCTCGTAAAACTTGACCAGATGGCGGGTGCCTCCTTAAAAGAGATCACGGACTTTGCCAGGGAAGAAGCTGTCCGGTTGACCGGCAGTAAACTCGGGTACCTGGCTTTTATGGACGCATATGAAAGCACCCTTGTAATGCATTCCTGGTCTGACAGTGCGATGGAAGAGTGTTCGATTGAAGATAAGCAGTTTGTCTACCCGGTAAAGAGTATGGGACTCTGGGGAGAGGCTGTAAGGCAGCGAAAACCGATTATTACCAATGACTATCCTGCCCCGAACCCCTTGAAGAAAGGGTATCCGAAAAACCATGTGCACCTGATCAGGCATCTGAATATCCCGGTCTTTGACGGAAAGCGGATAGTTGCTGTTGCTGGGGTGGGAAACAAAGAGGAAAACTACGATGAATCAGATGTCCGGCAGCTAACTTTGCTAATGCAGGGTATGTGGCAGCTTATCCAGAGAAAACAGCTAGAAGAAGCCCTCAGGACCTATTCCGGGGAACTATCCAGGGCAAATGAGGAACTCCGTTCCGTGAATATGATGAAAACCGAATTCGTGGAAGAAATGATGTTTCCTGAAAAGGCGGAGTACGGGGAAATTATGGATTATGAGACGCTTTATGCTATTGACAGTCAGCAGCAAAAGGCGGTTAATACTTTTATCCATTATTCCGAAAAGTTGCGCCGCCTTGTCGATTCCCTTCTCTACCAGAGCCTGGAAAAAGCAGGGAAGATCGATTATTCCTTCGAAGAAACGCAGCTAAAAGATGTCCTTTCGGACGCCTTCTTAAACAACGTTTTTCTGATCGGTGAAAAAGCCCTGGAGGTTAAAAAAGAAGTTTCTGCCAGTTTGTCCGAAATCAAGGGTGATAGGGAAAAGCTGACAGCCCTTTTTACCGCCCTTATCGACCATGCCATAAAATTCACTCCGCAGGGGGGGAAGCTGGCACTGGAAGTAAAAGAAGAGGCAGGTAATGTCCACATCGTGATTGCAGACAGCGGAAAGGGAATAAGTAAAGAGCTTATACCCTATCTTTTTGACCGGCTTTACCAGGTCAACGACTCCATAACTCGAAGGTATCAGGGACTTGAATCGGGGCTCTATATCTGTAAAAATATTGTCGATGCCCACAAAGGGGAGATCTGGTTCGAAAGTGAAGAAGGTTTGGGTAACCTTATGCATGTGAAACTCCCAAAGTGATCAAAATGGCGCGTGAGCTGGAATGAAACTGGAATTGTTGGGAACCTTATTCCTATCCGATAAGAGAAAAGACCTTCTGCTGCTGTTGGTTGAAAGGCCCAGAGAAATCGAAGAGATCAAGAATATTCTTGGTGGAACTTCGAGTGCGATTATGGCCCAGATCAAGATCCTGATAGGGCAGGGACTAATTGTCCACGAGAGGGAAATGTATAAACTTTCGAGCTTGGGGGAAGTGATCGTAAATAAGATGGATCCCCTCCTGAAAACCCTGAACGTATACGAAGAAAATAGGGATTACTGGCAAAACCATAATGTCAACTCTGTCCCTTCTTACCTCCTTAACCAGATCGAAGATCTGGGGCACTGCGAACTCGTCGAGCCCGAACTGGATCGGATGTATGATCTCCCGAAGCGAATCGAAACCGAACTCTTTAAATCAACGTACCTGATGGAAGTCTCCTCCTATTTCAGCCCGGCTCTTCCTTCCCTGTATATCGAACTCATAAGAAAGGGAATCAATGTCTCCTTAATTATTACCGACCCCGTCTTTGAAAGGTTCAGGAATGAATATTTTGAACTTCTGGAAGAGTACCTCAATAAGGAAAATGCTAATTTGTTTGTCTGCACCTGCAATATCGGACTTGCCTCCAGCATCGTAACAGACCGCTTTCTTGCCCTCTCTTTTTTTTATAAGAACGGAATATACCACAACCATGCACTGATGAGCGTAGAAAAAGACTCGATAGGCTGGGGGGAGAGCCTTTTCTTTTACTACAGGAAAAATTCACGGCAGATTACCACGTCGGAACTCTAAAATCAAATTAGAAACATAAATTCAATTAAAAAAATAATCAAATTAATTAAATTATAAAGATCTTAAATTATAGGGACACATGAGTGACTACAACTTAAGAGACCGTTTCCTGAGTGTATTGAAAGGGAAAGCTGCGGATAGGGTACCGGTACTTTCCGTTACCCAGACAGGAACTGTTTCTCTCATGGAAAAGTGCGGGGTTTTCTGGCCTGAAGCCCACAGCAATCCTGAAAAAATGGCAGCTCTTTCCTTGGCTGCCCATGAAATTACTAAGCTGGAGGCTGTAAGGTACCCTTACTGCGTAACGGTACTTTCCGAAGCGATGGGATGCGAGGTCAGCAGGGGCACAAAGGAGATCCAGCCCTATGTAAAGGTTCCTCCTCTTGGAAAATCCGGGAACTTGCCGGAAATTCCGGATTCCTTGCTGGAAATGGGCAGGATCCCGACAGTCCTGAAAGCAACCTCTCTCCTGAAAGATAAAACCGAAGAGTCCCTCCCCCTGATCGTGGGGATAGAAAGCCCGGCTGCTCTTTGTTCCAGGCTCCTGGGGGCGAATAACTACCTGGGACAGCTTCTAAGATCCCCGGACTATATCAGGGAATGCCTTGAAATCAATACTGAAGCCTGCATTGAGTATGCAAATGCCCTTTTTGAGGAAGGTGCGGATGCGGTCTGTGTCCCGGACGGCATATCGGGCCCTGACCTTTTAAGTCTGGATATCTTTGACCGTTTAATAAAACCTGCTTACAGGCGTTTTTGTAAAAAGGCAAGAGGAATGAAAATACTGCATATGTGCGGGAATGCTTTCCCTTTTCTGGAAACTCTCTCAGAATGTGGTTTTGAAGGCATTAGTGTCGAAGAAAAAGTCTGGGATCTGAAAGGTGCAAAGAAAAGCCTCGGAAAAGGGATCTGCCTTATAGGAAACGTTGCCAGTTCCTCAACCCTCCTTTTCGGCAGCCCTGAAGATGTAAAGGCGGAAGCAAGAAAATCCCTGGAAGGTGGGGTTGATATCCTTGCTCCCAGCTGTGGAATTGCTCCTCTTACCCCTCTCGAAAATATGAAGGCGCTGGTCGAGGCCAGAGATGAGTATTACGTTTCCTCTTTTTCCAGTTTCGAAGGCTGCAGGTCCGAATGTTATGAATCTGGATGTTATGAGTCAAAATACTGGAAAACATACTCAAAATAAACTTTAAGCCCTTTTTTATAATCTGAATTTAATTGCTTAACCTGAATTGAATTTCTCATTTAATTTTCCATTTAATTTCCATTGAATTTCCCATTGAATTTTCTATTTAATTTTTCACTCAAATAATCTCATTGCCACAATATCCTCTTTGTCGGTTATTTTCCCTTTTTGAGAGAGCTGGATTTTTCCTGTAGTTTTTGAGGTTTTTGAGGTTTTTGAGAACATTATGCTCCTGAAATAGGGCATTGATATTATCAAAGCGTTTGATAATCTTCGGGTTTCTTCCTTTATTCATGGTCCTGTCGAGGTCAGGGGTCTGGAGCTATTCAGGGGTGCTTTCAATATCAAAACCTCCTTGAATCCTCGAAGTCCTGTTAACATCAAAAGCTTCGAAAATATTGGGAAATAAGTTCTTATCAAAAGGCCCGAGAAAATCAGATATATGAGGAAAAACGCTATCGGTTATGCTATATATTAGCCAGTGTATATTAAATATTGCAAGTGCGGTTTTACAGAATCTGTGTTACTGTTAACCGTAATGTCTGAAGGAATCTCAGACTTTTTTGACGGGCGCAAACAGGTGGCTTTGAAAGGCATTTTTGCCTGAAGACTTATGAGAAGCCCGTTTTTCCTGAATATAGGAGGTTTAATATGGCAATTGAAAATGAAAATCAAGGAGCGGACGCTATCTCCGAGGAAGAGCTATTCAGACAGATGGCCGAAGCGGTTGTTGATGGAGACGATGAGATCATAGAAGAACTTGCAAACAGGGTACTTGAGCTTAACATCGACCCCTATACCGCAATTGTTGAAGGGCTTACCAAAGGCATGTCCATTGTAAGTGACATGTATGAGAATGGGAAAGCCTTCGTCCCGAACCTGATGGTTTCCGCAGGTGCGATGTACGAAGGGCTGGATATCCTCTCCCCCTACCTGAAGAGCGATTCCACGAACAAGCCTTCCAAGATCATTATCGGGACCGTCGAAGGTGATGTGCACGACATCGGCAAGAATCTTGTTAAAACCATGATGACCGCAGCCGGTTTTGACATGATTGACCTGGGATCGGACGTGCCTCTCAGCAGTTTTGTAAGCAGCGCAAGGGACCAGAAAGCCGATGCTATTTCCATGAGCACCCTCATGACAACAACCATGCCGGGTATGGAAAAGGTCATTGAACAGCTCAAAGAAGAAGGGTTAAGAGATTCTCTTCTGGTCATGGTAGGCGGCGCCCCCATCAATGCGGACTATGCGGCAAAAATAGGGGCTGACGCAACCAGGGATGATGCAAGTGCAGCTACCGAGTGGTTAAAAGGAGCTATTGTCGAACTTCCGGATGCTGATCTCAGGTGGAGTGAGAAACAGATCAGCCTGAACAAAGTAAAATATAAGGAAGAGCTGGCTAAGAAGGGCACGGTTGAAGCCGTGGATATCGGGCTTGAGACTGCAAAGGCAATTATCGAAGAGTTTGAGAGCGTGGGCGTAAAGACAAAGGAAAGCATGACCCATGCGGACAGGACAGTTTCTGCCATGTCCGACAAGAAGGTCGACCGCCTGCCTGTCTATCCTCTGGCCTGCGGAGTCCTGAGGAAGTTTGCTCCTGTGACCTACAAAGAGTATGCCACAAACGAGGATGCTTTTGTCCAGAGCGCTTACCTGGGGTCGAAGTACCTTGACCTCGATATGTTCGTCGGGCTGATCGACCTTTCCATTACTTCGGCAGATCTGGGCTGCGGGGTTAAGTTCCCTGAAGAAGACACTCCTTCCTCCGAGGGTCACCTCGAAGACTATGAAAAGATCGAGGTTCCCGAAGTTAAGGAAGGGACCAGGGCTTATGAACTGATTAAAGCAACAAAACTTGCAAAAGCCAAACTGAACAGCGAACTGGCAACTCCGATGGTGGGTTTCCATGAAGGCCCCCTCCTTACCCTGACCCAGCTCATGGGCGCAAGCCGGGTGCTCGGGGATATGAACACCAACCCCGATGTCGTACTCAAAGCCGTGGACAAATGTGCAGACTACGTCGCCGAGGTTTCCAGGGCTTTCTTTGAGGAAGACGCCTGTGATGCCCTCTGTATCGACAACCTCTGGTCCAACAATGTCATCATGGGACAGGACGACTACTGGAAATTCGACGGACAGTTCGTGTACAACAAGCACGTCCCGGTCTTCAAGGAATACAACCAGCCTTATATCATCCACAACTGTGCCGACGCTGTCCACTATGATATCCAGATTTCGAAGTTCGGGACAGCCCTTTACAGCTATGCCTACTATCCCTCCGGGAAGGGCAAGGGTTCCTACAGTTACGACGAACTCATCCCGAAGTACGGGAAAACCTGCTGCATGATGGGTGAAGTGGACCCGATCCAGTTCTTGGACAACTCGCCGGAAGGCATCCAGAAAATCAGAAATGACACGGAAAGCAACCTGAGAGGCGCTATCCAGGCCCTTAAAGAGAACGGTTTCCAGTCTAAGTACGTAATGTCCACGGGCTGTGAAATCCCGCCAGGTGCACCTCTTGACACCTCAAAAGCAATGGTTGATGTGGTAAAGGAGCTCGGACCAGAACTCCAGAAGATGATAGGATAAACAAATTCTATCTTCTTTTTCCAATAAAAGCTTCCTAAAAAAATCCACACAAAACGGGATAGCCCACAGGGGCTGTCCCTACCTCCACAAAAGAATCTGCTACTTGCATAAAATCCGGTTTGTATTTCAGAAAAACCAATTTCAGAATAATCCGGCCTCTTCACTGAACTGTAAGGAAACTCCCTTTCAGGAAAATCTTCCTGAAAGTGCTAGCGGACCCTTCAAAACGACCTACAAAACGAATGTGCAAAACGACCCTTCAAAACGACCTACAAAACGAATGTGCAAAACGACCCTGCAAAACGACCCTACAAAACGCTCCTGCAAAACGACCCTGTGATACGAATGTGCAAAGCGAACCTGCAAAACGGCCCTACAAAAAGATCACTGGAACGCCATTACCCTATACATCAGTGGAGAGTCCTATATCATAATATATTGATGTTGAGAGGTGGAAATGAATGAAAACTTCGGGAAAGTCCCGAACAGGAAAAAATAAGATCTCAACAACTGTTTCGAGGAACATTTTCGGGGCATATGACCGTGGTTTCAACTGCTCTTCAGAATGTTTTTCTTTCAGATACTCGGTTCTTGAGCTTTACCTGCCGGGGTATGAAATCTGCGGAAGCCCTCTGAAAACGGCATGTTCCTCAAGCATGGGAAAGCTAGGATCCCTGCAAACGGATATTTCGTCGAAAGTCGGGAAGCCGTCTTTCCAGGCGGGAATGACTTATTCCGCTCTCGCAGAAATATATGAAAACGATAAGGAAAAGAAAATTTCCTTGAAAAGGCTGGCTTCCGGATTTTCGTACCTGCAGATGCTGCTCAGGAAAATTATCAGTGAATTTTGATTCGGTTCTCTGAGACTTCCCTGAGTCACCTGCCTGCGTAAACCGGAAACCTCTGTCGCTAAAACTTCAACAGCGATTTGCGGATAGGGGCCATACTAATAGTTAAACAGACCGATAAATTTCCAATAAACTAAATCAAATTGATACAGTACTTTTTCCCTTTCTCAGGGTACTGTTATCATATGTATCCCTCGAAAAATCTTCAGCGTCCAATCCCCTCTCTATGCACTAATATTTCTTTTCCAGTGCATAGGGAAACATGGAGTCTGTATTTCAGAAAGAAAATTCCCGGTAGGATACCTGCGAAAAGTTCGCATTTGCCATTTTAACGGGCTTTTAAAGCAGTCCGAAAAACCGGGACCAATAGCCAAAAACGAAAGATAGGACTCGATGCCCGGGCCCCAGTAACCTCCAGGCTAAGAGGGCGTCACCTTCTGAACCAGGGAGTGGTACCCTTCAAACCCGTATTTGCCATTTTTACGGGTTTGGAGGCTTTACCTTCTCCTCATCTGAATCTCCTCATCTGAATTTTTTCAGAGGTTTGAATTTTCCACTCTATTATATGTTGCTAGATATGTTGCTATAATTACTGTACGTGAAGTCCTGATCGTCAATTTCAATTGATTTTTTATCAATACTTATTATGCGTAAAAGAGGAAACGAGGAAAAGGGTTGTGCGAACATGAGATGTATAATACTGGGAGGCTTCCTTGGAAGCGGAAAAACCACAACTATCAGGAAACTCGTGGAGACTCCTGGAATAAAGGGTGAAAAAACGGCGGTAATTGTGAATGAAATCGGAGAAATCGGGATTGATGGGGATACGGTTTCGGCCGGAGGGGTAGAAACCCGGGAGATCACCAGTGGCTGCATCTGCTGTACTCTTCGGATCAGCCTGGAACAAACCCTGAGATCCCTGATGCAAGACTACCGTCCGGAAACGGTGATTATCGAGCCCACGGGAATTGCTTTCCCGAAACAGATAAAAGATAATATTTTAGCTATGAATATTCCGGGGATTTCCATGGCACCCATAGTGAACATCCTTGATGCGAGCCGGTTTAAGCCTGAAGAAAGCCTCCAGAATTTCATAAAATACCAGATTGAGGATGCGGAAGTGCTCTGTATCAACAAGGTCGACCTCATAGACCGGGTGAGCCTTCTGGAAATCTGTGTTTTCCTGCGCAAAATGAACCCAAAAGCCCGGATAATTCATTTTTCTGCCAGGGAAGATGGAGAGATAGAAGAGCTCGTAGAAATACTGTTTGGGGGGAATACCGGAAACATCAAAAAATCTACGATCTCCAAAAGTAGTAAAAGAGGTCAAATGGAAAGTTCTGCATCGGAAAGAACTCCTCCGTACGACAGGATTCCAGTAGCCTGCAGGGTACAGGTAGGCGAAAAAATACCCCTGGAAGGGAGAAACTCGGTTGCAATGTCCGGAGTTTCGGCATATTCCTCGGAATTTGAAGTTTTTTCCGATAGCATGACCCTCGATGATGCGATATTTGTCTCCACGGAGCTTCTTGAAAGTATAAAAAGCAGAACCCGGAGCCTGAACCCTGACTTCACGGGCCACATAAAGCTTTCCTTCAGCCACCTGGACACCCTTATCCGGGGCAGTGTGACTTCTGCTTCCTCAAGTCCTGAAATTGAGATCTTCAAAAGGGGAAGTGATACAGGTTCGAAAATGAAGGTTTTTTCCGCTATTACGGATGTATCCCAGAAAGCGCTGAGTGAAGCCATCAATGAAGCTGTAGCCGAGCAGTTTGAAAAGGGGCAGACGGAAATCAAAAAAGTCTGGCATGCAGCTGCCAGTTCTCACGAACATTGAGTGTTGTAACTTTTCGTGGTTGGATAACATTTTTTTCCCTTCTCTCCTTCTATCTTTTTCTCTCTTCTTCATTCTTTTTCCTGTTCTTCTTCTTTCTCTCTCTTTTTCTTCTCTTTCCTGTTCTTCTCCTTTTTCTCTCCTTCTCTTCTCTTTCCTGTTCTTCTCCTTCTTCTTGCACTTCTACCCTGCTTCCAAAGCTTTCAAATGAACAAATTTTTATTTATGTTCAGGTACTTCCTTCAACCAGAACTTCATTTTTATCATATAGGAGAAAAGTTTACTCTATACAAACAAAGAGAAGGAAAAGAATTTACTCTATACAAACAAGGAGATTAAAGATGCGCAGGGACTACGTAGACCCGGGCTACAGCCCGAAAGACACGGACCTGATCTGTGAATTCCATATTGAACCGGCAGCAGGAATCAGTTTTGAGGAAGCTTCCACCCATATGGCAGGGGAAAGCTCCATCGATTCCTGGACTGAAATTTCCACTCTTAGCCCCGAGCTTGCAGCCAGGTTGAAACCTCACGTCTTTTACCTGGATGCGGATACCCAAACTGTTCGGGTGGCTTATTCCGAGGATCTCTTCGAACTCGGATCCGTCCCCCAGGTTCTGAGCGCGGTGGCAGGCAACATTTTCAGCATGAAGATTGTGGACAACCTGCGTCTTCAGGATATCACCTTCCCTAAATCCATGCTCCGGGAGTTTGAGGGCCCAAACTTCGGGCTTCCCGGAGTTCGGGATATCGTGGGGGTTAAAGACAGGCCCCTTGTCGGGACAATCGTCAAGCCTAAGGTCGGTCTGACCTCGGAAATGCATGCTGAAGTTGCATACAATGCTTTTGCCGGGGGCTGCGACCTTGTAAAGGACGACGAGAACCTGACTGACCAGAAGTTCAACGGGTTTGAAAAGAGGGCGGAACTCACCCTGAAAATTGCGGAAAAAGCGGAAGCTGAAACAGGGGAGCGGAAAATGTACCTGTGCAATATCACGGCTCCTACCTGCGAGGAAATGATCCGGCGTCTGCACGTGCTAAAGGACCTCGGGGCAAGTTACGCCATGATCGACATCGTGCCTACGGGTTGGACAGCCCTCCAGACCCTCCGGGAAGCAGCCGCAGATGAAGGCCTGGCGCTCCACGCCCACCGTTGCATGCATTCGGCATTCACAAGGAACCCAAGGCATGGGGTCAGTATGCTGCTCGTAGCCAAACTCTGCCGGCTGATCGGGCTTGACCAGCTCCATATCGGTACCGTGGTCGGGAAGATGCACGGGGATAAGGACGAAGTCCTTTCGATCAGGGACGAATGCGTGCTCGATACCGTACCCGCAGATCCAGAACAGCATGTCCTTGCCCAGGACTGGGGAGGGCTAAAACCGATGTTTCCGGTAGCATCCGGAGGGCTTGCCCCTACAATGATCCCTGACCTTTACTCTATTTTCGGAAAAGAAGTCATTATGCAGTTCGGCGGAGGAATCCATGCTCACCCGATGGGCACGGCAGCCGGAGCCGCTGCCTGCAGGCAGGCCCTTGAAGCAAGCCTTGAAGGCATCAGCCTGCAGGACTATGCAAAGGACCACAAAGAACTTGAAGCTGCTCTCGGGAAGTGGCTGGAGAAATAAAGCTGCATAATGAGCGGCTGCACAATAAGTCCAGGTTATTCAGAAAAAGGTTGCTAAGATACAAACTTCTAAATACCGGTTACAGGCTGTGAAAGAAACAATAGCAGAATTATAAGCAGTAAGGAGTTCACCTCTGGTGCAGGCAGAAAACGGAAATAAAAGAGAGACCCGGCTTTTCAGGGTCTCCGAAGAGAACTTTGACGCCGTCCTTGATGAGGCAGCAGAAATTATCCGGAGAGGGGGGACAGTCGCCTTCCCTACGGAAACCGTTTACGGGCTTGGAGCTAATGGGCTGGACCCTGAGGCTGTCCGGAAAATCTTCGAAGCAAAGGAACGGCCGCCCGGCAATCCTCTCAGCCTGCTTGTCCACTCCGGGGAAGACGTCGGAAAGGTCGCAAAAAATATCCCTGAAAAAGCGTTCAGGCTTATGGACTCTTTCTGGCCCGGTCCCCTTACGATCGTGCTTGAGAAAAAAGACATTGTCCCGGAAATTACCTCGGGAAACTTGCCTTCGATAGGCCTTCGCATGCCTGACCACAGGATTCCTCTGGAGCTTGTAAAAAGGGCGGGCACTCCTCTTGCTGCTCCGAGTGCGAACCTTTCAGGGAAACCCAGCCCCAGCCTGGCAGCCCATGTCCTGGCCGACCTCACAGGCAGAATTGATGCGGTCATCGACGGAGGGGGGACAGCCATAGGGCTTGAGTCAACTGTTGTCGATATGACGGTAGAACCTCCGGTAGTGCTGCGGCCCGGAGCCGTGGGTATTGCCGAGCTTGAAAAGGTTATAGGTAAAGTCAGGCCCACATATGGAGAACCTGATTCCAGGGCTGTGCCTGAAAAGCAGGCAGGACAGAAATATAACCATTATACCCCTGATACACAGGTCGTGCTTGTGGAAGGGGACAGAAAAAAGGTTTCTGAAAAGATTGGTTCCCTGCTCGAAAATTCCCTGAGAGAAGGGAAGAAAGTAGGGTTTCTGCTCAGCAATGAGACCGCAGGTTTTTTTGCTTCTGAAGGATTGAGTGCACAGGAATGCTTTTTACTCGGGTCCCGAGATGAGCCGGAAGAAGCTGCCAGAAGGCTTTTTGAGGGGCTCCGGGTTCTGGATGCGAAGAGTCTGGACGTGATTCTGGTTGACGGTTCCTTTTCCCCTTCAGGTCTTGGAGCTGCCCTCCTTAACCGGTTAAGAGAAGCTGCCTCCCTAAGGTATGCTGTTTGAATAGGATTTTCCGGTTAAATTGCAATAGTATAAGTGAGAGTTTGACAGTCAGCTTTAATATTATTGATCTTTCAGATACCTGGAGCGATCCTCTTGAACGCAGAAAAAAAAGAAAGAATGGAAAAAGCGCGGGCTTATAAAAAAGTCCGGAACCAGAACAAAAAAGTGACGGCTATAAGCCTCTCAATTCTGGCTGTTGGTCTGCTCTTGATGACTCTCAATATTACTATACTCGGTGTTGATATAGGGTACTATCTTGTCGTGGCAGGGGTTACTATCTTCTTTGTGACTTCGATGTCAGGGCTCTTTGCTGCGGGATCTCTGCGCAAGCAGAGATAATTTTTCCTTCTTTTCCAAAAGGGGCTTTTCATTATGGGTGAAACGATTGCAAGTGAAGAAATGCATGAATACTTCGATGGGCTTGAGGCAAGATTAAAAGAGGCAATTGAGATTGCAAACAGGGCCCGGGCTCAGGGCGGAGACCCAAAGCCCACTGTGGAAATTCCCCTTGCCAAAGACCTTGCAGATAGAGTCGAAAACCTTATCGGTGTCCAGGGGGTTGCTGCAAAGATCCGGGAACTTGAGACCCGGATGTCCAGGGAAGAAGCTGCCCTTGAAATCGGGAAACAGGTCGCTGAAGGAGTGGTGGGAAGTTTTCCGACAAAAAAAGACGCCGTGGAAGCTGCTATCCGTGTTTCTATGGCAACCCTGACCGAAGGGGTGGTGGCAGCCCCTATCGAAGGAATTGATAAGGTAGAACTCGGGAAAAATGACGACGGCTCTCAGTATATCCGGATCTTTTATTCCGGGCCCATAAGGAGCGCAGGAGGGACTGCGCAGGCCCTTTCCGTGCTTGTCGGGGACTATGTGCGGCGTGGGATCGGGATTGACCGCTACAAGCCAAGGGAAGAGGAAGTAGAGCGTTATGTGGAAGAAATCCTGCTTTACAAGAGGGTTGCAAGCCTGCAGTATACGCCTTCCGAAGATGAAATCCGGCTTATAGTCCGGAACTGCCCTGTCTGTATTGACGGAGACCCGACCGAAGAAGCCGAGGTCGAAGGGCATAGGGACCTCGAGAGGATAGGGACGAACCGTGTACGGGGGGGGATGTGCCTCGTGCTTGCCGAAGGGCTTGCTCTCAAAGCCCCCAAGGTCAAAAAACACGTCAATAAGTTGAAGATGGACGGCTGGGACTGGCTGGAAACCCTCATCGGAGGGGCTAAAAGCGGGGGAAGTGCTGAAGATGAGCAGAAAAGCAAGATCAAGCCAAAGGACAAATATATCCGGGACCTGATCGCCGGAAGGCCTGTGTTCTCTCACCCTTCAAGGCCGGGAGGTTTCAGGCTGCGGTACGGGCGGTCAAGAAATACTTCCTTTGCTTCGGCAGGGATCAATCCTGCCAGCATGGTCTTGCTTGACGATTTTATAACTAACGGGACCCAGCTTAAAGTCGAAAGGCCGGGAAAAGCCGCAGCCATGTCTGCCGTGGACTCCATAGAGGGCCCGACTGTAAGGCTTTTTTCGGGAGATCTTGTCCGTATAGATAATATAAAGGAGGCATATGAACTCCGCCCGCAGGTTGAATCAATTGTCGATATCGGGGAAATCCTGATCAATTACGGGGACTTTCTGGAAAATAACCACCCTCTCATGCCTTCCCCCTATGTTTTTGAGTGGTGGCAGTACGACTACGAGGCAGCCTGTCCCGAAAAAACTCCGGAGGAAGAGTTGAAAAATCCCTCTTCTGCCCTTGCCCTCAGGCTTGCGGAAGAGTATAATGTGCCACTGCACCCGACGTTTACCTATCTCTGGCATGACATAAACCGGAATGAGTTTGAAGCTCTTCGAAAGTTCGTGGTTGAAAAAGGGACCTTTGACGGGGAAGGAACCCTTAAACTGCCTCTGACAGCTTCCTTTGAAGAGGGAATAAAGCCTTTGCTTGAAAAGCTCCTCGTACTGCACAGGGTAAAAGAAGATAAAATCCTCGTCGAAGAAGCGCTTCCGTTTGTTTTGTGTCTCGGGCTTGATAGTTCCCTTAAAGAAAAAGCCGGCATGCCGGACACAGATGATATGGTGGAAGCCGCAGGTGTTTTGAGCGGGTTTAAGGTTTACCCGCGGGCTCCTTCGAGGATAGGGGCACGCATGGGGAGGCCGGAAAAGTCCGACCTGCGCAAGATGTCTCCTGCAGCCCAGGTTCTCTTCCCTATAAACAATTGCGGGGGAATTACGCGAAACCTTGTTTCCGCTTCTGACTACACTTCCTGTATGAACGGGAAGATAGGGGAAATCGAAGTGGAATTGGGGCTGAGAGAGTGCCCTGCCTGCGGGAAAGAGACTTATTTCTGGCGCTGCGAATGTGGAGAATTTACTAATCCCAAACTTTCCTGCCCCCGCTGCAAGATAGATGTGAGGGGAGCTGAGACCTGCCCCAAATGCGGGAGAAAACCGACTTCCGTTGCAAACGTAAAACTGGATTTCCGTTCCGTTTATAAGCAGGCTTTTGAGAACGTAGGCGAAAGGGAAAAAATGGATTTAATCAAGGGAGTAAAGCGGCTAATGAACGGGCAGATGACTCCCGAGCCTCTGGAAAAAGGAATCCTGCGCGCAAAACATGATGTCTACATTTTTAAGGACGGGACTGTACGCTACGACATGTCCGATATTCCTCTTACCCATATCCGGGCTGATGAACTCGGGATTACGGCAACCAAACTCCTGGAACTCGGCTACAGGGAGGATATTTATGGAAACCCCCTTGAGAGGGACGACCAGGTTGTCTGCCTGAAGGTGCAGGACCTCGTGATTTCCTATGACGGAGGCGAGTATATGCTGCGTACCGCAAAATATGTGGACGACCTCCTTGTGAAGTATTATAAGGTAGGGCCCTATTACAATGCCGAAACTATCCAGGACCTGGTGGGGGTACTGCTTATAGGGCTTGCTCCGCATACTTCCGCAGGAGTCCTCGGGCGCCTAATAGGGTTTACCAAAGCTTCCGTAGGGTATGCTCATCCTTTTTTCCATGCTTCAAAACGCAGGAATTGTGATGGGGACGAAGACTGCATAATGCTCCTTATGGACGGGATTCTCAATTTTTCGAGGTCGTATCTGCCCGACAAAAGAGGAGGAAAGATGGATGCTCCTCTGGTATTGACTACCAGGATCGACCCCAAGGAAGTGGATAAGGAAGCCCATAACATCGACGTTCCTGCGCGTTATCCTCTTGAGTTTTACAGGGCTACGCAGGAAATCAAAAACCCCACCGAACTTGAAAGTATTATGGACCTTATCAGTGGTCGGCTTGGGACCCCTGAGCAGTACGAACATTTCATGTTTACCCACGATACCTCGGACATTGCTGCAGGTCCTTTGAATTCCTCATATAAGACACTTGGAAGCATGATTGAAAAGATGGAGGCTCAACTCTCCCTTGCTAACAGGATAAGGGCAGTAGATGCACCTGATGTGGCAGAAAGGGTTCTAAAATCCCATTTCCTTCCTGACCTGATCGGGAATCTCCGTTCTTTTTCCAGGCAGCGGATGCGCTGCATCAAGTGCGGGGAGAAGTTCAGGCGTCCTCCTCTTACCGGAGCCTGCCCTAAATGCGGAGGTAATGTGGTACTGACCGTGCACGAGGGAGCTGTCCGCAAATATCTTGAGATTTCAAAAGAGATCGGGGAAAGGTATGGGGTCTCCAGCTACACGAGGCAGAGGATCGAGCTGCTAGATTATGATATCTGTTCTCTGTTTGAAAACCACAAGGTTAAGCAGCTGGGACTTTCAGATTTTATGTCCGGGTCTGCGCGCTGAAGCAGAGACTGAGAGCGTTAACGAATATAAAAAAAATTCTAATGATCTCCAGAGAGGGGATAGGGCAGTCTAAAAACCGAAGCAAATCGGAATGTTTATTAATAATGCCTTCAAAGATCCATGCAGAATTTTTTTTCTTCTGGAAAAGCAGTCTTTTCATTTTCTGGTCATTTTTTAGGGACAAAAGCTCTACTATTGAATTGAATAGTCTTCTATCGATTTTTTCTCCAATTATATAATTGATCCTCGATTTATATAGTATCTGTTTTAATATCTATATCTTTATCGGTATCTTTTTTTTACTACTGTTTGGCTCTTTTCCAGATTTCGACTTAAAGTCTTTCCGGTAGATTTGGGGGTTTACTCTAGAGGCAATCCCAGAGAGTTAATTTGACCGATAAGCTCCGTGAAGTTTTCTACTTCCAGTTCCAGAACTTCTTCCCTTGTCATGCCTATGGACATTTCCCCGTCCACGGAAAGCCGCTCAGGCCCTCTGCGTACGATCCTGTCTACCCCGTCTCTTCTAAGGGCTTCTTTGATTTCCATATCATGGACAAAAGCCCTTCCCGGAATAAAGACCGTTTCCGTCACCTCAGAAAGATCCAGAGCTTTGAAATCATCAATTGTAATAAGGCAGCCGATATCCTTTTTCACTGGAATCACGTTTACAGTTCCTCCAAGGGCTTCAAATATTTCCGTAAGCCTGGAGGCTGCTACCTGCCCGGTAATGATGGTTGCTTTTTTGCTTACTCTGGGAAGTTTTAAAAGGGCTTCAGGCACGTTACGGATTGCAAAAGGTGAGCCGATTAACGGGTCTTCCAGTGGCGTTCCTGTGATTCTGATCGAAGGGTGCTTCTCTGCGGAACTGCGTACAATTTCAGTAAATTCGGATACCGTGTGTGGAGTTATTCCCGGAATGATGGGGGAATTATTGAGAATCAAGCCATTTTCCTGGAAGTTTGCAAATCTCATCAGTATAGCTCCCTTTGCACCCATATTTTCCAGGTCACAGAGGGTCTTTTCGAGGACTTCTCCATCATTTATTCCCGGAAGGAGCACTATTGCTCCGTAGACTTCACAGTGGGTACAGAAGTCCCTGAGAACCTGAATGGAAGCTTCTGGTTCGGGATCTTTCATATATTCGGCTCTCAAAGCCGGGTCTGTCGCAAAGACCGTGAAACTGACTTCCGTAACCCCGTTGTCTATGTAGAAAAGAGCATCATCAGGCTTACTGAAGCCTTTTCCGCTGGTATATCCCAGATGTATCGGGGTGTTGAATTGAGATAGAAAAGTAATGAGACTCTTCAGTTCGGGATAACAGCTTAAGTCTCCTCCCCCGCTGACAGTGAATTTTTTTACCTCTCCGCTTGTGAAGTAAAGCTTGTTTGCAGTTTCTTCGAGTACCATCTGAAGGGACTTGAAGCCTGAATACGATTCTTTTACACTGCGAGTACAGTAATCGCACCCTTTTTTAAAAGGGAGGCAATACTTGCAGCCGAGGGGCTGAATGTCTTTGACCTTCTTAAAGTAACAATATTTGCAAAAACCTTTGCAGTCTACCCCGGGATTTCCGCCTACGTCGACAACTACTTCCATATTAAACTTTCGTATTAAGAGGATATTACTAAATCTTTTTGGTATTATTCTCCTGATATAATCCTTACATTTTAAAGAAAATTAAATTATATTGCTTTTTTCTCAGAAAAATACTTAAATAAGTGTTAGGGGAAAATTTTGGTAGATTTGAGTAACCCTGAAATTTATTTTTTCCATTGCTACCGTTTTTTTATATAAAACAAGAAAAATAGATTTTATCTTAATAAAATGATTTTTAAAAAAATCCATGAATTCCTCTAGCGGGGAACACAAAAGATTTAAGTACCTTCTAAACGAATGAGATTTCATTGGGAAAGTGGACACTTAAAAACGACGCGGTACTTGATTTGTGAGTGCTTTTGCACTCGAGTAGGTGACCAGTCCCAAAATGATTTTAATAAATTAAGGAGGAAATTAAAGTGTCTGACACAGTAGACATCTACGACGACAGAGGAAAACTGCTCGAGAGCAATGTCGACATTATGTCCCTTGCTCCAACAAGAAACGCAGCAATTAAAAAGATTATCTTGGACACCAAGAGGTCAGTTGCAGTCTCCCTCGCAGGTATTCAGGGCGCACTTGCCAGCGGCAAGATGGGCGGAAAGGGCCGTCAGATCTTAGGCCGCGGACTCAACTACGATCTTGTAGGCAACGCTGATGCTATTGCAGAAAATGTTAAGAATCTCGTCCAGGTCGATGAAGGCGACGACACCAGTGTTAAGGTCATTAAGGGCGGAAAGAGCCTGCTTATTCAGGCCCCATCTTCCAGAATTGCCGCCGGCGCTGACTACATGTCCGCAACCACAGTTGGTGCAGCAGCAGTCACCCAGACCATTATTGACATGTTCGGAACCGACATGTACGATGCACCCATTGCAAAGTCAGCTGTCTGGGGTAGCTACCCGCAGACAATGGACCTCATGGGCGGAAACGTTCAGGGTGTTCTGAGCATCCCCCAGAACAACGAAGGTCTTGGCTTCTCCCTCAGGAACATCATGGCCAACCACATTGCAGCAATCACCAGCCGCGGTGCAATGAACGCAGCAGCTCTCTCCTCAATCTATGAGCAGTCCGGTATCTTTGAGATGGGCGGCGCAGTCGGTATGTTCGAGAGGCACCAGCTCCTCGGTCTTGCCTGCCAGGGTCTCAACGCCAACAATGTCGTTTATGATATCGTAAAGGAAAATGGAAAGGACGGCACCATCGGAACCGTTATCGAGTCTATTGTCGGCAGGGCAGTTGAAGACGGTGTAATCTCCGTTGACAAGACCGCACCTTCCGGATACAAATTCTACAAGGCAAACGACGTCCCAATGTGGAACGCTTATGCCGCAGCCGGTACCCTTGCAGCTACTTTTGTAAACTGTGGTGCAGGCCGTGCAGCCCAGAACGTCTCCTCAACACTTCTGTACTTCAACGACATCCTTGAGAAGGAAACCGGTCTCCCAGGATGCGACTACGGTAAAGTACAGGGTGTCGCAGTAGGATTCTCATTCTTCAGCCACTCAATCTATGGTGGCGGTGGACCTGGTGTCTTCAACGGTAACCACGTCGTTACCAGGCACTCCAGAGGATTCGCAATTCCCTGCGTATGCGCAGCAGTAGCTCTGGATGCAGGTACTCAGATGTTCACAATCGAATCAACATCTGGCCTCATCGGTGACGTTTTCGGATCGATCGAGGAATTCCGCCAGCCGATTAAGGCAGTTGCAGGAGCGCTCTAAACAAATTAAGTGAAAGGTCTAAAGATGTCAGACTCTGCTTCAAACACGGAAGATTCCATACAAATCGAAATCTTTCCCAGTAGAATCCTGTCTCCTGAAACAGCTCAGAAACTTATCTCTGAGCTCTATCAGGTTGACGGGATAATCCGCGTTATGGTTCAGGGCCCAAGACTCCCGGAAAGGGTTTCTGCGGGTCCTGGTACCGGGGAAAAGGTCGAACACCCCCTAAGGAAGCCTATTCAGATCGGAGATCAGGTTATTGAGCTTAAGATCAGTGTAGGCAGGATCAGGCTTGAAATCGAAAACGCCGAAACTAAAGAAAAAGTCAGGTCAGTATGCGACAAGATGCTCCCGTTCTCTTTTGAATTCAGGGAAGGGCATTTCCTCAGAAGAAAGCCGACCGTTACTGACTATGCAAAACTTGGTCCTGAAACCGACCCTCGCTTGCTTGGTATGGTAGATCCCAAAGCCAAGGTAAACCAGCTCGTCTTCATCGAGAAACGAGAGAAAGAAGATGACACTGATAAAGATGAGTGAATAAGTATGATGATCGACCGGGAAACACAGGTAGTTGACTGCCGATGCGGCGCAGGACTTGGTAAGGGAGGAGGGCTTGCTCAAAGAGGCACTCTTTCGGAAGCCGGGCGTGCCGACGTGGTTGCTATTGCCATGAGTCCCGGACAGAGGCATATCACGAAGCCGGTATGTGAGATTACATACGGAATGAGGAGAGAAAACATTCAGGTGAGTGTGCTTGTACTCTACTCAGGTTCAGGAATACCCGAATCTGGCATGAGGACTGGATCATTTGTTCTGAGTCCGGTAGAAGTCGCACAGATTGAAATGCACAAGCTGGCTGTTATTCACCTCGGAAATATCAAGGACCACGTAATCAGAAAAACCAGGGAGATCCTGAGCCAGGCTGACATACCGGCAATTGTTGTCAGCCAGATCCCGGTGGATTTTGAGGATTTTGCAGAAGCAGGGATAAAGACGAGATTAGTGATGCCAAGGGATGAAAATATTCGTACCAAAGGAATTGTAATGGATATGGTAAGTGGAGTTACACGTGGTGACTTCTGTCCCAGGGATAAACTAAATTCAATCGTTAAATACGTCAAGACGACACTAGACCAATTAGAAGATCATAAAGGAGTTGCATGAGATGGCATACGAAGCACAGTATTATCCAGGCGCTACATCCGTCGGCGCTAACAGAAGAAAGCACATGTCCGGAAAACTTGAGAAACTCAGGGAAATTTCCGACGAAGACTTAACTGCAGTCCTCGGACACCGTGCCCCAGGGAGCGACTACCCAAGCACCCACCCACCACTTGCAGAGATGGGCGAGCCTGCATGTTCTATCCGCGAGGCTGTAGCAGCAACACCCGGTGCAGCAGCAGGAGACAGGGTCAGGTACGTTCAGTTCGCTGACTCAATGTACAACGCTCCGGCTACCCCGTACTTCAGATCATACTTCGCAGCAATCAACTTCAGAGGTGTAGACCCAGGTACCCTTTCCGGCCGTCAGATTGTTGAAGCCCGTGAAAGAGACATGGAACAGTGCGCCAAGGTCCAGATGGAAACCGAAATGACTGACCCCGCACTCGCAGGTATGCGTGGTGCAACAGTCCACGGTCACTCTGTCCGTCTCCAGGAAGACGGTGTAATGTTCGACATGCTTGACAGGAGAAGACTCGAAGGTGGCGTCATTATTATGGATAAGGACCAGGTTGCAATCCCACTCGACAGGAAAGTAAACCTCGGCAAGCCAATGTCCAGCGAAGAAGCCGCAAAGAGGACCACCATCTACCGTGTGGACAATGTAGCCTTCAGGGACGACGCAGAAGTCATTGAATGGGTACACAGAGTATTCGACCAGAGAACAAGCTACGGATTCCAGCCGAAATGAGGTGATCATAATGGCAGCAGACATTTTCGCTAAATTCAAGAAGTCAATGGAAGTCAAGTTCACACAGGAATACGGTTCAAACAAGCAGGCTGGCGGCGACATCACCGGCAAGACCGAAAAATTCCTGAGACTCGGCCCTGAACAGGATGCAAGAAAGCAGGAAATGATTAAGGCCGGGAAAGAAATCGCAGAGAAGAGAGGCATTGCATTCTACAACCCGATGATGCACATGGGTGCCCCTCTCGGTCAGCGTGCAATCACTCCTTACACCATTTCCGGAACTGACATTGTTGCAGAACCTGACGACCTCCACTACGTCAACAACGCTGCAATGCAGCAGATGTGGGATGACATCAGGAGAACCTGTATCGTCGGTCTTGACATGGCTCACGAGACCCTTGAGAAGAGGCTTGGTAAGGAAGTTACCCCTGAAACCATCAACCATTATTTAGAGACCCTCAACCACGCCATGCCCGGTGCAGCAGTGGTTCAGGAAATGATGGTCGAAACCCACCCCGCTCTTGTGGACGACTGTTATGTAAAGATCTTCACCGGTGACGACGAACTTGCAGACGAAATCGACAAGCAGTACGTCATCAACGTCAACAAGATGTTCTCTGAAGAACAGGCAGCCCAGATTAAGGCCTCCATCGGCAAGACAACCTGGCAGGCAATCCACATTCCAACAATTGTCTCCAGAACAACTGACGGTGCTCAGACCTCCAGGTGGGCAGCCATGCAGATCGGTATGTCCTTCATCTCCGCATACGCAATGTGCGCCGGTGAAGCAGCCGTCGCTGACCTGTCCTTCGCTGCAAAGCACGCAGCCCTTGTCTCCATGGGTGAAATGCTCCCCGCAAGGCGTGCCCGCGGACCAAACGAGCCCGGTGGACTTTCCTTCGGTCACCTCTCAGACATCGTCCAGACAAGCCGTGTATCCAAAGACCCCGCAAAGATTGCCCTTGAAGTAGTCGGCGCAGGCTGTATGCTCTACGACCAGATCTGGCTCGGATCCTACATGTCCGGTGGTGTCGGGTTCACCCAGTATGCAACTGCTGCATACACCGATGACATCCTCGACAACAACACCTACTATGACGTTGACTACATCAACGACAAGTACAACGGTGCTGCAAATCTGGGCACTGACAACAAGGTTAAGGCAACCCTCGACGTCGTAAAGGACATCGCAACCGAGTCCACACTCTACGGTATCGAGACCTACGAGAAATTCCCGACTGCCCTTGAAGACCACTTCGGTGGATCCCAGAGAGCAACCGTGCTCGCAGCTGCATCCGGTGTTGCATGTGCCCTTGCAACCGGAAACGCCAACGCTGGTCTCTCCGGCTGGTACCTCTCCATGTATGTCCACAAGGAAGCATGGGGCCGCCTCGGCTTCTTCGGTTTCGACCTGCAGGACCAGTGTGGTGCCACAAACGTTCTGTCCTACCAGGGCGACGAAGGTCTCCCAGACGAACTCCGTGGTCCAAACTACCCGAACTACGCAATGAACGTCGGTCACCAGGGCGGATACGCAGGTATCGCTCAGGCAGCCCACTCAGGCCGCGGCGACGCATTCACCGTCAACCCGCTCCTCAAGGTCTGCTTCGCTGACGAACTCATGCCCTTCAACTTCGCAGAGCCAAGGAGAGAGTTCGGCCGCGGTGCCATCAGAGAGTTCATGCCTGCTGGTGAGAGATCCCTCGTCATCCCGGCAAAATAAACTCAATAAATCAAACACTTTAAAACAGAGTAGGCCTTCGGGCCTGCTTTTTTCCCTCTTTTTTCCATACTGGCTTTTCTTTACTGTTTTTCCGGAAATCTCTATTTATTTAAGAGCTACCTCTAAACAATATTCTGTACAAATTCTAAATTTGGGCTTATTTGTTTTTAAAAATATAACAGAAAAAGGGAATAAAGACGGCAGTAAACGTTAGAAATAGGAAGAATAAGAAAGGGAGGAGGTTAATTTCCTTCAAATCACAACAACTTTTCTGCCTAATTTGCCTGCGGCTTCCACAAATTCTGCTGTATCCACACCGGGAAACGTATCTATAATACAAATATCGAATTTTTCATCCAAACAATTCGCTAATTCTCTTACATCCATACTATAAATTTCAAATTTCTCTCCGGATGCTATTAATTCTTCCCCGCTGCCTGAAAGTTTGACCGGAAATCCATTTGTTTCCAGATTAATCAAAGTGGTTTCTATTGCAGGCTTCCATATATCATTAAAAACAACTTTTTGCGCACCGGCTTTAAGGCACGCTATTCCCAGTGTTCCGGGGCCACAAGTGCAATCAAGAACAGCAGGCCTATCGTAATCTTTCAAAGCTTCTTTAAGTCTCTCTATTTTGGGGGATTCTACTGTTGGAAACTCTATATGAATTTCATGCTGATATTTGTATATCCCCAAAGCCCCGTAAGGAGTTTGTATTATGTCACATCTCAAGTCGCATCCGGCGAGAAGTTCATATACATGAGAATTGGAGTCGGAATCTTTTATACCCACAGTTTTTCTTGCATCTCCTTTTAAGACCCCTTTAACTTCTCCAACTTCCTTTACAATTCTTTCAGCACATTTTTTATCTACTCTGTCGGATAATATTACTATAGAATTCTCAGGCAAATAGGGAACAGAATCGGTCGGATAGCCAGGGGTCACAAGAGGAACACAGGCATTTCTCAAATTGGCTTTTTTATTTTTTATTCCTTCATCGATCATTACTTTTAGCACGTGAGCCATTACAATATCAAGTTGCCTCTTCCCGCATTTACAACTTCCAAAATGGTTATCTATTTCATCCAGGTTAATCTGTTCTGCCAGAGGAGAGAATTTCCTTATTTTTTCTGTTTTGCAATCGTTGCATGGTTTATAGAATAATTCAAGGTCTTTCAGTACTTCCGAAACAGGGATTATGCATGTATCTCCACACCTACATCTTATTTCCATATGCTTAAATATGGATATTTTCTATAAGTACTATGCCATTTCTTATTATTCCCAAATTCTGGTCCGGATTCGTTTAGAAGGTAAATGATTTCTTTGACTGATTGGAAGTTAATTCAAAAAAGAAAACGCTGAAAGGATGAGGATTTCTTTCATAATCAGTTCTCAAAGTTAAATAAAATCTGAATTAGTCCGGATTTAATCTGCATTTGTGAATATAGATTTTTAATCTGCAGGTCGTCCACCTTTACATGATTGATATTTTTGAAAAACAAGTCTGCCTCAATTTTCTGAATTCTTCCCCATACAACCTTATTTACTGTACTTTATCGTTCCTGTCCCGCCCGAGTTTTGCTTCCCGAGTTTCGCTTCGGGAGCACGAAGTCCTTTTCGCTCGCTTTGCTCGCTCAAGAGGACTAATTGCTATATCTCTCACCTGTACAACCTTATTTGCTATACATAGTCATTCTTGTCCCGTTAGACGCAGGAGAGCGGTCTTTCCTTAAAAGACAAAAAAGAGAACGTAAATAAAAATACAGCATGCCAGAAAGTAAAAGCTTCTGAGACGCTTGTGAGTGTAAAAGATAACAGCATCAAAAGGTAGAAATTTTGATCTTATTTCTCTTTAATTTCTGCTTTTTCTGCTTTTTCTGCTTTTTCTGCTTTTTGTGAAAGGCCGCCAGACAAGCCGGCGGAGGCGCTTATATTTATCTATGAATTTTAATGAGATGCCCCAGGTCAAGATCTAAATTCACCTGTTCCTTTTTTGCGTTGCAGAAGAGAAAAGTTCAGCCCTGCAAGGAGTAGAATCAAAAAACAAAAGATCCCGGTTTTCAGATATCTGAATAATATCAACTGATTAATACGGGACCACCAATCTGCACCTAATCAGCAATTGGGAATCTGGATTCTATTTTCAACTCATTCTTCCGAAATCTGTTTAATCTTTACTCCAAGATTGGACATATCTTCAAAGAAGTCCGGATAAGAGATCGCTACGGACTCGGTTGTGTCAATTGTCGTATTACCTGCTACCATCCCTGCAAGGGCAAGGGACATAACAATCCTGTGGTCATCCCAGCCGTGAACTTCTGCTCCTTTCAGTTCTCCTCCGGTGATGGTCAGGCTATCCTTCTCTTCTTTAAGCTTGACTCCAAGTTTCGGGAGTTCGGTTGCAAGGGCGCTAAGACGGTCTGTTTCCTTATATCGGACATGTTCGGCATTTTCTATCCTGCTTGTCCCTTCGGCAACTGCTGCCAGGACGGCGACAGTCGGGACAAGGTCAGGGGTTGCTCCGGCATCAAAGGTAACAGCTTTTAATTTTCTTCCTCCTCTGACGGTCACAATACCGGCTTCCCTGTCCCAGGTGATATCTGCTCCCATCTGCTTCAGGGTTTCAATAATTAATTTGTCTCCCTGTTTTGAGGGGAAGAGGTTTTTAACGGTAATTTCGGACCCCTCGGTCATGGCTGCGGCTGCAAGCAGGTAAGACGCCGAAGAAAAGTCGCCTGGAATGGTATATTCTTTGAGGTCGTATTTCTGCTTTCCAGGGATGATGAACTTCGTGCCGTTATTCTCATCGGTGTGGATTTTGACTCCTGCCAGTTCAAGCATCTCAATGGTTACGTCTACGTAGGGTCTTGACTTCAGTTTCCCTATAATGGAAAGTGTGGTACTGTTTTCTGCAAGAGGGCAGGCTATAAGAAGGGCAGAGATAAATTGCGAACTGATAGAGCCTTCAATGCTCACTTTTTTTCCCTCAAGCCCGCCTTTGACTACAAGCGGGGCCTTTTCGTTTCCCCGGGTAGAACAGGCACTGGCTCCCAGCTGGTTAAGGGTTTTGAGAAGGGGCCCGTTTGGCCGAGTGCGGAGAGAAGAGTCTCCGGTAAGTACCGTGATCCCATCCGTGAGCCCTGCTATTGCGGTCATGAGTCGAAGGGTTGTCCCTGAGTTTGCAGCATCAATCACATCATCGGGAACATTGGGTTTTCCATTAAATCCGTGAATTATGAGATTTTCTTCCTCGCGTTTAACCGAGGCTCCGAACATCTCGGAAGCTCTGATTGTGGCAAGGGTATCGGCTGAGAGCAGGGGGCGGCGAACGATTGATTCGTTTGAAAGGGCTGCCAGGGTTATAGCCCTGTGGGTATAACTCTTTGAAGAAGGGGCAAAAACTTCCCCTTTGACCGAGGATTTGCTGATGGAAACGCGCATGTATAATCAGAGCTCTTCGATTTTTTTCATTCCGGGTTTTTTTTCCTGAGATTCAAATGCCTGCTTTTTTGATTAAAATTTGCTTGAAAACTTTTCAGTTTCAGTTTATGCCTTTCACGATATTTTCTACCATGTCCCAGTCGTGGTCATAGACATGGGCTGAAATACTGACTGTGGTGATCATTCCCGGCTCTACTCCAACTCTTCCGGCAACGTATTCAAGGAGTTTCGAGAGCCCGTAAAGGTTTGCAGGATAGGCTCCTCCGAAGTCGTGACTCCTGAAGAGGGTTGTGAGGTGGACTTTCCCGTCCCGGATCTTGAAGTCGTCCAGGATCATGCAGGGGACTTCATTGACTTTCGTGTCCACAGGCGGGATCCAGGTGACAGCCGTAGCCCGCCGGGAAGTGGGGCTTTCCTGCAGTTTCTCGATTACGTATTCGATCTGGTCTACTTCTTCATTCCAGTTCCTGAGGCGTTGCCCGTAGGTGTATTCAAAGTCCTGTGCGTTTTCGCCCGAGATCAGCTGTTTTGCATACTCTTCGAGCCTTTCTTCGTTCCAGGCTGTATCTTCGGGAATCCTGTCAGTATAGGGGTTTTCAATTACCACCATCAGGTCCATAAACTCCCGGATCTGGCTCCCCCTTTCGTCGGTAATTACCTGCCCGTGGTTCCAGATGATGTTAAGCCCTCGGTACCATGCATCAGAGATATTCTTTGCCCTGATGATCCTGCCAATCTCAAATTTGTCTTCCATAGAAAATCCCCGGATCAGATTAGGATAGGGTATTGACAATCAACGTAATAATTTACATATATCGTTATTGAGAAAATACTTTCCAGACCCTACATCTTTTATCTGCCTTCCCGAGCGTTTTCTTAGAAATGGCAAATAAGAACCGGTAAATCTGCTGTACGGGTGGGTCCGGATTTCTTACCTTTTGTCAGTACATTCATCATAAACTGATGCTTTTGCTGACTGTCTTTTATTGACTATTCATCCTTTCCATTTTATCTATCACTTTCTTTTATAAGTGCTTTTTCTCATGCGAAGCCTGGTAATTTTCCGTGTAATCTGATAACATATAGCATGCTCGATTTAAAAAAATACCGGGCAAACTTCCAGAGAGAAAATGAGGCTGGAAACAAGACAGGAAACGAGAGAGGGAACGAGACAAGAAACGAGGCAGGAGGTGAGACAGGAAAAATGAATAAATTATGCAGGGGGTCAAAAAAATTAAAAATGAAATGCAAGAATGAAAGACAAAGAACAAAAGAGAAAGTAAAAGTAAAAAATGTTTTAGAGGGCTTTAGAATCTCATTGCCCTCAGGCGTTTTACCCTCTCATCGGTTACGGGATGGGTCCTGAAGAGAGACTGGAGCGTTCCACCCTTGAGCGGGTTTACGATGAACATGTGTGCACTGGTCTCTTTTGCCTGGACGTCCCTGATGCTTGGCTGGAAGTGGGAATTCCCGTATTCGAGCTTTTCCAGGGCATCGGCAAGAGCCCAGGGTTTTTTAGAGATTCTTGCCCCTTCTTCGTCAGCTGCAAATTCCCTTGACCTTGAGATTGCAAGCTGGATCAGGGTTGCAGCAAGCGGAGCAAGCACTGCCATTACGATAAACCCGATGATGCCTCCATTGTCGTCGTCCCTACCGCCAAAGCCGCCGAAGATTGCAGCCCAGCGAGCCCAGGTAGCCAGCATGGTAATTACACCTGCAAAGGTTGCAGCCACCGCACTGATCAGGGTGTCCCTGTTCTTTACGTGTGCAAGCTCGTGTGCCAGCACACCTTCGATCTCCTCATAGGAGAGCAGGTTGAGAATCCCGGTCGTAACAGCTACAGCCGCATGCTGCGGGTTCCTGCCCGTTGCAAATGCGTTTGGCATTCCGGAATCAACAACATATACTTTGGGCTTTGGAATATTTGCTTTCAGAGCCAGCCCGTCAACAATCCTGTGAAGGTTCGGGGACTCTGCAGGGGTAACTTCTCTTGCCCTGTACATTTTCAGTACAATCTTGTCGCTGTACCAGTAACTTCCAAAGTTCATGATTACTGCGAAAAGAAAGGCAATAATCATCCCGCCCGTTCCCCCGAAGTAATCTCCGATAAGTACGAGGAGCCCTGTCAGGGAAGCGAGCAGAACTGTGGTTCTAAGCATATTTTTCATGACTTCTCACACGACGTCCTCCCAGGCTAATGTCTGGGTTTTCGGTCTTTTGATACGTATGTTTTGCAGTTGTTTCTGTAATTTTGATTGGTTAGTATCAAACATATATCTCTTGGTTACAGATATATATTTTTTACCTCATTTCCGGGAGATTTGTACTTTTGTGCCATTTTAGTTTCCTGGTTCATCCAAAAATACATTTTAATTCCATAATATAGAAAATTTATTTCTCAAATGGGAAGTTTTATTTTTTTACAAAAAGTCTCATTCCATCTTCTGGTGCAACTCTCATATTTTAAGTTGCAACAGCCGTTAGAGTCCCGGTTTAGAGATAATTGTATTGATTTTATCTTCGAAATTTGTTTTTAGTTCGATTTCAAACTATTATATGGGAGTTTCAAGTATATATTATTTATTGAAAGAAATTTTTATCAAACTTTTTTGGATGAAAGTAAATGAAGCTTGGATTTTTCCATCACTGTAGCTTCATTATTGCAGATTTTTGATTCCTATCGGTTTCAACAAGTTGCATGTTTCAATAAGTTACATGTTTATGCTTAACTTCCGGGGCTAATCAGTGTCTAAAGAAGGATGCTTCTTTCAAGCTGAATGCTCAGCATTCAGATAACTCCATCTTCAAAATAATCGGTGTCCGTCTTCTTCACTTCATATGATTTGACCTTCGAAACCCCAACATCATATTCAATCATCAGCCTTGCAAGCATTTCCCCATCGATAAGGACAATATTTCCTGTAAAGTCGGCATATTCAATAGCTTCTTTTGAAAAATTCGAGGTCGTTATGAAGACTCCCTTCTTTGCTTTTCTTCCTATCAGAGCACCGGCGAACTTCTGAATTTCAGGCCTTGTGACTGTACCTTCCCAGCGCTTAGCCTGGATATAAATAACATCAAGCCCGAGCCTGTCTTCTTTTATAATGCCATCAATACCGCCGTCGTGACTTTTGCCAACAGCTTTCCCGGCATCGGCTCTTGAACCTCCATAGCCCATTTTTGTAAGAACATCTACGACCAGTGATTCAAAGAAACTGGCTGAACATTTCTTTATAATGGAGAGAATCTCGGAGACTAGCTCGTTATGAAGTTTCTGATATGCGATTTCGAGGGTTTCTTTTGGGTCTAAATTTTCAGGTTCTATTTTGTTAGGGCCTATAGTCTCTATCTGTTTTCCTTGATTGCGGAATTCATTAAACTCTTCATACCGCTTCAAAAAATTAACATCAATGGAAGGAGGTTTTTCTCTAAGAACATCCATTCCTCTCTGGGTAATGGAAAAATATCCCTTTTTTCTGGATTCCAGCAGTCCGGCCTTTTTCAGATAAGTATTAGCCCATCCGACTCTATTCTTAAAAATAGCTTGCTGGCCGCTTGGCAGTAGCTCTTTTCTTTCTTCCTCACTCAGTCTGAATTCTTCGGCTAACTGTTCAATTGCATCACGGATTCGATGCTCTTTGCCGTCTTCTGCATACTTTAACAGAGGGAGCATTACGGATTGATAATCTGGAATTACCATCAAACCACTCAAAAGTCATTTTCTTATCCAAATTTTTGAATGTCTTTCCTTTTATGGTTTGCTATTTTCTTATGTCGCCCTTCAATTTCATATTCCAATTTCACCAGCCCACTCTCATACCTCTCCGTGTCAATCATCCTGAGCCTGACCTCCTTCCCAATCCGGTCAAAAAGCGGAATCCCACTCCCAAGAATAACCGGAACAACGAAAACAATCATATCCTGCACAAGGTCTTCTTCGAGAAATACCCTGATAAGCTGTGAACCGCCCACGAGCCAGATATTCTCATCAGTATTTTCCTTCAGCCGGCGCACAAATTCCCCGACGTTTCCGGAAACAAATTCTACGTTTTTTTCCCGGCGCAGGGGTTCTTTTTGTCTGGTAAAAACATACGTTTTCTTCTCCCCGTAAGGCCATACTCCGAAGTCTAGGACCTGTTCATAGGTCTTTCTGCCTATAAGGACTGTGCCGATCGACGCGTAAAATTCGGAATATCCGTAGTCGGTTTCGGAACTGTTTTCGTATTCGGTTAACCAGTCTACGCTTCCGCCTTTTCGGGCGATGAAGCCGTCGAGGCTGCAGGCGATGTAGAGTTTTATTCTGGGATTATTTTCTTTCACTGCCCCTTCCCCTTTCAGTGATTGTTACTTGATTTTATGTGATTTTGCTTTTTATTTATTGTTTCATTTCAGTTGTTTCATGGTTCAGGCCGTTCGCAAGCGAACGGGACAGGACAGACGGGAATAAGCTATTTATGTAGCTCGGATGAAGTTTTTTGCTCTTATTTTTTTGCTCTTCTTTTACCGAATTAAGCTGAGAAACAGCAGGTCTCTCTCATAATGGTCTCTTATGGAAGACCAGAATAAGGAAAAGTTGGTCTCCTATATAATACCAAATTTTCAGTAAAATGGTCTCTTATAAAAGACCATGGAAAAAAAGGAGCTTTTCAACAAGCCTTAGAGGCCGAACTCTTTCCTTTTACCTCTTTATCCCCTGGATTTTCGGGAGTATCTGGCTTTTCGGGGAGTTGAGCCTGTTCAGGATTTTGAGTACTCCAAGCAGCGTTTTGAACTTAAGAAGCTCTTTAAGGAATATCTCTATGAAGGGGGATTTCCCGAAGTCGTGCTCGAAGTTCCGGAGCTCCGGAAGAAGATTCTTCAGGATTACTTTGAAATGATGATCTACAGGGATCTTGTGGAACGTTTCTCCATCCGGAATACCACCCTGCTCAAAGTTCTCACAAAATATCTGGTCACAAACATCGGAAATCTTTTCAGTGTAACTTCCTACTACAAAGCGATAAAACAGGATCAGGAAGTCTCAAAAGGTACTCTCCTCGAATACATCTCTCACCTGGAGGACATCTCCCTTGTCTATTTTCTGCCACTCTTCAGCTACTCTTTAAAGGCACAGGCAATAAACCCCCGAAAGGTCTACTGCATAGACAACGGACTTCGGAATGCCGTATCTTTCACCTTTTCTAAGGATGAAGGCAGGCTTGCCGAAAATCTGGTTTTCCTCGAACTCATGCGCCGGGAAAAAGAGATATATTACTGAAAAAATGAAGGTGAGGTGGATTTCGTGGTGAAGGAAAAAGACATCTCTCTTACAGCCATAAATGTCTCCTACACCGATAGGATCGAAGAAAGGGAAATCCGGGCACTGGAAGAGTTTTCAGGGGTTGAAGGATTCGGGGGTCAGGTGAAAGAACTCCTTCTGCTCACAAAAGACACTGAAAAAAAAGAAAATGGAGTCAGGTACATGCCGTTGTGGAAGTGGGTACTGAAAACCTGGTAAATGCATGGGAATGAATTTTTGCTATTGTTTGAGACTTTTCCTGGTGGTCCGGTCTAGCAGGATTTTTCTGAAAAACTTAAGTGGGTTGGGAGCTTTCCTGTAAGTGGGATTAATTTCCTGCCCGGTCTTTTAGATCTTTTTTTAGGATCTGTTTTAGATCTTTTCTTTACGTAATCGGGCTACATAATGTGTTTTGTAAAGCATGCTTTTGTAAAGTAGACATGTCAGCGGGCGTTACGGATGGAATTCAGGCTGAAAATGGGTTAAGGGGTTTGTTTATGGCAATAATGGAAAAATCGTTTAAAATTGAAACCGATTCCCTGGATGATGAGTATTTTAAAGGTTTGATCAGGAGCGGATGCTTGAGAATTATGGGTGAAACTGAACCATCTTTGAGCTGTCTCCCCATTGTTACACCAAAAAATGAGATGTATGATTTTTATGCCTATGAATATATCTGGACACTGAGTTTCATGTCTCATCTGGATAAAAGGGAGAGACCGACCCTCGATTGGATCAAATGTTTGAAAAAAACAAACACAATTATCGTGCAGATTTTTTTCCGTACTTCGAATACAAACTATACGGTCCGGGAACTGACCGCAACTTTAAAACCTCCTCTTATGACCAATAAAAACCTCTGGGATACCTTTTGTGACTCCTGGATGAAAATAACGGGAAGAACTGCAAAACTCATTGGAGATACCACAAAAATCCCTTCGGTTTCACAGGTAGGGGAAGTAATGGATATGCTTGGTGAACTAGAAAAAGATGTGGTGCCCAGTTCTCATGCTTACCCCTGGTATTTGAAAACAATTGTAACCACAGATGAGGAGGGAAATCTCCTGAACGGGGTCGAGTGGACAATTGACAGAAAAGCTTTTCACAGTATCGGTAACAGATTGATGGGTGGAATTTGCCTTATGTTCATAAAATCTTCTGGTTCGGAGAAAATCAAAGCTCCTGTTAAGCTGGATGTAAGAGCAAGAATCACCTTCAAAGAGTTAGCTTTAAACGAGGGTAAACATCATGACTTCTGGATTCCGGCTAATCCTAACAGGAAAGGCTTTGAAAAAAATGGCTTCTTTTTGGAAGTAAATCCAAAATGCGAAACTCTTTGAAATGTTTATTGGCCATGTTCCGGAATATCTGAACTCAGGGATCGCCCTATTCGATTGTTAAGCTTGTTTTTCTTTTTTGCTTTTTTAATCATAACCTTTTTACCTTTCCTTACCAAAAACTCCTGCATGTCATCCCCAGGCATCCCCCTCAAAACAGACCACTCTATCAGAGACCGCCTTTACTGGAACTTTTTCAATATGATCCCTTTCCTCATTGGCTCCATAGCAATTGCCAGGGATTCCCTCAAGTGGGTTGCAGTTTACATCGGAATAGCTCTCTTTTTCTTTCTGGTAATCGAATTTCGCTTTGCCTGCACCCACTGCCTTCACTACATAAGGAGCAGGGGCTGCGTAAAATGCATGATGCTTTCGGGAGTGCCCAAGATTTTCAAAGCCCGCCCGGGTCCCCACAGCCCTTTTGAAAAGGCGATGACTATTCTCGGGGCTCTTCCCATGTTTTTCTTTCCGGTCTACTGGCTGGTCAGGGACCCTCTGCTGCTGGGGGCTTATTGTGTTTCCTGGGCACTTTTTTTTCTGACCGCCCGGCGGTATGAGTGCGTACGGTGCCTTAACTTTGAATGCCCTATGAACCGTGTGCCTGCAGGCGTGAAAGAGGAGTTTGAGAAAGGGGATAGGCTTTCCGGGAACTTTGAGCTTTCAGGAAAGGGGATTCGGGAATCGTATTCAGACAGGTGTTCTTCCCTTAGAGTAAGACATGAGTTTAGGGATTTTCTTTACTGGAACTTTGTGACCCTTGTTTTTCTCTTTTCGGCGGGGCTTGCAATTGGCATCAGTTCAACAGGGTGGCTTCTTGCCTATATTTTCATAGTTTTTTTCCATTTCGATATCCTGGAGCAGCGCTTTTTCTGTACTCATTGCCCTTATTTTGTCAGAGGAGAAAAGAGTTTGAGGTGCATGATGAACTGGGGCTGGCCGAAGCATTTCAGGCCCAGGCCGTACCCTCCGGGCAAATTCGATCTCGTTATTACCACACTGGGGTTCATAATCGTTATCCTCTTTCCGCTTCCCTGGCTTTTGAAAGTGCCTTTCTTGCTCGGGGCTTACTCCATTTCCATTTTGCTTTTCTTACTGACAATATGGCGGTATGAGTGCATCCGCTGTATTTATTTTGGATGCCCTTTTAACAGGGTGTCAGTGGATGTGAGGAAAGAGTTCGAAAAGAGGAAAAAGTTTGAAAAGGGAAAAGCGAGTTGAATGAAGCCGGACGATTTAAAGGAATGGTAATATGCGGTGCAGTACCGTGTTTTTCTGTTTTCATATCGCTTTTTCAGCATTATTTAAGCATTGGACCGTTTTTTCCTGTCACTCCGGTTAGAGTCCCGAAAATTCGGTAACAAGAAGTCTATATAGTTTTATTTTTTTCTGGATTTTGATATGTTTTCTTAATAATTCGAATTGTTTTGAAATAGAAATCTATTTATTTTATAACTAGGAAATAGGTTACCGTCTTCCTGATATGCTGCGCTGAGAATACCCTGGAAAATGATAATGAGGTTATTTGCTGAAAACCCTCTGTAAGCCGTAAAAACGTAGAAGTTTTCCAAAAAACAGACCCGTTAGCGTTTTCCAATCTCAGTAACTGTATATCTATTTAACAACTGAATATACTTTTATATCTTTATGTTTATCCGAACATATCGATTAAAACATCAAAAGTCTGTAGGGATTTCTATGCGTGAAAAAATAGGTACAATGTTAATACTCTCTCTGCTGGTTCTGGCTATTGCTTCCTGCGGATGTACGGAAAGTACGGGCCAGCAGGCTGTTCCGAACTCAAGCGCTGTGCTCCAGAATTCGGATAAAGTGCAGATCACCGATATGCTGGACAGGCAGCTAACCGTGCCGGCTGAGATCTCCTCGGTAGTAGCCACTTCTCCTCCTTCTACTATTCTCGTTTATATGCTTGCACCGGACAAACTTGCAGGCTGGAATTTCAAAAATAATTTTACTCAACCTTTTATGGATGAAAATTACACAAGTCTGCCAGTAATAGGGGGCTGGTTCGGGACCCAGACCGGGAACTATGAAACTATAATCAGCATGGACCCTGACATTGTAATTGAAGGATACACCACTGACGGGCAAATCAACGAAGCCATAGAACGCAGGCAGGAAAGTTTTGGCAGCATTCCGGTGGTTGCCGTTGATGATTCTATTATCTTCGTGACACAATCCGATCCCACTATCGAATATGTGGGTAAGCTGCTTGACTGTGAAGCCCAGGCAGAAAAACTGATTGAGTTCCGCGGTTCAATCCTCAACGAGATCAACAACACTGTAAAAGATATTCCCGAAGATGAAAAGGTACGGGTTTACTATGCCGAAGGCCCGAAAGGCCTGATGACCGATCCCTCCGGTTCTCAGCACTCCCAGGTCATTGATATCTGTGGGGGTATCAATGTTGCCGACTGTCCGCTAACTCCGGGAAGCGGCATGACCCAGGTTTCAATAGAGCAGGTCATGGACTGGAACCCTGAGATAATCATCACCTCCAATCCGCAGTTTTACGCATCCGTATATTCTGACTCTCTCTGGGAAAGCGTGGATGCTGTCCGGAACAAACGGGTGTATCTTGCCCCTCAGAATCCCTTCTGCTGGATTGACAGGCCACAGGGCCCCCATCTTATTATAGGGACTGCCTGGACTGCAAAGATGCTATATCCGGATCTTTTTGCAGATATGGATCTCTCCGGGCTGACCCGTGAGTTCTACTTGGAATTCTTCCACTATGAGCTTACGGATGAACAACTGAATACGCTACTGAACCCTGCAGCAGAGGCCTGAACGTGGATGAAAAGGGCAAATCTCCGGGTTTTCCCTATATTGCCGAACACATCTTTGCTCCCATCTACCCTGTAATAGCAGCTCACATCGTCAAAGAAAGCGGGATAAAACAGGGCATATGCCTGGACCTGGGATGCGGTATTGCATCCCTGGGGATCGCTGTTGCGGAACTCACGGATATGCAGGTCTATGGGGTTGATTTTTCAACGGAGATGTGCAGGCTTTCAAAAGCCAAAGCTAACCGTCACTTCCTTTCAGATAAGGTTGTTCCTTTGCAGGCTGATGTCCACCTGCTTCCCTTCAGGGATAATTCCGCAGTCCTCATAGTAAGCCGTGGCTCCGTATTTTTCTGGAAAGACCTGCCTGTGGCTTTCAGGGAAATTTCCCGCGTCCTTGCTCCGGGTGGACAGGCGTGGATAGGGGGCGGTTTTGGCACAAAAGAGTTGAAAGCCCAGATCTCTGAAAAAATGGTTGAAATAGACCCGGACTGGCATACTGCTTCTAAATAGCGCCTCAGCCCGGAAACGATTCGGGCTATACGGGAAGCCGGGGAACGGACTGAAATCCCCTGTCATGTGGTTAAGGACGATTCTGGCTTTTGGGTGGTCCTGAGCAAGGAAAAGTAATGGAGATTAAGAAAGGAGGTTAAAATATGCAGTGCAATGTGTGTGAGTTCGGGTGCGAAATCGATGAATACAGCAGGGGCAGGTGCAGGACTTATGTCTGTACCGGCGATACCATTATCCAGGACCCTGATATGGGATACCTTGGTGCATATCCAGTCTCCATAGAAACTATCCCCTTGCTTCATTATTATCCCTCAGGTAAGTTTCTCCAGGTCTTCGGCACGGGCTGTAATTTCCAGTGTTCCGGGTGCGTGGCTCGTCTGCTGGCTTCAGGAAAATCTCTTTCCAGTACCACTTTAACTCCCTCCCAGGTCGTGGAAAAAGCTCTGCAGCAGGATTGCCTGGGTGTGGTTTCCACCTTAAATGAGCCTGCTGCAAATTATTATCTCTTCAGGGACCTTGCAGTGCAGGCAAAAGAAAAGGGTTTGCTTGTGGGCTGTTCCACAAACTGCTATTTCACAGAAGAGACTTTGAACAAGCTCGGGCAGCTTGTGGATTTCATGAATGTCGGAATCAAAGGTTATTCTGACAGAAGTTACATAAGCTGCGGAGTCCCTTCATCAGCTCCCGTTTTCCGCAATATTTCCCTGCTTTTTGACATGGGAGTGCATGTTGAAACTTCGGTTGTTTATTCAAGGGGAAATGAAGCCGATGTGATAAAGGTTGCAGAAGCTGTATCCGATATTTCTCCAACCATTCCTGTCCAGGTCATGAGATTCATCCCCTTCGGGGATGCGCCTATTGAGCTTGAGCCCTCCGTAGGAGAGGCGGAGAGCCTGTGCGCTGATCTGCGTAAGTATGTGGATTATGTTTATCTTTTCAATTCTCCGGGTACGGAACTATTGAATACTTACTGTCCCGAATGCGGCAGTCTCCTTGCAGAACGGGAGTTCTACGGACCCATGGGTTCGAGACCAGTAAGGCCCTGGATAACTTATTCCTGTGATTGCGGGAAGACTGTGCCTGTTAAAGGGACAACTGCCGTTGAACGTTTCAATGAGGAAGGTTTCATGGGCGGATATCGGATCAGCCGGGCTTTCGGGATGGTCCATGGAGTACTTACATGTCTGGGAATACTGGACGATTCCAGGTTAATAGATGTCTGGAGAGAAATCTCCGATTCCGGGACCCTTATGAAGGTGCACCATATGATCCAGCAGCCTTACGCTTATCTTGACTTTGTCAGGCTAATTGCGGAAAGGGCAAATATGCCGGAAAAAGGAGAAGAGCTTATTTCCTTTATCCATACACGCCTGGAGCTTGTTAAGTCCCTTGCAGCAGAAAACAGTGGTCATAAGGTGTATTACTGCATGGGCTCTCCTCTTTTTGCCCTGAACGCCGGGAGAATGGAAAACAACCTTGTGGCATTTTCCGGGGGCTTGAGCATCAATAAGCAGCTTCAAAAGGAAGGCAAACCGGGTATAAATGTTTCTCCTTCTTTTATCAATGAAAATAACCCGGACACAATTTTCATCTCCGGTTTCCTTTCCCGCCCCCTCGATGAATTCTATACCCTCTGCCGACAGTATGGCATAGAGACGGATGCTGTAAAACAGCAGCGGGTCTATGAAGTCCCTCCATCCTGGGATTTCGGAAACCCCCGCTGGATCCTGGGGCTCATGTATATTGCAGACAAACTGTATCCAGGAAACTCAGGAATCGACCTGGAAAAAGAAGCAGATGAGTTCTACAGGCAGTTTTACGGCATGCCATATGGGAAAGCCACACCTAACAGGTCTTTTCACAGGCCTACTTCCGGGACCTGGCATGTTTTGAGGTGCACTCATGCCTGAATGCAGGTATTCCCGTACCACTCTGGTGTACATTCTTCCCCTGGTCTTATTAATAGGCTCCCTTTTCGTGGGGAGATATCAGACTCCTGTCTCGGCGGTTGTGGACGAGAGTATGAAAGCTTTTTCATCTCTCATTTTTGGCACCCCTGCTTCGGTTTCCACTCAACACACGGTCCTGTTCAATGTAAGGCTGCCCAGGATACTTGCAGCTTTGCTTGTAGGGGCTGCACTTTCCACAGCCGGAGCTTCTTTTCAGGGGATCTTCAGGAATCCCCTTGTCTCTCCCTATATTCTGGGAGTGGGTGCAGGTGCGGGTTTCGGAGCATGCCTGGCAATACTGCTCTGGGATAATTACCTGCTTATACAGTTGATGTCTTTTGCTTTCGGACTCCTGGCCATGTTTTTTGCCATAAGTATGGGGAAAGCCAGCAAAGGTACAGGAACTCTGGTCTTTGTGCTTTCCGGAATTATCGTGAGTTCTATTTTCACGGCGCTTACCTCCCTGGTAAAGTATGTGGCAGACCCTTATGACGAACTTCCCGCAATAGTATTCTGGCTCATGGGAAGCCTTGCTACTGTCAGGTACGGGGACCTGCTCTACATAGTGTTGCCCATGTTTGTCGGGGCTCTGGTGTTGTTCCTTCTCAGGTGGAGGATCAATATCATGTCCCTCGGAGACGAGGAAGCTAAAGCTCTCGGGATGAACGTGGAAAAAATGCGCCTGGTTATCATTGTTTGTGCAACCCTTTTAACTTCAGCAGCGGTCAGCATCAGCGGTGTTATTGGCTGGGTCGGGCTGGTCGTACCTCATATCTCAAGGATGATAGTCGGTCCGAACTACAGCCGTCTACTGCCCATGAGCATGGTTATCGGTGCCTCTTTTCTGCTGCTTGTAGATGACCTGTCAAGGACCATTGCCGCAACGGAGATTCCCCTGGGGATCCTCACTTCCCTTGTAGGTGCTCCTTTATTTGCATATCTGATTCGAAGGGGGCGCATGGGATGGAACTGATGCTGGAAGTTAACTCTCTTGCCTTTTCCTATGGAAACGGGCTGGTCTTTGAAAACGTTTCTTTCTCTTTAAAGAAAGGTGAGGTTATGTGCATCCTGGGTCCCAACGGGGCGGGAAAATCCACACTGATCAAATGCATTGCAGGGATTCTCAAACCTTCTACCGGGTCTGTTCGCATTCTGGGAGAGGATACGACTTCTCTCGGGGCAAAGGGAATTGCCCGGCATATAGGTTATGTGCCCCAGCAGAACGAGGTGGTTTTTCCTTTTACCGTGCTGGATTTTGTGGTGATGGGCCGGGCTCCTCATCTTTCCATGTTTGCATCTCCCCGTGCTGAAGATATGGAGCTTGCAAGGGAATCGCTTGCAGTGGTGGGGCTTTCCGACCTCGCGGAAAGGCCGGTTGCCAGTCTCAGCGGCGGACAGAGCCAGATGGTCCTGATTGCCCGGGCCCTTGTCCAGCAGCCTTCTCTTCTTTTGCTGGACGAGCCGACTTCTCACCTCGATTTCGGCAACCAGGTCCTTGTACTGGAAACAGTGCAGAGGCTTGCCTCCCTCGGGATGTCCATTGTGATGAATACCCACATGCCTGACCATGCTTTCCTGGTGGGCAGCAGAGCCGCAGCTCTGGAAGGGGGCAGGCTGGTTGCACTGGGAGAGGTTGAAACGGTTGTAACCGGCAAGATGATGTCCTCGGTCTATGGGGTAAAGGTAGCTGTCCGGGAAATCGAAGATATGAAGAGAAAAGTGTGTCTGCCCTTACGGGGGAAATAATACACTGAACCTGCATCGAACTAAATCAGGGCATTATGAATTAATCAATACAGTGGACAAATTTTTGAATAACAGAAAGAGGTGCAATCGCCTTAATTTTACTTTCACGATAAAAATCTGAACATAGAAAAACAAAGATTAAAAATTAGTGGAAAATTAGTGGAGAATTTTTATGAACTTAAAGAGATTTAAAGCAATAGCTCTGGCTATCTTTGTGCTAACGTTAATCCTTGCGTTGGCAGGAACGTGTACTGCTGCGTCGGTTGAAATCAGGGGCATTCCCCTTGATACCGGGAGCACGGATTCCCAGAATATCTCGTGGGATTTCAGAACCTTCCCGGCTTTTGCCTTCAATGCAAATAAGTACAGTAATTACGTTAGTGGGGTTGGAGAGCACCTTTATTTTGAGGACAAAGGAAACAGCCCTGCTCTGGGTAAAGATAATCCTTCAGCCAGCACAATCGATGAAGGTGAACTCTTTTATACTACCAAACAGTTCCCTTCGAAGTATAAGGTGTTCTCCGAAGAAGAAAATGTAACAAAGTTATCATTCTTTTACATGATGCATCTCTTTGGTAAACCCTACTGTACTATTGACAATGATGCAACGCATCTTGCCAAGATGCTGTACCAGCAGGGTGCCAGCGACAAGAAAACCCTCAAAGCAGGGGAGACCTGGGATATTGCCGGTGGGTACAGCCTTACTCTGAACGGGATTGATGTTAACGGCAACAAATGCTATTTTTCGCTTTACAAGAATGGTAAGGAACTGGATACTGCGGTAATCTCCACGGACAACACTATAGATGACAGGATATTTACTGCAGATGCCGAATTCGGAGACAATGCCTCTCACATTTATTTCGTTACCTTTGTGGATTCTGTTTTTGCAAGTGCGGATACCGATTTTGCAGTGTTCAAGTACACCTGGTTAATAGATAAGGACAACCCTCTTTCAATCGAATCCGGGGACGAATTTGGCAATTTCGAAGTAGACCAGGCCCTTGAAAACCTGATAGTAATGTCAAATTCCGACGCAATAACAATTAATGTCGACGCTGACAGCAAGACTAACATTACAGACGAGTGGTATTTCAAGACCTCTGATGAAGGAAAAGGAAGCAATGGAGGATACGTGATCTACCCGGCAAAAACAGTCATTCTCGCAGACCAAAGTCCTGCAACTGCAACCGAAACTGCAACCGGAACTGCAGAAATCGATACTTCATCCCCTGCTTCCAGCAATGTTCAGGTACAGGAAGATAATAGCACTCAGACAAAAGCAATAACCGAAAATTCCAGTGGAAATAGTGGAGAGGTCTACGGGACTTCATCTGAAGCCCCGACTGAAGCAGAAACACCTGCATCTGCCAGCAGCGAAGCTGCAGCCAGTTCCGGTTTCGGAGGATTTCTGGCTTTCATCTCGCTGGTCAGCATAGTTTATTGTTTTAAAAGGAGTCAAATCTAAGAGTGATGGGAAACCTCAAAGTCTGATTAATTTCCTCCTTTTTTCCTGGCATGAAAGTACTTGATTTGAAAGGTACTTTCATTGCTTTGTTTCTTTTATTTAAGAATTTCATGTTTGGCTCTTCGCTATTTCCCGTGGGTTGGAAATATTTGCATAGTTATAAAGTAGCCAAGCCAAAAAGAGAAATATTGAGCTTGAATGTGATTTTCAACGGCAAATATATCTAAATTTTATAGATGTTCTTTTGATATTTAGGAGATGGGTTTAAGTTACCCACTCTAAACAGCGAAGAGCCTCATGTTTTTTCAATGTTTTTTGAAAATAAGATAGCTTACCGAAAGTTCGGTATATTCTGAATCACTTTCATGCGTCTTCGGTTAAGTTAGGAATCGTGATAAATTGCCTCCATTCTCACAACAGTTGTCAATAATTTTGATGTGTTGTGGACTGGAACTGGGTATTGATTTCATGTAATAAGACCAAAATTCAAGGCAGCCTTTTGGTGAAAAATCAATAGCTTTCAGGCAAGAAAATTCCTTAACTGATGACCAATGAAAATCTATTCACCTAATTCTTGTTTTTCTCTGTTTGTCAGATAATACTCCAGCTATTATTGATAAAAGGAATGATGCGCCAAGTAGAATAAGCGTTAATTTGTTGATCGATAAGAAATATCCTAGTAGAAAAACAAGAAACATTAAGATAATGATGAATTTAAAATGTGTAGTCATATCAATTAATTTAACAGTCCATGTTATAAGTATTGTCAGTATGTCTAATTTTCTGTAAATTTTGTCAAGGGCGGTTAAGAATCTTCCAATTACGGCGGTTTAAAAACTTCCAATTCTCAATCCTTGTGAAAAGTTCGAGGATTGTAGATAATGCTGAAAACGGAGGAATGGCTATTGATACGAGATTTGTATTCACAAGGCTTCAGCATCAGTGAGATCTCTAGAAGAACAGGTTATGCTAGGGAAACTGTGAGGAAATATCTTAAAAAGAAAACTGCCCCAGAACCTCAGAAACGTCCGCCAAAACCGAGTAAACTTGATCCTTTCAAACCTTACATACAAGAAAAACTCAAAGAAGGTCCTTATACTGCTGTTCGCCTTTATAGGGAAATCAAAGAAATGGGTTTTGATGGAGGAAAAACCATAGTCAAGGACTTCGTAAGAGAAGTCCGACCTAAACAGGGAGTCCCTGCTGTACTCCGCTATGAAACAAAACCAGGTGTACAGGCTCAGGTTGACTGGGCAGAGATGGGAACAGTTGAGGTTGATGGAAAGGTAAAGAAACTCTTTTGTTTCAACATGATTCTTGGATATTCCAGAATGAGATATGTTGAATTTACACTGAGCATAGACACTCCCACTCTTATTCAGTGTCATCTGAACGCTTTTGAGTACTTTGGAGGATTTACACAGGAGATCCTCTATGATAACATGAAACAGGTTGTTATCAAAAGAGCCTTAAAATCATCAGATTCCGAATGGAACCCACAGTTTGAGGATTTCTTCAAATGCTTTGGTTTTATTCCAAGGTTATGCAGGCCTTACAGGCCTCAGACAAAAGGGAAAATTGAAAATACAGTCGGTTTCGTCAAGAGGGATTTCTTCCTTGGAAGAAGGTTTACCTCTCTCGAAGACCTGAACGCCCAAGTTCACAGTTGGTTGGAAAGGGTAAATTCAACTGTCCACGGAACAACCTATCAAATCCCTCTTGAACGCTTTAAGGAGGAGAAACTGAGCCCTCTGGATCAGGTTCCTCCTTACAAAGTTGTCCATAAGGAGACCAGAAAGGTCTCCAGAGACTGTTATATTTCGTTCCTTGGAATAAGTATTCTGTTCCTTACAGGTTTGCAGGGAGAACTGCAGAGCTTCAGATCCTTGAAGGAATATTCGAGGTCTATGTTGATTATGAGAAAGTCTGTGAACATGAAATCCTTCCTGGAAACTGCAGAGTTTCAAGGAAAAAGGAACATTTCCAGGGTCTCCTGAGTGAGATTCTTAAAGAGAACTCAAAATGCAAAAAAGATTCACAGATCCCGTTGAAGTTCTCAGATCCCGAAGTTGAAAAAAGGTCTCTTGATGTCTATGAAATATTTAGTGAAGGTGGTTTTGAATGAACAACTTCACCTATGAGAGACTTCACAATAACCTGCAATACCTGAAACTTAATTCTATCGAAGAGCTTCTGGATAACTACCTTGAAATTGCTGCAAGGGACAACAAGACAACAATGGAAGTCCTTGATTACTTGTTTGAACAGGAAAAGAAACACAGAGAAGCTGTTGCAATTGAGAGAAGGATGAAAAGTGCAGTTTTTCCCGTTAAAAAGACTCTTGAGGAATTCGATTTTGAATTTCAGAAATCCATTGATAAAAAAGCAATCGAAGACCTTGCAACCTTGAGATTTGTTCATAATTCAGAGAATGTCGTTTTCCTTGGTCCTCCCGGAGTTGGAAAGTCTCATCTTGCAATCGCTCTTGGGATTGAAGTAGCAAAAGCAGGGATTTCGGTTTACTTTACCAATACAGGAAACCTTATCGAGAAGTTGAAAATAGCAAATCGAGAAGGAATGCTTGAAAAGAAACTAAGGGACTTGATGAAATATAAAGTGCTGATAATTGACGAAATAGGGTATCTCCCATTTGACGAAGAAGGAGCTCACTGCCTATTTCAGCTGATCTCAAGACGGTATGAAAAGAGTTCAACGATCTTGACATCAAATAAATCATATGGAGAATGGGGAGAGATATTCAAGGACCATGTAATAGCGGCTGCTGTACTTGATAGGATTCTCCACCATTCAACTACGATTAACATCAAAGGGGAAAGTTACAGGCTGAAAGAAAGGAAGAAACAGGGAATAAAAACAGGAAATATATGCCAGTAATTTCTAAAAGTTTATGAAAAATTGAGTAAAATTTATATTAAAAGGTTGGCAAATTCTAAACCGCCCAAAATGGAAAAAAGTTAACCGCCCTTGACAATTTTACTTCAAATATTCGAGTGATATGGAAAAAAATTGATCTTCCGATGTGGAAGAAGCTACCAAGCAATTTCTTGATATTTTTAATTATACAGAATTTTCGCTACACTGCCTTTTTGAATATGTCTTTTGAATGATTTTTTTGGTGAGTTTTGAAGGTTCTGTGTCTTTTTTCCAGGGCGAGTACGAGCTCTCAATGAAACGAAACCTTCTGATTTCTGCCTCAATTCGGAATTTTATTTTCTTCTTTCTGAATCCGGAAAGTTTCAGTCCATTTTTTATGGATTTTTTGTCAGATCTGGCTATCCGTCCTCCACCTGAGAAATCTTTATATATCAAAACACGGTAATAGGATTCCGGGCATCCTGCGATGGGCAGGAACCCCCAATACAAGAAAAGGAGATCCAGAATATGAAAGAAAAAGTAGAGGTAGAAGCTCCAAAACCCATTTTGCGTGGGTTTTTGTTCGGCAATGGTACGTTTGTCACCCCGGCAGAAATGAAAATCATGGAAAGCCTTGGGGTCGTTCCGGCAACAAGAGCATGAACTCGAAAAGTAAACCGGGAAAAAGCGCATTGTAAAGAGGTCAGGGAATTCATTAAAACACTCTATAACCATACTACAAAATATCTAGCTATTTTATTCAGCTAACCTCCAAAAATCCAACAAACCAACCTCCTAAATGTAAATATTACAGTGATTTACACCAGCTCCTTCTTATGCTCAAAAGAAGGTATGGAAGTCTAATCACGTTAAAAGTGAAAGTTTACAGAAAATAATCTCCTGACCCTTAATCTCTGTGTTTTCCTGCGTTCTAATTCTTTCATTTCTCTCTTTTTTTTGTTTATTTTTTGTATATTTTTTGTTTTATTCTTTTGTTTTATCCTTTTGTTTTTGGGTCATAGATCTCAGGTTCACGCCTGTACCTGAATTAATTTCCGTCCTTTTTAAAGGAATATGTCCTTTTTCCTCTCTTTTTCAGCTTGAATAACCTCTTCCGGGTTATACTTTCCATGATTTCTTCTTCTTTCATTTGATGGTCGCTAAAAGAAAGGGTTCCTTCTGGTTTCAGGACCCTGTGCAACTCCTTCATAACAAGTTCCGGTTTATTCAGGGTATGATAGGTATCATAGAAGAGGACTGTGTCTAGGCTTCCGCTGGGCAGACCTGTATCGTAATCGGAAAGGATGGTTTCTATGTTTCTCAGCTGTTTTATCGAAGCCAGATGCCGGACCATCTCAACAGCAACCGGGTTGATATCCAGAGCATAGACTTTTCCTGAAGGGCCCACCATTTCGGAGGCATCACGGATATAGGAACCTGACCCGCAGCCGTAATCAAGAATTTTAAAACCGGGCTTTATTCCGGCTTCTTCCAGGATTTTCCTGCGGGGGAATAAGAAGTCTCGGAACTTGAAGATAAGGGTCGTTGCGTGGAATCGAAAATCAGAATCTGGTTCTTCCGTGATGTTTTCCTCCTTCATAGTCAGTCAATAATCCAGTAATGGCTAAGGTCCTTCTCTTGCAGACAGCTTTTTTCTTCAAGCTTATTTTGAGATTCACATGCCTTATATTTTGCCTACGAAAGTTTTCATGATTTTTTGTTGTTCTGTACGGATCCATGAGCCATACATAATCAAAGTGCTGCCTGTAGCAGTTATTCAGACTCTGAACCTTCACTGCTATATCTGAGTACAAATAATGAGGTAAATACTGGAATACAAATAATGAGGTAAACTGAAGGGCAAATTCTGGAGGTAAATACTGGAGCGCAAAAACTTAATCTAAAATCGGAAAATAGAATTATCTCATAAAGTATCCAAATAATTATTTATGATGTGCTTTATGAATTGTGGAGACGATTATGAAAGCAGCTTGTATCCAGATGAATATCTCACTTTGTTCGAAACAGGAAAATCTTGAGCGTGCCCTCTCCCTGGCAGAAGAAGCAGTTTCAAGAGAAGCCGAGCTGCTCGTCTTTCCGGAAGTTTTCTCAACAGGCTTTTGTTATGACCGCATAGGGGATGTGGCTGAAACCACTTCCGGCCCCACTCTAGAAACTCTCCGCGCTTTTTCCAGAGAACACGGATGTATTCTTGCAGGTTCAATGATCGAAATAAGGGAAGGAGACGCGCCAGGTTCAGAAAAGAAGGTTCCTTCCCAGTATAACCTCGGTTTTTGCATAGAGTCCGGAAAGTTAGCCGGAATCCGCCGAAAAGTCCAGCTGTACGGCCCTGAAAAGGAATATTTTGCTTCCGGTGACAGCATATCTCCTATCAAACTTCAAAAATACGGACTTTCCATAGGGCTCATAGTTTGCAATGAACTCAGGTATCCGGAAGTTGCCCGAAAACTGGTCCTTGAGGGAGCGGATCTGCTGGTCTCAGCTGCCGATATACCGGACTTTTACATATATCCGTGGCGCATTATGTCCTTTTCACGGGCAATTGAAAATCAACTGCCGCATATCGCCTGCAACAGGGTAGGAAAAGACAGGTATTCTATCTATCCAGGCGGCTCTTTTATTGTCGACGGCTGGGGCCGTGTCCTGGCAGAAGCTGGAACCGAAGAGTGTGTTCTTCTAGGAGAAATAGATCTGGTAAAAGCAAAAGAACTCAGGCAAACAGGCTCTATTCTCGAAGACCGCAGGCCTGATCTATATTAAAAATCAGAGGATGGTAAAATCCAAAAATCAAGTTAAAAAAATCGAGCTAAAAGTAGAAAAAAATTAGAAAAGGTAAACCCTTCCGGGTTACCCTTTAAGTTCTTTGAGAATCAGTTCGCGTGCAGTCTTTGCATCTGCCGTGCCTTTTGTCTTTTTCATGACCTGTCCGACCAGGAAGTTCAGAGACTTTTCTGTTCCTCCCAGGTAGTCCTGCACTGCAGCTGCGTTTTCGGCAATTGTTTCGGCAACAGCTTTTGTAACCAGGTCGTCTTCGGCTTTGAAGAGGCCTTTTTCTTCGATGATCTGGGAGGGGGTCTTTTCCTCCGTGCCGTCCAGAATGGTACGGATGACTTCAACTGCAGCCCTGTCACTTATCTTGCCTTCGGCAAAAAGGGTGACCAGTTCTACCATATCCGAGCCTTTGAAGGAGTTTTCTACTTCAGGATCTTTTGCGTGGATAAACCCAATGGTCTTGCCGCCGTAGGAAGAGATCGCAAGGTCGCGGTAGTTCAGCTCCCCGAGGAAGACATCGGCTGTCCAGGTGGCGGCAATCTTCGGGTCAACACCTTTTGCACAGACTCCTTCGTAGAAGTCGGCAAGCATTATCTTGGATGTAAGGGCTCTTGCGTGCATATCCGTGATGCCGTACTGCTCTATGAAGCGGGTACGTTTGGCGTCCGGAAGTTCGGGAAGGGTTTCTTTGATTGCAGGAATCCAGTCAGTGATACGCATAGGCATAAGGTCAGGCTCACGGAAGTAGCGGTAGTCTTCTGCCTCTTCCTTTGTCCTCATTGAAAGCGTTACACCCCTGCCCTCATCGAAATGGCGGGTTTCCTGCACGATTGTTCCTCCGCGGCGGATCACGTTCTTCTGGCGCATGATCTCGTAGAGGAGAGCCCTTTCCACTCCTTTGTGGGAAGAGATATTCTTGACTTCAACCCTGGTTCCCCAGTGAACCGAGACGTTAGCATCGACGCGCATAGCCCCTTCAAGGTTTCCATCAAAGACGTCCAGGTATTCGAGGATGTTTCTGAACTTGTCAAGGAACCTTCTGGCCTCCTTGGGGCTTCTCATATCCGGCTCGGTAACGGTTTCAATTAAGGGCATGCCCGACCTGTTGTAGTCTATAAGGACCCCTTTGGATTTTCCGATACTTCCTATGTGCACAAGCTTCCCAGGGTCTTCTTCCATATGGGCTCTTGTAATCCCGACCACATGCTCCCCGTCCTCGCCTTCGATTACAACCTTCCCCTTGCTGACAATCGGATAGTCGTACTGGGTGACCTGGAAACCTTTCGGGAGGTCAGGGTAGAAGTAGTTCTTCCTGTGGAACTGGGTCTCTTCCGCAATCTCACCTTCAAGGGCAAGCCCCACCTTTATTGCTGCTTCCACGACTTTTTTGTTCAGGACCGGAAGTGTTCCGGGCAGGCCGAGGCAGATCGGACAGGTGTGGGTGTTTGGGGCTGCATTGTGGTAATCGGTAGAGCAGCCGCAGAACATTTTGGTCTTGAGCTTGTTGAGCTGGACGTGGATTTCAAGCCCGATCCTTATCCCGTCAGGGTTTTCGTAGACCATTTACGCCACCTCCGGAGGTCTCTTTGTGTGGTAATCGGTATTCTTCTCAAAAGTATAGGCAGCCCTAAGGACAGTCGGCTCATCAAAGGGTTTGCCCATTATCTGGAGTCCCACCGGGAGTCCATCAGTAAAGCCGCAAGGTACGGAAACTGAAGGCACACCTGCAAGGTTGATCGGGCAGGTGTTTACGTCCGAGAGGTAGAGGGTAAGCGGGTCTTCAATCTTCTCCCCTATCCTGAAAGCAGGATTCGGCATAGTCGGCGCCATGAGCAGGTCTACTGTTGAGAGAGCCTTATCAAAGTCCTGCTTGACAAGGGTCCTGACCTTCAGGGCCTTGAGGTAGTATTTGTCATGGTAGCCTGCAGAAAGGGCATAGGTCCCGAGGAGAATTCTTCTCTTTACTTCGGTTCCGAAACCTTCGGCCCTAGTCTTTGAGACCATTGCGTGCCAGTTTTCCCCATTTGCTCTGAATCCGTAACGTGTTCCGTCAAAGCGGGCAAGGTTTGAGGAAGCTTCACTCATTGCAATGATATAGTATGAAGCAAGAGCGTAATTTATGTTGGGCATCGAAACTTCCTGCCTGGTTGCTCCGAGGCTCTCAAATTTGTGGATTGCGTTCCATACGGCTTTTTCCACGCCCGGGTGAATCCCTTCTCCGAAAAACTCTTTAGGAACCCCTATTTTCAGACCTTTTACATCGTCAACAAGAGCCTTCTGGTATTCGGTTTTACTGTCAATGGAAGTGGAATCTCTCCGGTCGTAACCGGCTATAACATCCATCAGGATTGCAATGTCTTCCACGTTGTTTGCAAGGGGTCCGACCTGTTCAAGGGAATTTGCGTAAGCCACAACCCCGTACCTTGAAACTGCCCCATAGGTCGGTTTAAGCCCTACAACCCCGCAGAAAGCTGCAGGACAGCGTACGGATCCGCCTGTATCAGAACCAAGAGCAAAAGGAGCTTCTCCTGCTGCAACAACTGCTGCGCTGCCTCCGGAAGAGCCGCCAGGTACCCTTTCAAGGTCCCAGGGGTTTGCGGTCGGCCCATAATAGCTGGTTTCCGTTGACGATCCCATTGCAAACTCGTCCAGGTTGGTTTTTCCAAGGATTACGGCTCCGGCATCAAGAAGTTTTTCGATTACGTGAGCATTGAATGGGGGGACGTAGCCTTCAAGGATTTTCGAGCCGCAGCTGTTTGGAAGCCCTACTACGGAAATGTTATCCTTTATTGCGATTGGCACACCTGCAAGGGGGCCTTCATGCCCTTCAACATCGATCTTTTTTGCCTGTTCGAGGGCTTTATCGGAAACCGTTATATATCCGTTGATTTTGCTCTTTTCGATAACTTCGAGGTATCCGGCTGTTACTTCTTCGGCTGAGCTTTCTTTGATCTTATCTTTAACCTGTGCAACACTCATCCATTTTGCCATCAAAACATCTCCTCAGCCGATCTTCGGGACCCTGAAAGTCCCATCCTGTTTGTGTTCTGTGTTTGCAAGAACGGTTTCCTGCGAAAGGCATTCTTCCACCACATCTTCCCTGAATACGTTATGGATCTCAGCAACATGGTATGTGGGAGCAACATCTTCGGTCGGCAACTCGTCGAGCTGTCCGAAGTACTCCAGTACTGAGTTAAGTTTTTCCATATACTCGACTGTTTCCTGCTCATTGATATCAATGCGGGCAAGCCAGCCGATGTGTTCTACATCCTCTTTTGTGATCATTAAAATTCCTCAAAAATAGAATAATCCGAAATAGAATGCCGTTAATTATGCATACTAGAAACAGTTTATGAAATAAATATATTCTTCCTATTCTCATCTCGGGGGATATGTGGGGAAGTATTTTTTAATATAATCTGGCCAAATGTTTTCTTTTTTCAGACAAAGTTGAAATACTGACAATCGTTCAGCTACTGTTACTCCTTACTTATTCTTCTGCTACACTCAATGCTGATTATTTCCATACTGGCTAGAAATACTCCTGGAAATATCCTGCGAAAATATTCCGCAAATTCATATCTGTAAATTTATTGATTCTTCCGTATACGTAGATCGGTTTTAGAAAATCTCATGGAATTACCCTGAAATCCCAAAGATTCCAAAAATTCGGGAGCGAGGTGAAAAAGTGATATTAAATAAGGTAGCAGTGGACCGGAAACGAGATGATAAAGTGATATTAAATAAAGTAGCAGTGGATCGGAAACGAGATGAAAAATTGATAATAAATAGAGTAGCAGTGGATCAATTTAGTGAGACTCTTCAAAAGGCAAGAAATGATCCTTCAAAAACTAAAAAAGTGATTGAGTTTGAAGGGAACTGGGAAATAGGCAAAACCGGGCCTCAATTTTCCACAAAGATAAAAACTGAAAAAGGAGGAGAGTTCCTGATTCAATCGGATGAACCCATAGCTCTCGGAGGTAGCGGAACTGCCCCTAATCCTGTTCAGTATGGCCTGTACGGAATAGCGTCCTGTTTTGCAGCTTCTCTTGCTAAATGGACTGCAATGGAAGGTATAGTTCTCAATCAATTAAAGATAAAGGTCAGAGCCGACATGGATTTAAGTGCAAGCTTTGGAATTTTCCAGGAGCCTGCAATTCCTATATACGAATGTATTAAATTTGAAATCGTAATCGACTCCGGAATGAGCATGGAAGAAATCAAAAGATTTAATGAGATCGCAAAGCAGCGTTGTCCGTGTTATTACTGTTTGACCGCTGCAATCGTCCCCGATATTGTATTCAAAAAAGGAGATCAGAACCATAAACAGGTGTCTTTTCTCTAGGGATCTGTTGAAGTGTATCAGGTTTCTATCTGGAAGGGCTCTAGCCGGGATCTTTTCCTGTTAGGAGTAGTTTTTGAGAGTCCCATATAGAGATCCCCGTTTCAAGAGGATTAAAAAGTGAAGGAGTTATTCTTTCTATGTTTTTGCTCTATTAAAAAAATAGCTTTTGTTCCCCTTTTCTTACACTTTCTGCCTCATGTGTAGGGCGTACATCTGAACTTTCTTCATTTTTGCCAGATTAAGGACCTTTTCGAGTTCTTCATCGGTGAGGTTCCGGGCTTCGATGTAGCCGTTGTCTACGGCTTCATTGAAGATCTCGTGCCCTATAGCTGAGCGGGCGAGGACTGTTGTCCAGCCTTCGGGGCTGCCCACGCCGCCGAAGGAGATGTCTGCGTTTTCAGAGGCAAGGTCTGTGCAGAACTGGCAGGATGAACTGCGGTATTCATCGAAGTCACTGAGTTCCAGGACATGTTCTTTTCCGTCTTTTAGCGTAATTTCGAACTTTCCTTTCCGGATTTTCATTGCCTCTACATTTTCGAGTGCGATCCCGTAGCTTTCAAGTACCGCTTTGATGCCCTCGTAGGTGAAAGTGTCCATGCAGAAGAGGCCCAGTTTCAGAATTTTTGCCCGCATGAAGAGGTGCAGTAAACCGTAAGAACTTTTCTGCATCTTTGTGACGGCGTCGATGTTGCAGCTGGTTCCTACAAAGGCGATGCTATGCATTCCCTGCTTGATTGCGCTCATCAGGGCTTCAAGGGTCATTGAGTGGGAGTAGATGCTTCCTCCGCTTTCAAGAATCTCCTCCCTGGTTTTTGCTACTTTTGGTATGGGTTTCCAGGGCTCTTCCTTTGAGCGGGTTGTGACCACGGCGCAGTCGATCAGGCCTTCATCCAGGGCATACAGGAGGAGAGAGGTCACAACTCCCCCGTCCTGACCTTTCATTTCGGGAATAGCAGATTTTGCGGCGTAGGCATATCGAAAGCTTCCGATCAGTCCTTCTTCGGTGGTGATTGTCCTTGGGCACTGGTAGTAGCAGACCCCGCAGGCTTTGCAGGGGCCGACCAGTTTTGGGGCCCCGTTTTCAATGGTTATGTATTCGCAGCTCGATGCGCAGGCTCCACAGAGGGTGCAGATTCCCGGTTTTATGATGTCTTTCTTCAGTTTTCCGAAGGAAATCTTTTCCTTTTCACTCAGATTTCGCTTGAGCCGGATGACGCTCTTTTCCAGTACATCGAATTTCTGCTTGCATTCGGGACTGCAGAAATAATAGGTTTTTCCCCCGTAGTCCGAAATGTATTCACTGTTTTCAGGTATTATTTTCTTGCAGATGGGATCCAATGGCATTAATGGCCTCCAATTCAGGTTTACGCGAAAAATGTAACAAGTATATATACATTTTTATAATCATACCCTTTATAATTTCTGCTCTTTATAATTATGTGTTGCAATTTTATCTTATGGCATGTAGAATCCGGAATCTCCCGATTCACGTAACCTTGTAAGAATAGAGTGTGAATATAATGTAAAAACAGAATTGAAACCGAAGCTAGTTGACGACTTTAACCTTTTTTGCAAAGGTTATTATAGGCTCTGGTTAATACCTTCTTCAAACTTCAGACAAATTATGGTCTTGTTAGATCTTTTTAAGGGGTTAATAAGCCTGAATTAACCTTCGAATAGGCCCGAATTAACCTATAAATAAGCTTGAATTAACCTTTGAATAGGCTCGAATTAGCCTATAAATAAGCTTGAATTAACCTTTGAATAGGCTCGAATTAGCCTATAAATAAGCTTGAATTAACCTTCGAATAGGCTCGAATCTCTTTCAAATAACCTTGAATCTCTTTCAAATAACCTTGAATAACCTTCAAATAAGCTTAAATTGTCTTTTCAAATCAAGCTTGGAAAATAATTATTTCCAAATTGCATTTAGTCACAGACCCTCAGGAAGGTACAAAAAATGGCTCTTAAACCCAGAATTGCAGAATCTCCTCAGGTTCGTTTGATCGACCTCAAATCAAAACCGTTCTTTATTGTGGCTTCCGTAGAAGTCGGAAACACCACTACTAAGTGTATCCTTACGGCTACCAACATGGATACTGGCAGGACTCATATCATAAATAAAATCGTACGAATGACAAGGGACGTCCGTCCTCCCAAATCTGGAGAAGTCATATTCGGAAGAACGCTTACGGGAGTGGAGCTTACGCGCGAATCCGTTGCGGAACTGGTGAAGGGCACCCTGACCGAATCTCTGGAAAAAGCCAGCCTGGATATAAAGACAGACCTTAACTTTGTGGTGCGTTCAACAGGTGTCGTTGCAGGCTTTGATTCCCCTGAGGAGGTGGGCGAATTTATCAAAGCCCTGGCAGACGGCTGCCTACTGGCAGGGGTCCCTCCAAAGAATATGACTCCTCCAATGTCTATATCGAATATCTCTAAAAAACTCCAGAAATACAGTAAACTGGAAAAAGTCATCTTTGACGGGGCTGTAGCAGGTGTTGTGCCTCCGATCGGCTCCACAGGTGTTGAAATTGTTGCAAACGAAATGGAAGGAGAGCTTGCGACAGCAGGGATCAAGGAAGCGGCTAAACTGACGGATGTCGATTTCAGGAACCCCTGCATCTCAATCGACTTCGGGACAACCCTTGACGGCAGGATTACAAGCCCTGACCTGCCTTATGCAAAAACAATCGGAAACTTCTGCGGTTATGCGGGTGCAATTCCTGATGCCATTATTCGGGGTTCGAAAATTGTTGATGCCAGGGTAGGCACGGCTCTGGAAGTTTTTGAGAAACAGAAACCTCCTTCTTTCCTTACTTTGAAGCTGAAGGCTAAAGCCATCGAAGAGTATGAAAAGCGCATTCATGAACTCATAATCATTGAAAAAGTCCCTGCGGATAGAAAAAGGTACGGTAGCGTCCCTGTAAGGCCTGATGCCGCCGAAGAGATAGGGGTAACCCTTATAGGCTGTGATGTGGGGGAAAATGGCTCAAACATGGGAAAACTGAGCGCAATAGGTCTGGAGATCTGTAAAAGTCATGGGTTGCCTATTGTTTATGCTGTCATCGACGAGGTAATGGCCAGAGTGGTATGCAGGCTTATAGAGGTTGCAAAGAAAGAAGGGCTCATTTTTGAAGATACAACTATTGGAATTACAGGAAGGGCAGGGATTACCGGGAACAAGCCTAAATTAATCCTGAGCTGCCTTGAGAATATGAACCTTGCCCCCAAAATCGATGAGAGAGTAGTCTTTGTGGATGACGGGCTTGCCAGAGGTGCGGCGGTCATGGCGCGCTGCATGAATTCCCTGGGAATACCGCAACAACCTCTTGGCGGCAGACACGGCGGAAAATGTATTCTTGCACAGCGGATGAAAATGCAGGAAAAGTGAACTGGCGGTTGTGCAGTGCAATTAAAAAAGATTGGGGTTGAGGAATGAAATTCAGGCAGGAAAATTGACAGGAAGAATTATCCTCCTGCTCCTCCTCCTCCGGCTTTTCCAAGATCATAGGTCTGCATCGTTTCCCTTTCTTTCCTGAACCTTTCTTCCAGTTCTTTGGCAGTAAACTCCCTCTGTTCTCTCTTTTCTGCGGGTTTGAGGTCCGTATATTCCAGTGTTTCTTCTCTGTACCAGAGGTCGGTACTTTCGAGCAGGACCCAAACATTTCCTTCTTCGTCCTTTTTGATCTCGCTGACCCTGCTCACCGTATCGCTATTTACGTATTTGACAGCATTTCCCACTAGGATGGGTTTTTTGTTGCGCCCTACTGCTGTGATTTCCTCAGCATCAGCCATACTTTCACCTCGAGGGGCTTCCAGGACGCTGGCATTTAGGCCCTGCAAGTCCGTTTCTTTACATACAGATAACTGCTAATAGGTTATTCAGGCCCTTTAATAAAGCTTGTGTGGTCTCAACTCAAAAACCTCCGGTAAAGCCCGAAAAAACTTAATAGAGGTTCCTGAGTTTGAAAAATAAAAAAAGAATTTAAAGGTTTGTTGATCGCTCAGCAAATGCTACCTTCTTTTGCTGGTTAACCTTTTTACTGGTTGATTTCGCTCCTGAGTTCTCCCATGAGGGCAACCCTTTCGGCAAAAGCGTTGTGCCTGTGTATGCTCTCTTCGTTAATCTGTTTGATAGTGATCACAGCATTATCGGGAAGGTTCGGAAACTCTTTTACAATATTGTCTGCCATTGCCCTTACGCAATCTTCCACAAACTTCGGGTTCATGTGTGCGGTTTCCACGACAACTTTTTCGTCCGAACGTTTCAGGACTTCATAGACGCTTGAACTCATGGAGCGCTCGATGATCCTGATTATACTCTCAAGGGAAACGTCAAAATCGTGTGCTACCTTGATCGAGATAATACCTCTTCCGCGCTGGTTGTGGGTCGCCATTGGAACTTTTTCCAGGAATCTTATGATTGTATCCCTGTCAACCCCAAGTTCGGCAAGCTCGTTTGCAGCCTTATCTCTCATTATTTCCTGAGCGCAGGGGCAGGCGGTCATTCCAACTACTTCGGCCCCTATGAGCTTTTTTACATCAAAGTAGTCTTTGTCGCCGACACCTCTTACAGCTGAAGCTTCGGCAAAGATATTAACGACTTCCTGACACTTGATCCCCGTTGAAGGAGAGGCGCGCCTTATCATATATTCGCTTTTCATTCTTACTTCAGCCTGATTCGCGTATTCGTGACGACCGAGCAGATTGTGTGCGATATCGCTGCATAGTTGTTCGATTTCGTATACCGGTGTACTGAGCACCTTCTCCAGCACCTCGTCTACAGCTTCGAAGTTCCTCGAGAGGTTTGCTCCCTTGCGGTCTGAAGGCAGGTCAACAAAGACATCAAAAGTTGAAATCAGCACTATCGGGCGCTTGTCCTTTCGTTTGATTTCAACCAGCTTTTTCATGTTTGTTACCCCAACACGGGTGAGGTTGATAGCTATGCTTGGTTTGCTGGCCTGGACATCAGGGAGGTTGAAAGTACAGTGTTCCATATTTAACCAGATCCGTGAAAAGATGAGTGTGTGCTTGATTTGTAGAATCAATACCTAACAAATACATATTTTTATTATATGCATTTGGAAAAATATAGTGACCATAAGAAGTAATAGCATGTAAAGTTTGTGCTTTCCAGGGTCTTTTCCAAAAGTACAATAAAATATATTTTTTAAGAGTTTCTAAAAACCCTTTCCTGAAGCATATTTTGGAGTGAATTTTTAACAACGAATAAATATTTAAATATTTCCCGTGTTTCCAACAATATATAAAAATTTAGCTTATATACCCTGTATAAATCAAGTGTATTTTTTCATAAACCACTAACTAAAGACGACATCCTGAAGAAAGATTTTATATACTTTAAAATTTAATCAGTGTCTAGCAATACAATTTGCGAGGTGACCTTTATGTCCAACACAAGAAATTTTGTTTTACGAGACGAAGAAGGCAATGAACATGGAGTTTTCACTGGAAAACAGCCTCGGCAGGCTGCTCTGAAAGCTGCAAACCGGGGTTCCGGTACCAAATCCAAACCGGATGTCATCCGCCTCAGAGAACGCGGGACAAAGAAGGTGCACGTTTTCAAGGCATGGAAGGAACTTGTCGCAGCCCCCAAAAATAGGCCTGACTGGATGCCTGAGAAAATCAGCAAGCCCTTTGTCAAGAAAGAAAGAATTGAAAAAATTGAGTAAACCTATTACTCATATGCCCTGTAAATCGGGGTTCTTTATTTTCTTTTTGATATCCAGATGTGGAATTAGCCTGGACAGATCTTGATTTTATACTATCCGGGCTTGTTTATTTCTGTAATTTTTATTTTTGTTTCTACAATTTCCATAATTTTCATGGCTCATTTCTATAATTTCTATATCTCACTTCTATAACTCCTATGATCTCCAAAGCTCGATATATTCAAAATTTTAATATATTTTGATGTGTTTTGTATCAATTTGTTTTTTACAGAATTCCTCCGAGCCTGGACTTTAATGTTCAACGATAAGTTTAAAAAGAGATTTTCTGATTCCTAGATCATGGAACTCAAAAGAGAGAATGTGCTTATTGAAGCTCTGCCTTATATGCAGGAATTCTATGACTCAATCATGGTTATCAAGGTGGGTGGGAATGCAATGGTCAGCACCCAGATCATGGAGGACATCATAAAGGATATCGTTCTCCTGCGTTATGTGGGGATCAAACCCGTTATTGTACACGGTGGAGGCCCTGAAATAACTGAAAAAATGGAACGTATGGGCAAAAAGGCCGAATTTTTCCAGGGACTCCGTATTACGGACGATGAAACTATGGAAATTGCCAGGATGGTTCTGGTAGGGAACATAAACACCAAGATTGTATCCCTTATCGGGATCTTCGGCGGCAAGGGTGTCGGGTTCACAGGCTATGACGGGCGAATGATCCTTGGCCACAAGCAGGCTGTAAAGCGTGTATTAGTCGATGGAGTGGAAACTGAAGTGGATATAGGCTGGGTAGGGGAAAGTGAGGTCATAAACCCGGAAATTCTTCATATTATGCTTGAAAAAAGCTATATCCCTGTAATCTCTCCAATCGCCGTGGACGCAAAAGGCAATGCCCTGAACATTAATGCTGATACGGTTGCAGGAGATATTGCAGCGGCTCTGAAAGCTAAAAAATTGATCCTTATGACCGATGTTTCCGGTCTGCTGAGAAATATTAAAGACCCGAGCAGCCGTATCTCCCGCGTAAATCTGGATCAAATCGATTCCCTTATTGAAGAAGGAATTATCAGCGGGGGCATGATCCCCAAAATCAAAGGCGCCGCTGTTGCGGTTAAAAGCGGAGTTGAGAGAGCTCATGTCATAAATGGGAGTGTTTCCCACTCCATGCTTCTTGAGCTTTTCACAGACGGCGGAGTAGGAACTATGCTCTATGGGCCGGACCACCCGCCGGTGTGAAACAGGTTCCTGCTGGTTTTTAATTACTGGAAAAGAAAGACTCTGAGGAGATAACTACCATGGATTTGCTTATCAGGCCTGTCAGGTTGAGTGACTCTGAGGACATTAATGAAATGAGAAGGCAGGAAGATGTCAGGGCGAATACACTTGCCCTGGCAACCGAAACCATTGCTTTTACCGAAGGATTCCTGAAGAGTCTGGGAATCGATGACCATGTACTGGTAGCCGAACTTGATGGAAAGGTCGTAGGAATGGCGGGAGTCCATCCCTTCAAAAGTGCAAGGCAGAGGCATACTGCCTGCCTTGGCATGATGGTAAGGACTGAATTTCAGGGTCAGGGCATTGGAAAAAAGCTGCTGGAAAACATCCTGGACCTTGCAGATAACTGGCTCATGCTTGTAAGGGTTGAGCTCGACGTCACCTCTGACAATGAAAGAGCAATTCACCTGTATAACTCATTCGGGTTTGAGCTTGAAGGAAAAAAGAAATATTCGATAATTAAGGACGGGAAGTATGCTGACCTCCTCATGATGGCCAGGTACAGGATTCCCGCTCAGTTTAAATAAAAACGAACTTTTTTCAAGCGAAATTTTTCCGCTGTTTCAGTCTAAAATGGGTGTTCCATATGTGAAATCTTCGATCTCCAGGACTTTTTTCCAGAGTTCTTTACATTCGCAATCTGCTGTACTGAGGTCTGCAGGGTTCTGGGTGAGTGAAAAAGTCCTGAGGGAATCGGCAACTTCCGAGCTGCAGATTTTACAGTTGTGGGGGCCGCGTTTTGAGCCCGCCCCGACAGGATCGGACATCAGGGGGAGCTCAGGGTGGGCGGCTTTTGCCTGCCGGAGGATTTCAATTATGCTCCAGAGCCAGGGCGGGCGGTACTGGCCTTTTTCCCAGAGGGCTTCTACAAGGGTACCCTTCTGGACGTTGCAGAGGTTGATGGATATGGTGTCAGCATAAGGAGCCGCATCGTCTATGGAACGTATGATATCTTCCATTGCCTGCCTTTCGGAGAGGAAGAGAGGCTTGAGCATAAGGTAGACTTTTACGGTTACCCCGTATTTTTTTGCAGTTTCTGCTGCGTGGACAAAGTCCTGGAAGGTGAAACCCTTGTTAATGGAATCTCTTCGGATCTTATCCGAGCTGGTCTCGAGCCCGAATGCGAGTTCGAAAGGTTTATTTTTCAGGATGCTGAGGCAAGCCTGTACGTTCTCTTCCGTTACATAATTAGGGCGGGTCTCGACAAGCACTTTGGTGACCCTCGGATCTTCTGTAAGGTTTTTGAGGATTGCATCCCTGGCTTCTGGAAGGACTTCCTGTTCATCCAGGAAACTGCCTGAGGTAAAGATCTTGACCATGAACTCAGGAAACTTTTCAGCTTTCCTCATCGCTTTTTCAAGCTGTGCCATGTAATCCTCGAGGGAAGGGGGCTCGCTTGCGCAGTCATAGACGTAACCGCACATCGTACAGCCACCGGCTTTTCCCCAGCGGCAGCCTGCGCTTTTGAAGATTACAGTGAGGGTTTTAGTCTGGACCCCGTTCACAAGATCCGTTCCGGTCCAGCTTGCCGCGGGTTCATTCGTAGGTGAGGGCTTTACTTTTATCCGTTGTCGGATCTCCAGTACTGCTTTATTCAGGGACATGGGCTTGGAACTCGCTATTCTCAAATTTGCTTCTAGTAGTATCTCACAGGTTATAACCGTGATTTTTCGTAGGATATTTTATACGTATTGTAGATTTTGTCATGGTTTCATTTTTACTGCCTAAGATATTGTGCCCACTATGAAGCCAGAAACCTCGCTTGACACATAACTCCAGATGCTCATAATGTGAAACCAAGGTTATGCAAGTTAACATCTATTTTCACTAAATACATACTCTGTTACTTCACCATACTTTACAAATCCTATTTTTTGATATGCTGCATTTGAAGCAGGATTTCTTGCATCTGCATACAACATAGGAATTCTATTTTCCTCTAAGAGTTTTTCACTCATCTTACCTACAAGCATACCAGCATATCCTTTTCCTCTTTGTTCACGTTCTGTAAATACGGTATTTATTCTTGCGTATTCTCCTGTTTTGTGAGCAATCCTAGCCATTGAAACAATCTTACCGTCATCTTCCCACAAAAATAAATTATTGGAATTTACCATTGCATTGGCAAAACCGTTTGCCTTACTTTCATTAATGGCCGTTTTTTCTGTATCATATGTTATTTCAGTTATAAACTCAGTTATAAATCTGGCCATTATTTCCTTGTGTTCCTCTTTGGGCGTAACGATTTGTCCGCTTATTTTATATCTGCTTATTGCCTGATTGCAGGCATATGCAATCATTGGGACACTGACACAATACCCAAGTCCCGTTTTCTTAGAAACCCTGTCCAGGATTTTCCTGGCATATTTGTCATACGCATTCAATTGCAGGTATTGATTCAGTACTAATCTGCTTTTAATAATATCGCATATTTCATTTTCTACATTTTCGTCTGGTATTTGCTTTAACCACATCCACAAAGGGGCACTTTCGTTGCCCTGCCCAATTATATATGTACTATCATCCGTAGCAAAAAAAGCACTATCTCCTTCACGAATCAGATAGAACAAATTATAAATAATCCTATCTTTTTTATCTAATATTTTTTCAAGAATTTCTTCAGTTCCATCTATGATTCTCATCCCTAACGCCTCATTTAATATAATCCCTTCTCAGTCAGGCTCTGTAGAAATCCTTAATTTGATGCAAATAATTTCTACAAATTTTTTGTTAATATCATAGACTATCAGTATAATTTTTAAGCGGAGTCAAAAAGCAAAAAAAATTCCCGAAAACCCCGTATTTACAAGCTTTCGGGAATTATTTTATTTATTCAAACTCGATAGTCGCAGGAGGTTTTGGTGTGATGTCGTACACCACCCTGGCAACCTTCGGAATTTCGGAAGTGATCCTGGCTTCGAGATGCTTGAGGACTTCCCACGGAAGTTCGAGGGCTTCTGCGGTCATTCCGTCTCTCGACCCCACAGCCCTTACGGCCACGATCCAGCCATAAGCCCGGATATCGCCCTTAACTCCTGTCCCTTTGCCGAGCACGGCAGCAAAGGTCTGCCAGGGGCAGAACCTCTCCAGAAGTTCCTCTTCGACTATGAAGTTAGCTTCCCGCACCACCTCAAGCTTTTCTTCCGTAACTTCTCCGAGAATCCGTACAGCAAGTCCCGGACCAGGGAAAGGCATCCTTTCGCAGATCTCTTCAGGCAGCTGAAGGGCCCAGGCGACTTCTCTTACCTCATCTTTGTAAAGGTCTTCAATAGGCTCAACGATCTTCTCGAAGTCCATGACGCTTGGAAGCCCTCCTACGTTGTGGTGGGACTTGATCCCACCTTCGGACTCGATCCTATCAGGATATATAGTACCCTGGATCAGATAATCGGCTGCAATCCTCTTTGCTTCGTCTTCAAAAACGCGGATGAAGGTCTCACCAACAGCCTTCCTTTTCTCTTCAGGGTCCGTAACTCCGGCAAGGGCTTCAAGGAACCTGTCCTTCGCATACACGACGTGCAGGTTCATATGCGAGAAAATGTGCTTTATCCTCTCGGTTTCCCCTTTCCTCATAAGCCCGGTATCTATATAGATGGGCTGCAGCCTGTCTCCTATTGCCCTGTAAGCCAGCTCCGCACAAACAGAACTGTCCACACCTCCGGAAAGTGCAATAATTGCCTTCCCCTCTTTTATCTCCTGGCTGATTTTCTCAATTGCCTTTGGAATGAACTTTTCGGGTTTTACCATTGAAGCGCTCCTTCGAGTGAATCTTTCCTTTGAAGAAATGATAGTGACCGGTGAATTGTATGAAAATAATTAAGATTTGATTGTATTTTATTGTGATATATGAGTCAGTGCATGGGGTTTTTGATATTTAAAGGTATAGTTAGAGAATCCTTCATGCGTCTTCGGTTAAGTGAGGAATCGTGATAAATTGCCTCCATTCTCACAACAGTTGCCAATACTTTTAATGTGTTATGGACTGGAACTGGGTATCGATTTCATGTAATAAGGCCAAAATTTAAGGCAGCCTTTTGGTGCAAAATCGATAGCTTTCAGGCAAGAAAATTCCTTAACCGATGACCAATGGAGAATCCTTTTATTTGTTAGAGCATTCTTTGATTTCCTTCATCTTTAATTCCGATAATTTTTATCTTACTGGCCAGTAACTTACTAGAGGATAAGATCTCTAGATAGCGTAAACTTTTGTTTTTCATGGGCTTATGGAAATGCGGGTTCCAGAATGGAATAAAAGGATTCGAGAGGAAAATCGGGCAAAAATAATCTTTAGAAAAATTTTTCTGAGAGTTAGGTGCGAGATTTTAAGCTCTGAGGATTTCCTTCTAACCTCGTTCAAAAAACAAAAAATTACTCTTATATACGAAGCTTTTCCAAAAACATTGCTATCACGAAGAAATGAGGAATTGGTGATAGGAATGGCTAATGAAGACTATGAGATGATTGATAAGCTTGAGAGTATTGCAAAATCCCTTCAAAGCATGGCAGAATCGCAGAAGAAAATGGCTGATATTCTGGAATTGCTGGTACAGGAAAAAGAACTTATAGATTTGAAGTAGTGAGGCTCTGTCTAAAACAAAAAAGTAAAATTAAGCAAAAAAACATCAGAACACAGGATCAGAACATAGGATCGGAACACAGGTATTGGTTTCAATTTAACTGGAGGGCTTTTGCTTTCAACAGTTAAAGGAGACTTTTCCGGGGAAGATATGCTGTAAGTGCCAGTTTTATTTTCAGGGTCGAAGGGATACTGGAAATTTTGAAAAATGAAAATAAATTCTGCATTTGTTTTTCCGGGGTCTTGTTTGAGATTCTCAGGCGTCTTCCGGATAGTTTCCTCTGAAGCATTCATTCTTGTTTCTTGTTTTAAAAGCTTGATTTCACTTCGTATATTCGCTCCGTATATTATTCAGTATAAAGTTTCTTCTACTTATTCAGAAATGTTATCAAATGGCTTTGTCAGATCTGTTCTTTTTTATGTGATAGTGGGTTGTGTTCTTTTCTATATGTGACAGTGGTTTTTGTTTTTTTATAAGTGATAGTGGGTTGTAAGCAAAGTTCGAGTTTAATCTGAAAACTTAAAGATAATACCAAAAAAACGGCAGGTTAATATAAAAATCGAAGACATAGTATCTAGCTACATACTAAATAATCATGTTTCTTAATATTTGTTCTTGCACCTATATATCAGTACATCTCAAATTAAAACAGGGGATTTGGAACTTTGGATGCAGAAAAAGCGTTAAAGTTGTGGATGGCTCTGATGTTTGTACTGATGCTTGGACTGCTGCTTATTCTACTTATGGTCATTGCAAGTTAAGAATAAACAGTATCTGTCGAAGATATTGTAGAAGATATCCATTTGCCTTAAGAGGTACCATTTGGCGGGATTATCCCGTTTTTGATGGTTGATCCAGTCCCGGTTGAGCTAAAGTTTTTTGCGCTAAAATGGATGGAGCTAAAAGTGACTGGGGATCAACTGTGCTGGATATAAATTCGGTGAATCTAAATATGACTGGACATACACCAGTGAATACAAAAACGGCTTGATGTAAAATGACAGTTTAATCTAAAATTCAGTAGCTGAGAAAGAGTATTTTGCAAATGGGAAGTAAAGCTTGACATTGCGGCGATATTTCTTCCCCCTCCTTCTCTTACCTCTTAATCAGGCGTTATTCCCAGGCGCTGAGGATGCCTGATTTTAAAGGTCTGGTAGCCGCTTCATTCCCCCCGTACTTTACTTCCGCATTTGCTTTTCCGCCTTGGCGGCCTCACCTTTTCTTCTTAAGTCCTATCATCTCAGGAAGAAAAGGCACCATCATCGTCACGTTTATGTGAATTTTTATTCCCTTGTCAGGGTACTTTAAGTGCTATGGTACCCGGGGGACGGGAATGGGGGATGAGAGCACTCTTCATGTCCAGGGAATAACTCTGCAACATTCGGGATGAACGAGTCGCCTGACCTGCAGTCCTTTCCGTTGCCTTCAGGACTACAGTTCCAAAGTTCACCGGTTTTAAATACCAGGTATTCTCTTGACATAATAGATTTCTCAATTAAGTTAAACGCGATCATCGCATAAATTTCTTTCGAGAGTTTTCGCCCTTAAATATCCCGGAAAAACAGCTCTATATTTTTATTTCATCGTTTTTAAAAAATTCTTCTTTTTTTGAACGTAATGAATACTTTTCGGATCCCGAATGAAATACTTTCACCCTGCATACCTGCAACTTAAATAAGATGAGTCCGAAACATCACAGCACTGCGGATTCATAAATAAGTATAGCTATTGTGTAAGTGTTGAGAATAGATTTACGTGGGACCATCCATAGTTGACTTATGCGTTGACATCTGCTTTGATGAATGCTTTGAGTTTAAAAGACCTCCCCGAAAATTTATATTCTGGCATGGTACGAGTTCTGTAAATTCAGGGATGAGATAATGGACATTGATTACGGAGTATTGAGAGATAGTAAAAATGAACTTGAGTCCAGGGTATTGAGGTCTGCCAGGATGCACTCCGTACTCCGTCAGTACTTCGGATACACTGCTTTTCGCCCCCTGCAGGAGGAAATTATCAGGGATGTCCTTGACCGAAAAGACGTCTTTGTGCTCATGCCTACGGGAGGGGGTAAGTCGATCTGCTACCAGCTTCCTTCCCTTCTCCTGGACGGGGTCACTGTTGTGGTTTCTCCCCTTATCTCCCTTATGAAAGACCAGGTTGACGGGCTTGAAGCAAACGGGATTGCTGCAGCCTGCATGAACAGTACCCAGAGTGCCAGAGAAATCCGGGATGTTAAATCAGCTTTTCTGGAAAACAGGTTGAAGATACTCTATATCGCACCCGAGAGGCTCATGATGCCCGGGACCATTACCTTCCTGAAAAAGGGCAAGATTAGCCTTTTTGCAATCGATGAAGCGCACTGCATTTCTGAATGGGGTCATGATTTCCGGCCTGAGTATCGGAAATTGAAACTCCTGAGAGACCCGAAGACAGGTTTTCCTGATGTGCCAGTCATCGCACTCACGGCTACGGCTACCGGCAGGGTCAGAAAAGATATCATAGTTCAGCTCGGACTTGATCTCGACCCGGAAAAAGGTCTTTACGTTGCCAGCTTTAACCGGAGCAACCTTTACTATGAAGTCAGACCGAAGAAAGATACTTTTTCCGAGATTACCGACTACTTGCTCAGGCACAGGGGTGAAGCCGGGATCATTTATTGCCAGAGCCGGAACAACGTGGAAACCCTTACAAAAAAGCTGAACCTTGCAGGGTTCAGGGCACTTCCCTATCATGCCGGGCTTTCCGATTCCGAACGCTCCCGAAACCAGGAGATGTTCATAAAAGATGACGTGGACATAATAGTGGCGACGATCGCTTTCGGGATGGGGATCGACAAGTCCAATGTCCGTTTTGTAATCCACTATGATCTCCCCCGTAACCTTGAAAGCTATTACCAGGAAACAGGGCGGGGAGGCAGGGACGGAAGCCCATGCGAATGCATCCTTTTTTTCAGCAGGGGAGACCGTTTTAAAATTGAGTACTTTATTGCACAGAAAACAAATGAGAAAGAAAAGGACATCTCCCTTGTGCAGTTAAGGCAGATGGTGGCTTACTGCGAAGGAAATAAGTGCAGGCGCCAGGCACTTCTGGAGTATTTCGGAGAAGAGCTTTCAGCTTCATGTGGGAACTGTGATACCTGCCTCAGGCCTAAAGACACTTTTGACGGGACTGAAGCTGCCAGAAAACTGATCACCTGTATTCAGGAATTGAACCAGCGGTTTGGAACGAACTATGTTATTGATGTGCTCACAGGCTCAAAGAATAAAAAGGTCAGGAAAAACCGCCATGAAAAGCTGAAATCTCATGGGAACGGCAGGGAGTTTACAAAGGAGCAGTGGAGGTCGCTTGCTTCCGAAATGCTGAACACCGGGCTTCTTGAAGTAAGTGGGACCCAGTACCCTGTCCTGAAACTTAACTCTATGAGCAGGAAGATTTTGAATGGTTCGGAGAGTGTTGAGCTTGTCTGTCCTGAGGGTTTTATTCCCGAAGCCGAAGAAATTTTTATCCCTCCAGCCCCTGCAGGTAAGGTCAAAGCAAAAGCTGAAGACAATATACAGCCTTCTACCACTGAATACTCAACTGCTACCGATATTCTTAAAAAAGCAAAGTCTGGAGGGCTTCTCAAATCGGGAACAGAGCATGACCCTATTCTTTTTGAGAGGCTAAAAGCTCTGAGAAAAAAGATCGCTTTAAAGAGAAACCTGCCACCATACATCATTTTTTCCGATACTAGCCTGAAGGAGATGGCTTCAAAGTTCCCGCAAACTCCTGAAGAGTTCCATTCTATCACAGGGGTGGGAGACCATAAACTCCGGAAATATGGGGATGATTTCCTCCAGGAAATAGGGGATTACTGCAGGGACTACGGCTTAATTTCTGGCGAAAACGCCGAAGACTCCGGAGATAGTGAGTCGGTGCCCGAAAAACAGATAAATATCTCAAAGGGCCGAACCCCCAAAAGTGCATCTTCAGAAAGTGCATCTTCAGAAAGTGCATCTTCAGAACTCAAAATTGAAGCCGAAGAGCTTGGTTTTTCAAATCCTGCTTCAGAAGTCGGTAACGGGAGCGCATCAGGGATACCATCCTCTGGCATCCTCCCCGAAAAATCTTCCGAAGCTCGTAGCTTGCCTGCAAAGAGAGTAAGGTATCTGGATATGAGCATTCAGGATTGGTCGGAAGTAGATTCTTCTGAAATAGGTTCTACTGAACTTAATTCTTCTGAACTTGATTCTTCTGAACTTGATTCTTCTGAAAAGGATTCTTCTGAAATCGATCCCCTTGAAATAGATCTGTTTGAAAAGGCTTCGCTTGAAAAGACTTATTCTCTCTATTTGCAGGGACTCGATATCGGTGAAATTGCAGAGATCGAAGGTTTGAGTACAAAAAATGCTTACAGACAGTTTGAAAAATTGATACTTGCCGGGAAGGTCCGAAAAATTGAAGGGCTTGTGTCGCCGGAAAGACAGCAGCAAATAATAAAGGCAACTGAAATATTGGAAATTGAATTTGAATCCCTGCTCAGGGCAAGGCTTGGAGATAACTGCCGGGAAGAGGAAATGAAGCTTATAAGGGCTTTTCTCCTCTCAAAAATGCTTTTTTCAGTCTGAAGGGGTCGATTTTCCTTTATTTTTCATGATTTCGATTTGTAGTTGACGGGGATACCCGCTCTCGCGGGTAAGGATACTTTCATTCCACTCTTTGAATTCGGATTTTCTGGGTCGTTAGTTTTGAATATTTATCCCGATGGCTGTTTTTGTGGTCTTCGCTGATAAAATATCCCGGAATTGGTTTTCCCGGATTTTTCTCCTGTAACGATTTTTAATCTTTTTCAGTACCGAATCGTTTTTTTAAATAGCGGCCCATACTTTTATGGGGAAGCCCGGGGTAGAAAAATAGCACAATCGAGCTTATCAGTCCGATGGGGGGCCAAAAAAATTTGGAGAATGAACCTTTCGAAGCAGGCGAAGGTGAACCGCTCGAAGCCGGGGAAGACACAAAGAGCCTGCAGGAACAGGTAGAGGAACAAAAAGCAAAACCTGTTTTGTTCGGGACCTTTGAGGGTGTCTTTGTTCCTAACCTGCTTACCATCCTCGGGGTGATCATGTACCTGCGGGAAGGCTGGGTCGTGGGAAATGCGGGGCTGCTCGGGGCCTGGCTGATCATCCTTCTCTCTTTTGCCATCACAACCTGTACAGGGCTTTCTCTCTCCTCGATCACCACAAATATCCGCATAGGGGCCGGAGGAGCTTTTTCCATCATTTCCCAGTCTCTTGGGCTTGAAGTTGGGGGCAGTATAGGGATCCCTCTCTACCTTTCCCAGGCGCTGGCGGTTTCCATGTACATTTTCGGGATCAGGGCTGGATGGAGATGGTTTTTTCCCGAACATCCTGCCCTTTATATTGACCTTGCAGCCTTTATCCTGCTCTTCGTTATCGCCTACATCAGTGCCAGGCTCGCGTTCCGGATCCAGTACTTTATCCTTGTCGTGATTGTGGCTTCGTTGGTTTCAGTTTTCTGGACCGGGTTTGGGGATTCGATGCAGGGGTCTGTGCAGTTATGGGGGAGTTTTCCGGGCTCACCTGAAACCGGATTTGTGGGGATAGGGTTCTGGGAGGTTTTTGCGGTTTACTTCCCTGCCGCAACCGGGATCATGGCAGGAGCCAACATGTCTGGAGAACTCAAAACCCCCCGGAAAAGCATTCCTCTAGGCACCCTGAGTGTCATAGGTATCAGCCTCTGCATCTACCTGGCTCTGGCTTACTGGTTTGCCCTTTCTGCAACTCCTGAGGAACTGGTAAGCAACTATACCATTATATTTGAAAAAGCGGCTTTCGGACCCATTGTGGTTGCAGGATTGCTTGGGGCTACTTTTTCTTCGGCCCTAAACTCCATTGTGGGAGCTCCGAGAATTCTGCAGGCCCTGGGAGAACATGGGATTTTGCCGAAAAGCGAGTGGTTTTCCCAAAAAACCGACAGAGGAGAACCCAGAAATGCCATTCTGTTTACAGGGACGATTGTACTCGGAGCTATTATGCTTCGGAACCTTAATTCTGTAGCGCCTCTGATTACCATGTTTTTCCTGATCACATATTCCATGATTAATGTGGTAGTCTTTATCGAGCAGAACCTGAAACTGGTGAGTTTCAGGCCCCTTTTTAAAATCCCTCTCTCCGTGTCCTTTCTGGGAGCGGCAGGCAGTCTTTTTGCAATGTTCATCATTAACCCGGGTTTTAGCCTTCTGGCAGTGGTTGTGGTTCTTCTGATCCACAACTATCTCCTCCGCAAGCACCTGAAAGCTCCTTTCGGGGATGTTCGAAGCGGGCTTTTTGTGACAGTTGCCGAGTGGGCGGCAAAGAAAACAAACTCTCTTACTTCTTCCAGCGAGCGGACCTGGAAAGCTAATCTCCTGGTACCTGTGGAAGATCCACGGGAGCTCATGGGAACTTTTGATTTCCTCAGAGATATCACCTACCCCAAAGGTTCGGTCAAACTCCTAGGCCTGGCAGGCAACACAGATAAAGAAAACCTTCTCTCTCAGCTGCCTTCAATAAGTGAAGGCTTCCAGGAAGAAGGGGTTTTTTCTTCCTGGACCATTATTGACACTGCAGAATTCGAAGAAAACCTGGTCGTAGGCATGGAAGCACTTACAGGTTCTTTTTTCCGGCCCAGTATTCTCTTTTTACGCCTCCCCGAAAACAGGGACAGAGACGAGGAAATCCGGGAAATCATAAGGAAAGCTTCCATGTACAGGATGGGAGTGCTTCTTTTCTCAAAGCATCCTCAAGCTGGGCTCGGAAGACAAAATTTAATTAATCTCTGGATTGAGAATAGGGGTCTTGATTGGGATATCAGCATGGAGCTCGGAAATATGGACCTCGCCCTGCTTATAGCATATAAGCTCAAGAGCAACTGGAAAGCTTCCCTTAGCTTTATGACCTTTGCTCCCACTGCTATCCAGGCCCAGGCCGCCGAAAATTTCCTGCAGTCCCTGGCTGAACTGGCCCGGATCCCAAACGTAAAGATGCAGGTATTACGTGAAAATCCTATAAAAAGCTCGAAACTCCCTTTCGCATCCCTGCACATCTTCAGCCTCGACCCAAATCCGGATCTGGACCTGGCCAGACACCTGATGGAAAAAGCTGGTTCTTCATGCATTTTTGCCTTGGATTCCGGGGAGGAAAACGCCCTTGCCTGAAAAAGGCTTTCGAGTATTCTTTTTCAAGGATTCTTTTGCCATTCTTCGGTTTTTTTTGTCAGAAATACAGGCTACAGGCACCCTCGAATATTTCGGGGAGGAAATTTCCGGATAATAGGAAAACTATGACCCCTGCCCCAGTCTAAAGACACTTTTGATGAGCAGAAACTGCCATTAGAGGAAATGAAACTTATAAAGGCTTTTTATTCTCAAAAGATTTTATCCTCTCTGGAATGCTTTTTTCAGCCTGAAGGGCCCGAAAGAAGTTCTTTTCGGTAAATTATTTTGTGTTTCCTTTCATTTATTACGATTATAACAGTCGAATATCCCTCTTTTAGTTCAACTTCTTCTGGCGGGGGAAGTTTCATCTGGTTTGCTACTTCCAGGACAACAGACGGGTCTGGGCTTATTTCATACTCGATACCGTTATACTGGAGATAAACCCCAGGTCCTTCCCCCTAAATTAACTGGGTCTTCTCCTTCATGTTCTATTTTAAGGTTCTTCGAATCGATTATCTGGATGTCCAGTTGCGTAAAAGTCCCTGATTTCAGAACTCTTTCCGTACTTCCTCCAGGGAGCATGGTTCCTCCATGAGAGCGAGGAGTCCCGTGCACATCATCGAGAGGGCGACGCTACAATTCGATTTACGGCTTTTTCGTCGCATGTGAATTTATTTATGGGCCTGCGCAAGGCTTTGCCTGAGGTCTCATTTCTGAATTCACTTAAGAATTCTGAATCCGAAATGGCTTCACCCCCATTGTAGAAGCATTTTGAATTCTTAATATTAATTTATTAATATTGTTATGCATTTTTCTATATAAAAAAGTTTCAAAACCTTCTTAGTTTTCAATAGATTTTTAATAAGTTATTATAATTCTGTGATTATTTACCTATCAGAAAATAAAACCAGGTAAGAACTTCCGTTAAGAAATAGTAAATGAGATCTCCCAATATCACTGCCAGAACGAAACTTGCTGTTATAGGGATCATGAATGGAAGTCCTGGAGTTACCCAGACAGTGCCGTCAAGGAGCCCGTGCTCTTCGTGTGCTTCAAGTCTGGAGATCATATTCTGGTTTACATTAATTCCTCTGCCTGCAAAAAAAGGATTTAATTTCCCGTTATTCAGCTCAAAACGTTCAGTTAGCCGGATATGCCTTCCTTTCTCCAGAAGTCTTCGCATATCCCTAATGTTTATCCTGTATGCAAAAAGCATATAAAACGGCTTTTTGAGCATATCAGGAGTAAAATGAAGAATGTTATAACAGAAAATCCCCAAAGGAATGATGGCTGTAAGAAGAACGGAATTTTCAAGAACCGTAAGTGAAAAGAGCCCTACTGGGGGAAATCCGAGCAGAGGAAAAGTGTAGCCGTAGAAATCCAGGACAGGGTAAACAGGGACAAGAGTTCCGATTACTATCAGGGCCTTTGCATCTGCGCCTCCGAAAACCCTTAGCCTGAAAAGCAAATAGGCCAGAAAAAAACTGGAAAAAAAAGAAAAAACTAACTGGAGCATAAATAAAATTCCCCCCTCCACAATTTCATATATTAAGAAACCTGAGAGGGAAAAAAGCATAAGCTTCCATATACGATTTGGAACCCTGCGGGTTTCCAGATCCAGGTAAGAAGAGTAAAGGAGAAAAGGCAGACAGGCTGCCAACTTCAAAACTTCGATCATGTGTAATTTTCTGCTCTTTTGCTTTTCTGTTTCTCCGATTACAATCTTTTTTCTTACTGGTTTTTATTATTTTCTGTATTTTCTTCTATTTTCTACATTTTTTCTGCTTTCTGATTTTTTCAGTTTCTACATTTTTTCTGCTTTCTGATTTTTTTTCAGTTTCTACATTTTCTTCCATTTTCTGTATTTTTAGTTCAATTTTTATTCCAGGCTTTTCCTCTCGCTTTTCCGGCTTTCAGAGGCTTTTCCGGCATATAGGGGCTTTTCTGAGATGGATTTTTCAAAGCTTTTCCCATTTTTTGAGCTCCATGATTTCTGAAAGGGTTCCCCCCCTCCGGATTTCATCGAAGATTCTCTTTTCGGTTTTATTGACTTCTTTTGCCCTTCTTGCAAGTTCGTAGGCCTGTTCTTTCGGGACAACTACAACTCCGCTTTCGTCGCCGATTATATAGTCTCCTGCTTTTACAGCCTGGCTTCCACAGGTGATTTCGGCATTGATTTCTCCGAAACCTTTCGGGTCCCCGGCATTGGGGACTGTATTGCTTGTATAAATTGGGAGCCCGAGCGTTTCGACCTCGTCAATGTCCCTTACAGCCCCTTCTATTACCACACCTGCGATTCCCTTATTCAGGCTGCTCAGGGTTGCAAGCCCTCCCCAGCAGGCAATATCCTTACTTTCATTATAAATTACTATTACATCTCCTTCTTTTGCGATATCAATGGCTTCAACCGTTTTTGCCCAGTCTCCAGCAAAACACTGGACCGTAACTGCAGTTCCCACCATTTTTCCTCTTACAAGAGGGTGAATACCTTTCATTGCGCCTTTTCTGTGCATCGCATCCGAGATATTCGAGGTAGAGACTTCCTTAAAGATCTCCCTTATTTCCTGGTCTACGGTTCCCCTGTCCCGGATATCTACAGACTCGGGAGAGTCCACACTTTGCCTTATTTTTTTCGCAGCTTCGGTTACATTGTCAGAGCGGGTTATGTTACCTCCAACTATCACAATCCTGGCCCCGGCTTTGACTGCTTTGGCTGCACCTTCAGCGTCAAGCCCCCCGGCTACTGCAAGCTGTACACTTACTTTTTCTGAAATTTCCATTAAAATGGATATCGGGTCTTTTCCAACCATCTGCTGGTCGATGCCTACATGAACGTTTATATAGTCCACGCCCAGAGCTTCAAGATCCACTGCCCTTTTTATGGGTTCCGGGGCTGATATAAGGTCTGCCATCACCCTGACTCCATATTTGTGGGCTGAACGGAGCGCGTCGAGAATTGTAGAATCGTCCGCACTTCCTAGGATGATAGCTACATCCGCACCGGCTTTTGCAGCCATCTCAACTTCCATGGCTCCGGTATCTACGGTTTTCATGTCGGCAAGAATTGTCCTGTCCGGAAAAGCTTTCCTCATAGTACGGATTGAGTCCATGCCCTCACTTTTGATCAGGGGAGTCCCTATCTCGATCCAGTCCGCACCTCCTGCGACTGCTTCCTTTGCAATCTCAACTGCACGGTCAAGTTCCAGAAGATCAAGTGCAACTTGAATTATGGGAACGATAATATCACCTCTATCGGGAAACCGAGAAATATGAAAAATTGGGTTTTTGCATCGGTTTCCTCCTGGTTTTATTTTTTTCAAATTTTATTATATGTTTTTAATTTTCACTACATTCTTAAATTATCAGTATGACTTTTATTACCTTTTTTGATTCACCTGTTACCCCTGTAACCTGTTACCCCTGTATATTCTTACTGCCCATTTTCAGTATGTGAGTTCTTCATTATCTATATTACTTTTTATTCTGAACTATGTTTCTTTGAATGTTTTTGTTTACATAATTTTATCTCCGCAGCCAGAGCTCTCCACTAAAAATTTGTTACAAATATTTTTTATCGGAAGAGATAATTTAATTGTCGGGGACAAATTATGGAAAAAAGCCTTAAAACAAACGAGGAAGAAAATTTTTCTCAAAAATATATTACTGATGCGGAACGCAGAGAGCTACTGGGTGCTCTACATTGCCGTCTCTTCTGGGTGGGACAGCATATCCCGGATTATGTGGAGTTCGAGGGAGAAAAATACCAGCTTCATGACTATGTCTGGGAGTTAATCCAGAAAGATACCCTTACCGAGACCGAAAAATCCAGAATAGATAAATGCATCAATATTATTTCGGCAAAAGAGCAAGAGGACGAAAAGGAGCTTGAAGAGAAACCTCTTACACACGAGCAGGCAGAATCCCTCTACCATGAGACTGCAGGTCTGCTCCGTGCAATAACGGATCTTAAAGAAATCGAAAGCGGGGCTCTTAAAGAAAGTTCAAAACGCTTTCAGGAGCAATTTGTCGGCCAGAGGGTTAGGGATGCCAAGCTCTGGCTTGAATTCATAAAGAATGTATCTAAGTAAAAAGGAAATGAACAAGGGTAGATAAGGGCTATAACTGCTGAAGTGTTAACTTGGAAAACTTTCGGAGCAAAGATTATATCTCTGGGAATCATTTATGAAAAACGGATGTTATTCAAGAACCGGCACGTCATCTCAATGAAAGATTTTTCGCGGGAAGAAATTGACCATGTTCTGGACACCGCAGAAAAACTTGAACCTGTAGCCAGGGGTGAGGAAAGGTCCAGGCTGCTGGATGGAAAAATCGTTTCTCTTCTTTTTTTTGAACCAAGCACAAGAACAAGGCTGTCTTTTGAGGCTGCTACCCAGAGACTTGGGGGACAGGCGCTGAACCTGGGCTCGGTTGAGGCAAGTTCTGTCATGAAAGGAGAAAACCTTGCCGATACTATCAGGGTAATCAGTAAATATGCTGACCTTATTGTGCTACGCCACCCCCTTGATGGATCGGCACGCATGGCTGCGGAATTTGCAAGCGTCCCTGTGATCAACGGGGGAGACGGCTCTGTCCATCACCCTACCCAGACTTTTCTTGACCTCTACACAATCCGCAGGGAAAGCCATCTTGAAGACCTGAGAATCGCCATGGCAGGAGATCTTAAATATGGGAGAACAGTCCATTCCCTTTGCCATGCCCTGTCCCTTTACGGAGCAGAAATGACTTTTGTTTCGCCTCCGGAACTCCGGATGCCCCCTGAAATTGTCCGGGATCTTAAGAAGCAAAAGATCCGTGTAAAAGAAACCGATTCTCTTGAGGAGATAATAGGAGACGTCGAAGTCCTGTACATGACAAGAGTTCAGAGGGAACGTTTTCCGGATCCGGAAGAATATGAAAAGGTTAAAAACAGGCTGAAGGTTACAGGCGATCTTTTGAAAGCCGCAGACCCTGAACTTAAGGTCCTTCATCCTCTTCCTAGAGTAAATGAGATTGCTCCCGAAGTGGATGCAACTCCTCACGCATGTTATTTCGAGCAGGCTTTCTACGGAGTCCCGATAAGAATGGCCCTGCTTGCTCTGGCAATGGGGGTGATTGAGTGAAAGAAAAAAGGGACCTGAAAATCCAGGCAATTGAGAATGGGACTGTAATTGACCACATAACGGCCGGACAGGCTCTGAATGTCCTGCGTATCCTGAGAATTTCAAGTGCTTTTCGGGCAACTGTCAGCTTTGTTATGAACGCTCCCGGAGCGAGAGGCAAAAAAGATGTCGTTAAGATCGAGGGCAAGGAACTCAGTGTTGAGGAACTTAACCGAATAGCCCTTATCTCTCCCAAAGCCACAATTAATATCATAAGGGATTTTGAAGTGGTTCAGAAAAATAAAGTCGTGCTCCCATCTTATGTGGAAGGCGTTGTCCGCTGTATGAATTCAAACTGCATCTCCAACAGCAGCGAACCCATAAAATCCAAATTTTCAGTCCTTCGGACCGAAGAAGAAGGAGTTTCCCTCCACTGCCTGTACTGCGAGCACGTAATCTCCGAAGAGATTGCGGAAAATTTGCTGTAAAGGTTTTTTTTCCTTCAGGTTTTTCGTGGAAATAAGTACAGCTTCCGAATTTGTTTTTTTCGGGGTCGGAATGAAAAAGAATATGAGATCTGGAGGATAAATCATAAAAGTAGATCTGGATTTGAGGAAATAGTTTATGCTGAAAGATGAAAACAGGACAAACGGGACAGATGCCGAATATATCAGTTATCAGGAGCGGAACAAACTCCTCTGGAGCCTCAGGAGTGAGTTTGCCTGGGCCGGGAAGAAAATTCCCGAATGTGTGGAAATCGATGGAGAGGAGTACAGGCTCCGGGATATTGTCAGGGCTCTTGGAGAAGAGGAATTACCAGGACCTGATGAAGCTGCCGAAATCAGGGCTCTTATCCCAAAATTGAAGGAAAGAGCAAAAGCAGACGAAGAACTGCTTGAAACCGAAGAACTCACACAGACTGAGGCAGAAGCCCTTTATGAAGAGGCGGTCGGACTTTTGCGAGCGGCAATAGAACTGAAAGATAAACTTGAGGGGAAAGGTGGGGAAAAAAGTGTTGACGAGTTTAAGCGGATGCTCAATACCCAGAAGATAGTGGACGAAAAGCGCTTTCAGGAGCTGATTAAAAGTCTAAAATGATGAATTTGTTTTCTACATTTTCTTATGTGTTTCTAACTTTGGGAAGTCACAATTTCAGGACACCTCTTTTTTCCTCTTCCTTTTTATTTAGTCTCGTTTTTGAGAATAGTGACAAGCTTTTCCGGTTCTTCGGTGAAGAATTGAAGATTCAGGTTTGAATTCGTAGTAATTTTAAGGGTCTGCTGATAAGGCGCTAAGATTTCGACATTGTAATATAGCACAAGGAAAAATGCTACTCCCGCAAGACGCACCAGAAATAGACTGAGTACAATATAGTCTGGAAATGATCTTTCCAAATTCCGTAAAGCTTTAATTATCCCCTCCCCAAGGTAGAATGGTAAAAAAATAACATAAAATAAGCGGATCAACCAGCGCAGGGAATGATTTTCGTTCCTTGTTACCGAAATTTGCCTGATATCCTCTTTTTCGACAACAACTGGCTTACGTAGAGGTCTCTTGATTGTGATTTTTCCGGACATTACTTCGACGGTATTGAGGCGATTAAGAAAGAATATGAGAGGTATAAGGAAAATAACAAAGCCTGAAAATATAATTAAAAAAGAATCTTCAGGAATATAGGCCCATACAAGCAAAGAGGTTATAAAAGAGATTATTGATACGAAAACAGTAATTATTAGAGCCCAGAAGTCAAAGAGGCTAACCTGCACCTTAGGAATTCTACTTTCGGGCGTGTCCATGGGAGAGGGGTTCAATTGAATACTTCCATTTTCCATTTTAAAGAACGGGTAGTTGCCTTCCTGCCACCCTTTTTGGAGGGATTTTTTGCATTCGGGCACCAGCCCATCAATTTTCTGAAGTATTTCACAAAAATCATTTCATGCGCCTTCACAAATGCCTTTCAATAGATGATTTAAGCTCTGCAGCTGAGGCTTCGTCCGTGATTACTTTTTTGGTTTTGATGTATAGTTTCGTATTCAGATTCCAAAGTTTAGAAGCTTTGTAAGCTCTTCCGGTTTTTCGGTATATATCCAAAGTTTCAGGTTTGAGTATGTGGTCATTTTAAGAATCTGCTGATAAGGCGCTCGTATCTCAAAGTAATAAAAAAACACAAGAAGATATGTCACTGTCAAGGACTGTGAAAGAAATAAGCTGAGTTTTGCGGAGGCTGAGGCTGCTGCTTCCAGTTGCAAATCCCTTACAATCCTTTCTACGGTGCGAAGCAGTATAATAGGAAGGGTAACAAGAAAAACTAAGCGCATTGGCCAGCGCAGGGAACGGTTTTCGTTCCTTGTCACCGATATTTGTATGATATCCTTCTTTTCAATCACAACTGGCTTACGTATAAGCCTTTTGACTATGATTTTTTCAGGCATTACCGTAACAGTACTGGGATGATGGAAAAGTAATAGCACTATGAGGGGTAAATACAGAATAATCTCTGAAAGGATAATTAAAAAAGAGCTTTCGGGACTATATGTCCATAGAAGTAAGGAGATTATTAATGCAAAGAGAATGATTATTACAGCCCACCATTCTGGAAAAAGGTTTACATGCACCTTAAAAATTCTATTTCCCTGAAGGTCTGCGGGAGACGAACCCAACTCAACAATCCCATTTTCGAATTTAAAATCAGGGTAGTTGTTTTCCTGCTTTCTTTTCCCAAGGGAATTTTTCATCGGGCACCAGCCCATCATTTTTCGGATAGATTCGATAAAAGCCATTTCATATACCCTCATATTGCCTTGCGATAAGCGATTTGGTCTCTTCAGCTAAGGTTTCTCTGTGATTATGGAATGATAAGGGTCCCTCAACAACAGGGGCTGGTTTCAATATCAGCTGCGTATTCAGATTCCGATGTAGGTTTTTTCCTTTATCTCTTACTCCTCTTCTTTTTTGAGAATTCCTGTGAGTTTTTCAGGATCATCGGTAAAGAAACTTAGTTCCAGGTTTGAACGTGTAGTAACTTTAAGAATCCGCTGATAGGGCGCCATGAGTTCGAAGTTATAAAACATCACAAGGAACATTACTAATACTGTAAGATTCAACAGAAATAGGCTGAGATCAATGTATTCCGGAAATGACCTCTCCATTTCCTGCAAAGTTGGCATTATCTCTTTTACAAAGTAAAGTGGTATAAAAACAACGTAAATTGAGCGGACCAGCCAGCGCAGGTAATGATTTTCTGTCCTTGTTACCGATATTTGCATGACGTCTTCTTTTTCGATCACAAGTGGTTTACGCATAGGTTTCTTGATTATGATTTTTCCGGATGTTACTTCAGCAATATTGGGTCTGTTAAGAAATAATATGAGAGGTATAAGGAACATAATAAGACCTGAAAATATGATCAAAAAGGAGTCTTCAGGAATATATATCCATAGAAGCAGGGAGATTATCAATGTGAAAATAGCAATTATTACAGTCCACCTGTCAAAGAGACTATATCGCACCTTAAGGATTTTGTTTCTCCTCAGGTCTACAGGAGAGGGGTCCAATTGAATACTTCCATTTTCCATTTTAAAGAACGGGTAGTTGCCTTCCTGCCACCCCTTCCCGAGGGAATTTTTCATCGGGCACCAGCCCATCATTTTTCGGATAGATTCAATAAAAGCCATTTCATATACCCTCGCAGTGCCTTTCTATGGACGATTTCAGCTCTTCAGCCGAGGCTTCATCCGTGACTAAGGAATAGTAAGGAGTCCATTCATACCACTTTTTGTGTCTGGTCTTGATGTACAGCTGCGTATTCAGGTCCCGGAACTGAGTTCTTTGTTTCCGCTCTGCAAAAAGTAGGAGGGGGAGAAGGGAGATCAGTAGTATGGGTACATTCCAGTCTCCTTTTCCTACAGCTATGTAGGCCACGAACCCGCAAATAGCAATGCCCCCAATTCCCAGGAGAATAGATGCTTTCTTTGAACGTTTTTCAAGCCTGTGTAATATTATGCTTTCAATTTCTTCGTAAGGAATTTCAAATTTCTTCAGTCTGAAAGCCTGCAGATGTACCCCTAATTTATTTACAAGAACTGCTGTGTCGAAGGTTTTGAGAATTAGGAAGTAAAAAGAAATGTTAAACAAAAAGATACCTGTCAGGAAGAAGAGAATTTCCTCCGGATACTTAAGGGAAAGGAGCAGCCTGAAACTTATCATGAAATATATCAGGAACAGAGTTGTGTTTGCAGGAAAAAGTACATTTGAAGTTCGGAACTCGAGGAGATTTCCTATTTTTTCGGAAACTGGGGTCGTATTTGCAAAGGAACAGAATTGTCTTCTTCCCGATGCCATTTTTCCGCAAACTGGGCACCATCCCATCAGTTTTTTTATATGCTCAAATGAAGCAGCTTTGGCAGGCATTTATTTTCTCTCCCGAATGATATACGAATTTTTCCACTTTCCATACCCTTTATCGAAATAGATCGTTTTGTGATTCTTTTTCTCCCAATATAGTATCTGAAGATAGCCAAGCCACATGAAGGCGAGTCCGCCTGCAAAGAAAGAAAGGGTTCCTTTCATGAGAAAATTTCTTTCCAGATCTCCTGCAAAAATCCAATAAAAAAGTGTGGCATAGAAAATCAGAGTTATTATTCGAAAAAGTCTTTTATACAGAATTTTCTTGTTGGAATCATCAAGAACGAGTTTTTGTGCGAGAGTATCGTACCTTTGCATCTGCTTCTTCCAGCTAAAAATGAAAAAAGTTAAGGAGAGGAAAAATCCGGCGAGTAAAGTCACTATGTTTACGCCCAATTGGGTCATTACCAGAAGATATGTAAGTGTAAGAAAAGAATCAACTAAGAGAATTTTGCTACTCGATTTCCGGAACCAGCTTAAATTTTCCGAGTTTCCGGTATCTCCACCTCTGGTCGGGATATTCGCATCAAAATATTCGGGATGAAGGGAATGTTGAGTTTCATGTGATCTGGCATTCGGACACCAGCCTATCAGCTTCTTGATATTTTCAAAAGCAACATTTTTGGCAGGCATTTATTTTCTCTCCCGAATAATGTATGAGTTCTTCCATGTCCCATAGCTTTTGTCGAAATAAATCGTTTTGTGGTTCTTTTTCTCCCAATATATTAGCTGGAAATAGAAAGGCCATATTCCGACCACGAGACCTCCCACAAATGAAAACACCGCTTGCAGATCAAGTCCCTGTTTTTCGATATAATAATTATATATCAAAATGAAAAGTACAGCTGCAAGTATGTAATACAATTTTTTATCTGAATAGTCGATTACCGGATGTTTTACGAGAGCGTCATATCTCTGCATTTGTTTCTTCCAGTCAAATATAACGAAAAATAGGGCAATGAAAAATCCGGAAAGTAAAAGGATTAGATTTGCACTCAGAGTTAGATTTATACCCAACTGATTGATTACCAGAAAATATGCAAGTGAAAGAAAAGTGTTAATCAGGAGAGTATAAGTATTTGTTTTCCGGAGCCATCCGGGATTTTTCAGACCTTCATTTTCTCCACTTGCTCTATCTGGGAGCTCAGAAGCAAAATTTTCAAGGTTAGAATGCTGTCTGGCTTCATGTGCTCTGGCATTCGGACACCAACCCATCAACTTCTTGATCTGGTCAAAAACAAAGATCTTAGCGGGCATTTATTCTCTCTCCAGAATTATGTAGGATTTCTTCCATCCGTAGCCTTTGTCAATATAAATCACTTTACGGTTCTTCCTCTCCCAGTAAAGTATCTGAAGATATTCAAGCCACATACTGACCAAGAAACCTCCAATGAATGAAATCATTGCTTGAACGGCAAGTTCCCCAGCATTAGCATCAAGGTAAGACATTATGTAAGACATTACAAAATAAACTGCAAATATGGTCGCGAATAGACTCATTTTTCTTTTATTTGAACACTCAGTAACTGGTTTTTTTATCAATTCGTCATATTTTTGCATTTGTTTCTTCCAGAAAAATATGCTGAGAAATAGAGAACTGAAAGATCCGGCAAGTAAAAAGATCGGGCTTATGCCTATTTGATGAAATACCATGAGATAAATGAGAGTAAAAAAAGTATAAATGAGAAGGGGTCGCGTACTTGCTTTCCGGAACCATCCCAAATTTTTCGGATCTCTATTTTCTTTCCCTGCTCTTTCATGAATATCAGAATTAAAATTCTCAAAGCTAACATTTCGTCTGGCTTCAGATGCTCTGACATTCGGGCACCAACCTATCAATTTTTTAATGTATTCGGTATTCAGGTTCACAGTTTCTCCTCCTTTTCTTCAGAGGCATACATTTTTTGGAACCCCTTTTCACTTTTTATATAAATTTTCATTTGTTTTTTCTTTTCCCAGTAAATTAGCTGAAAATAACTTCCCCACATCAGTATCCAAGCTCCTGCAATAAAAGAATACATTGACTGAGCGTTAAGAAAATGGAGCATATGAGATAGATGAGACAGTAAAACCATGAACAAAATTAAGCCCAAAATTATGACTGAGAGAACCCAGATGAATGTTTTTTTAAAGGAAGGAGCAACAGCAGGTTTTTTTGCCAGGGTATCGTACTTATTCATCTGCTTTTTCCAGCCGAGCAAATAGGTAAGTAAAGAAAGTGAAAGGCCTAGAAGGAAAGCCTCTAAGTTTATACCCTTTTGGGATAGCAAATTTATGAGGTAAAAAGTAAAGAATAGTGTTGGCAGAAGAATTCTAACGTCAAACCTGGAGAAGAGCCTGGAAAATCGGTTCGGAACCCCCTGATTCCTGGCTTTTTCTCCTCCGGATTGAGCATATGCTTCAAAATTGGCAGGGCTAATCCGGGATCCCACTTCAGCAGTTTTTACATTTGGGCACCATCCCATCAGCTTTTTTATGGATCTGGGTTCCAGGTTCACATTTCTCCCCCCTTTTCTCCAAGGACATACAGTTTGTGCTGTCCCTTCTCTCTTTTCATATACATTTTTACATGGTTTTTCCTCTCCCAGTAAATTAGCTGGAAATAGAAGCCCCACATCAGAATCATAGTTCCTGAAAAGAAAGAATACAGTACCTGATCGTTAAAAAGATAAGCTGCATGAGACGAGATATAAGGTAAGAAAGCTATGAGTAAACCCAAACTTAAAAATGGGAATAAGAAAACGTAGAAGAATATTTTTCTGAAAAAAGGAGAAATAACAGGTTTTTCTTTCGCGGCGTCGTATTGATGCATCTGCTTTTTCCAGCCGAGCAAATAGGTAAGTAAAGAAAGTGAAAGACCTAGAAGGAAAGCCTCTAAGTTTATACCTTTTTGAAATATGTTTATATAAATAGGAGTAAAGAACATTGGTAGCAGGAGGAGTTGGGTATAAAGCCTGGAATGGGAGCCCAGAACCTCCGGACTTCTTGCTTTTTCTTCTCCCGATCGACCATATGCTTCAAAATCAGCAGAGCTGATTCGGGGTCCGGTTTCAAGTTTTTTTGCATTAGGGCACCATCCCATAAACTTCTTGATCTGGTCACAAACAAGGATCTTAACGGGCATTTATTCTCCCTCCCTCACGATATACGACTTTTTCCCCATTCCATAACCTTTGTCGAAGTAAATCGTTACGTGATTAATTTTCTCCCAATATATTATTTGGAAATAGCCAAGCCAAATTCCAACCATTAAACCCGTACCAAATGAAATCATTGCTTGCGGGGAATGTTCGCGACCAACAATGATACTAAGGAAAAATAGCACAAAATAAAGCGCATACGGGATCGTCAGTATAATACTTTTTTTCTTGTCCAAATGTTCAATAATTGATTGCTTTACCAGGGCATCGTATTTTTCCATTTGAATTTTCCAGTAAAATGCGACATGAACGAGGGCAGTGAAAAATCCGGCAAGTAAAAAGATCGGGTTTATGCCTGTTTGATTAAGTACCAGAAAACACACGGATGTAAAAAAAATGCCATATAGAAGAATTCGAGTACTTGCTTTCCGTAGCCGTCCCGGATTTTTCATATCTCCGCCTTCTCCTCCTGCTCCAGCTGGTGTATCTAAGTCAAAACGCTCAAGATCAACGTACTTCCTGGTTTCATGTGCTCTGGCATTCGGGCACCATCCCATCAGTTTTTTTATGTATCTGGATTCCCGGCTTATGGTTCTCCCCCCTTTTCTCCAAGGACATACAGTTTGTGCTGTCCCTTCTCTCTCTTCACATACATTTTTACATGGTTTTTCCTCTCCCAGTAAATTAGCTGGAAATAGAAGCCCCACATCAGAATCATAGTTCCTGAAAAGAAAGAGTACAGTATCTGGTCGTTAAAAAGATAAGCTGCATGAGACGAGATATAAGGCAAGAAAGCTATGAGCAAAGTTAAACCTAAAAATGGGAGTAAGAAAACACAGAAGAATGTTTTTCTGAAGGAAGGGGAAATAACAGTTTTTTCTTTTGCAGCGTCGTATTGATGCATCTGCTTTTTCCAACCGAGCAAATAGATCGGTAAAGAAAGTAAAAGGCCAAGAAGGAAAGCTTCTGTGTTTATACCTTTTTGAAATAGGTTTATATAAACAGGAGCAAAGAACATTGGTAGCAGAAGGAGTTGGGTATAAAGCCTGGAATGCGGGCCTGAAACCTCCGGACTTCTTGATTTTTCTTCTCTCGATCGACCATATGCTTCAAAATTAGAAGAGCTAATTCGGGGTCCGGTTTCAAGTTTTTTTGCATTAGGGCACCATCCCATGATTTTTTTGATATATTTCAGGGTCATGGTCGTTACTCCGCTTCCGCATTTACGATACAGATCTCTGACATTTTACGGTCATATACAAGCACTATTTTTCCATTCCTCTTTTCCCAGTATACATCCGTAAGGTAATACAGAAAAGCTGTCAAACAAATGCCGGCTATGCCAGATGAAAATACCGTGTTGGGTGAACCTAAGTAAAAAAGAAACACCATGGGAGAGAAATCAAACTTAAAGTAGTACAACAAAGCTATCAAACAAAAAGCAGAGATTAAAAACAAAACGAATCCCCAATTAAATTGTGAAAATAAGAGATACAGTATTACCAATGCTATTATTATATTTATTAACTTTATTATTTTCTCTTTTGACGATACAGTTATAATTTTTCTTTGTCTGCTTGAGTTCTTTATGTCATCCAGATAACTCCAGGTCCGGATACAGAGGCTCAGGTTAAAAATAATTCCTAAAATTACCCCGGACATGAAACGTTCATCCACGGGGCTAACTCCCTGGAATCCGATCAAATATATGGAAAAGAGAGTAAACACGGAGGAATCTATTAATGACCTGTTATGACGTTTGTTCCACCAGCCGGGAGATGGAACCGGAGAATTCCCGGCATCTTTTCCCCTGGATTGGTTATCAGCTTCCAGATATTCAGGGCAGACGGAACGCCTAGTTTCAAATGCTTTAGCATTAGGACACCATCCCATCAGTTTTTTGATATATTCCAGGGTCATGGTCATCGTTCCGCATCCTTATTTATAACGTAGATCTCTGGTGCGTAATACCCTTCCAGAAGCACAATTTTTTTGTTTTTCTTTTCCCAGTATGTATCCGTAAGGTAATACAGGAAAGCTGTCAAACAAAAACCGGAAGCACAAGTCAAACTGAACGTTAAAACGAATTCCCCTCCACGTGATGAAGATTCTATAAGCAGTGTTGTAAGGCCCAGTATTCCAGCTATAGTCATCAATTTATTTTTTGTCCGGACTTTTTTGTTTGAGTTTTTTATTTTATCCAGGAAACGCCAGTTCCAGATGCAAAGAAGCGGATTTAAAATAATTCCGATTATTAACCCCAGTATAAAAGCTTCATTTTTGAGAGATTCTCCCTGGAATGTAATCCAATATAAGGAAAAGATAGTAAACACGGAGGAAGCTATCAATGATCTATTATGACGTTTGTTCCACCAGCCAGATGGTAAAATGGGATTATTTCCGGCATCTTTTCCCCTGGATTGGTTATCAGCTTCCAGATATTCAGGGCAGATGGAATGCCTGGTTTCAAGTGCTTTAGCATTAGGACACCATCCCATCAGTTTCCTGATACTTTTTATGAATACATCCATCGTTTACCCTTCCTTCAATTTCACCTGTCTTAAGTCAGGCCTGTTCCACCAGTTCTTTCAATTTCCCAAACAATTCATCTGCAATCTTTGTGGGGTCGTCCGTACTCTGAAGTTTAAGCTGCATTTCTTCTGCAAAGTCCCAGAGGAGTTCGATACATTCCCTATACCTCTCGCAGGACCCACATTCTCCTTCATGTTCGTACCAGACCTGCATCCCGTGTTTTGCCGAGACAAAGATTATTGCGTTGGCTTTGAAAGGAATTGATCTTCCAAAGAGGATTCCTTTCTTTGAGTCTAGTTTCTCCACTTCTATCCTGTTTGCCCCGGCCATCTCAAGCAGAGTCTCTTCTATACGTTTATCCATACTGAGGAGGGCTCGCGAGACTGCCTGCCTGGAGACCCCGAAATGCTTTGCAATATTGATGTTCGGGAGTCCGTTTCGGCGTAGAACCCAGAATTCAAACTGTTTTTCACCTGCCGGAAGGAACATAAGTAAACATGTGAATGTTGACTATATATAGTTTTCGATCTCCTTAATTTTTTTGAGTTGCTCTGCTGAAAATCTTTGTCTGATGGGAAATCTTGGATTTTTGTTTGGAATAGTTAGATGATCTGGCCATAAAGAATATATGGAACAAGGTTAGAATTTGTTTACAAATATGAATATTTATTGAATAGTATATAATTTCCAATTAGTTCATATGCTAATATAAGTTGGAAGCTGAGGATGAGTTGAGTATCTATGCTAGAAGAGGATTGTTCAGATAAAAATTTGGAAATTCTATTTCTTTCGGAAGATTCTCGAAAACTGGTACAGACTCTTTCTAATACAAATTCTCTAAAAATCCTGAAGCTTCTGGAAACTAAGGATATGTCAGCAGGTGAGCTTGCGGAAAAACTCAGTTTGGGCTTAAGCACTCTCAAATACAATCTTGATTCCCTTTTAGATGCAGGTATGATAAGAGTTTCAGAGGTTAAATGGAGCCAGAGGGGAAGAAAAATAAAGATTTACGAGCCGGTTGAAAAAATAATAGTTCTTGTGCCGGGCTGCAGGAATAGCTGTAAGGAAGAAATCCTTGGCATATTCTTAAAAAATACGCAAGGAAACTTCTGCATCGACGGAGACTAATATTTTTTAGAATTTGTTGAAAACCCTAATTTGACAGATTCTGCTAATTAATACAGTATTTTCTTACACAAAACATGTTGCATTGACACACTACATTTTAGTAAATTAAAAAATGTCCAAAAATCATAAGATGCAAGACAAAACTTTGAATTGTATTAAGAAAACAGAAGCATGAAGCCCATTTCAACATTATAAAATGTGTGCTTCTGTCAAATTTAGGTAAAAACTGACACTATTTTCTCAGACTGCAGAAGTGACTGGATGTGGTGGGTCTCAATTTGTTCAAAATATGTTGTTTTGATAAAATCTGAGTTTTTGAGATTAACTTCCTTTTATATTATTAGCAAATGAAATAAAAGTGTTTTGTCCTGAAATAATTTCGCTTTGAAACTTTTTTCCTCTTGTCCATGTTTTCACCACCCAAACAATCTCACTCCTATTCTGAACTTTGCCTCAACTGGTAATCTATTCCAGAATGCTTCCTGTGGCGATTCTAACTGTTCAAGTTTCAAAGCTCCATGTGGCCTCTTGTTATACCACTGTACGAATTCTTCAAATGATTCAAACTCTCCTCTAAACCTTTGATATGTATCGAACCATTTCTCTATTTTTCCGTTTGTCTGAGGATGTCTTACCCTTGCAAGTATTGGTTTGATTCCAAGTTCTTCAATGCATCTTTTAAAGTCACTATCCCATGAACCATCCTTATTAATCCTGTGAGCCCCGAATTCACTTCCATGATCCATAATGAGCTCTCTTAAAGGGTATATGTCCCAGTACTCTTTGACAAGTTCATCAATCACTTTAATGGTGTTCTCCGTGTTGCAATGAACGTACTCTCCACCTGCAATTATCATTCTTGATGAATCATCAAGAATGGCACAGACTTGAAGTCCTAACAGGGGATTCTCATGCCAATCGATGTGTGCAGCAGACATGCTGTGTTCGCGTTCGTATCTACACCATTTTCTTCTCTGTTTCTTTTTTCGGTTTTCCTTGGCAAGGTCCATGCTAAGTAGGTAGTTATGGATTCTGTTATGAGATATCTTACGATTATATTTGCCTTCGATGAGAATCTCAAGGTAACAGGCTCCAAACTTATAATCAGAGTAAGTTTGGTCAATCAATTCCTGATCAGAGGAGGATAAGGGGTTCTTTGGTCTTCCAAGATTAATGCCAACTTGAGGAAGCTGACCAGTTTCAACGTATTCTTTGTAGATCTGCTGAACTCGACGGGCTGAGATCCCCTGGATCTCAGCTATCGTCGAGGTAGATTCACCTTTCGATTTTTGAGCAATGATCCAACGTATCTTTTTTCCATTAAGTTTCACAAAAGATAAGGGATTACAACCGACATATTTAGCGCGAAATAATTTCGGGATAAAACACAAATGAAATAAAAGTAAAAACATGAGTATAAAGAGGTTGACTAGTGACTAAAGGATCAAACTCTACCGTTATCTTGATAGTTGTAATACTTATTGTGCCGTCAGTACTTTTTTATTCCTATTTCATGGGCCAGCTCTTATGGGGCATTATAGCTGCGGGAATGATTATTCTGATTGCAGGCATGCTACTTTTTTTCCGATTATCGCAGATCCTTTGAGCTCATCCTATTACAGGGAAAATGAGAAATCCGAATCTTTTGGCGTTGAATCTACATGCCTTGGAGATTCCAGAGTTTATGAAAGGCCATTTTTCTTTATCGGTGTGCCTTTAATTATGGTTGCGTTTGGAGGTTTGTTTTCTAAGTACGAGAGTACATTTTCCATAGCATATGAGAGTGGAACAACATTGGTTCTATATCATGGACTCTGTATTGTTTCAAAAGACGACAAACTTAGCATTAGGGGTAAATGGTACAGGGGAAAAAAGCTCGGAATACAGGGAGATATCGTTGTTGCGGACAGAGTTGAAAACCTGAGTTCCGGAATTGTATTTGCAAGACAGTGATAACCATGTCGCTAAATCAGGTCTTATTCAATTCATATACTTAATTTACATATTTAATTCATGTTTAATTTATGTCTAATTCATGTTCGAGCCCCGTTCATAGGAAGGATGTTTGCAAAGTAAACATCCAGACGTGCGTAATACATATTATTTATAAGTTCTACTCCCGAAAGGGTAACTCGGAATTGTTACATAGACAAACTCCTTAACTTCATAAAAACTGTGAATTTCTTTGCTTATTTTGAAAAAAGTATACAAGCAAGTGTTTCCAGCTAAAATTGGAAAACGATTTCCAATAAACGCAAGTCTTTTTTTCGGAATTTTTGTCAAAAATCTATTTATCGATACCAAGCAAAGAGGAAACTGCCCGATAGGTTGGCTCCCTCAGTCTCCTTCTATCTCAAAGTCTGAAGATAGATGAATCAGCATGAAAAAAGAATCAGCATGAAAAAAGAATCAGCATGAAAAAACTGCTTGAGAGATGAACCGTCATGAAAAGGACTTTAGAATGCATACGAAACGGATGGAAGGTCAAACCCCTCATTTTTGTCTGTTGCGTGCTGGCCTTCTGCTTCTTGCTGCTCGTATTCACAGGCTCTACCTCTGCTAAAACAGTTACTGTGGATGCGCGGGGCTGGGGCGATTCCCGCAGCATCCAGGCCGCTGTGGCCATGGCAGAAGAGGGAGATACGGTTTTCGTATATGCAGGAGAATACAATGAAAATGTGGTTGTGGACAAATATCTAACATTAATTGCAGAAGACAGGGATGCTTCCTCCTCCCTCCAGAAGAGTGATGATTCTGATAGTTCTGAGTTCGGTAAAATAGTGGTAGAAGCCGATAAAATCACAGAAGAATTTGGCCTTGACCCCATGTATGAAACCTTAATGTATATCTCTCCCTCAATCAAAAAAGCAAGTTCTGATTATCTGCTGTTGATTCTTGATGCTTCCGGGCAGATAGACCTGCTCGAAGAAATCAAAAATGGACCTTTTTCAGAATCAGAAAAGCTCTTACTCGAAGAATCGGTTCGGGAAATCCGAAGAAAATATCCGATCGGTTTTGTCAGAAGGGATCGGGTTGTTTACGCTTATCTTATTTCATCCGAAAGAGAGCTTGATGACGATCACGAGGGAAATATTACTGAAAGAGCAGGGCTTGAAAACATGGCTGAAAACGTTTCTACTAATATCTCAGAAAACATAATTGAAAACAGAAGCTTTGCCCCTTCGGTCAAATTGTACCTGACGGAGGACGAAAATAGAACCTTGGATAGGATTCAGGGAGTAAGTACGGCATACCGGGACCTTTTTCAGAGAATAAGGGAGGTGGATTTAAAGGATACGGATTTCGGGCAATACGAAGCAATAAGGGAGGTGGATTTAAAGGATACAGATTTCGGGCAATACGAAATAATAAGAGAGGTGGATTTAAAGGATACAGGTTTAAGGGAGGTGGATTTAAAGGATACAGGTTTAAGGAAGGTGGATTTAAAGGATACAGATTTCGGGCAATACGAAGTTGATGATGAGGTTATTGAATACGGAAATTCTGTGCCGGGTGACGATGCCGGAGAATTCGTAATTTTCCAGACAAGGCCTTTTGATAATGTAATAATTATTCCGGCTAAGCCTGATTTTCCGGCTCTTGAAATAAATGCTGATAATGTAACTGTTCAGGGTTTTGTGATCAAATCCGATTGGGGAGAGAGACCTGAGGTGGGTCTTCTCCTTCTAGGGGCCGGAAACTGCACACTTTTAAAAAATAGAGTCTCGGGTATGGAGCACGGGATTTTTCTCCGGAACTGCACGGACTGCGTTCTGGAAAGTAATCTCCTTGACTCGAACGATGAAGCTCTCGTAATAGAAAATTCTAACAGAAGTCTTTTCAGGGCCAATATTATGGAAAGAGGAAACAATGGAATTTACCTTAAAGGTTCGGATGAAAACCGGCTCTTTGAAAACCGTGCAGAGGATTTTTCCTCAGGGTTCAGAATAGAGGAAAGCATGGGAAACACCATTGAGTCCAATATTGCGGCTTGCAACATCCAGGCAGGCTTTTATCTGCTAAAGGCGGCGGAAAATCAACTTGGTAATAATAGTGCCAATAATAATTTCCAGTGTGGGATAAGCCTGGAAACCTCTTCCGGAAACACTCTTGTCCGGAATGAATTGTGGGCTAATACTCATGGAATTTCCCTTGAAGATACCAGCAACGAAAATTCCGTACATGACAATCAGCTCTTTGAATGTGAAAAAGGGCTTCTTGTGAGTAAAGACTCAACCGAAAACCGCATCTACAACAATACGATCTGTCTGAGGAAAATACAGGATAAATCCTGGATTGAAGATGTCCTTGACCAGATATTTGTTTAATCAAAATGAGGTCCAAACCCGGATCTCAGTGAGGGATACAATTGCAGACTTCAGATTCTGGCAGAGACACAGACTTCAGAAACTGGTACATTTATAGTGGTGAAAAATTTCAGTAAGCAGGGATAGTGAAAATATGGATAATGATTCCGAAGAACAGTTATTAAAGATCCTTTCAAATCCCATCAGGGCGACAATTGTAAAAAAGCTCTATGATGACAGTCTCACATTCACGCACCTCATGCAGCTCACAGGCTGTAAAACAGGTCAGCTTAGCTTTCACCTTAAGAAACTCGATTATCTTGTGGAACAGGACGAACTGAAACGTTACGGGCTTTCCGAAAAGGGGAAAGAGGACGTGGAAGCGATACTTCCCATACTTGGAAACGGAGAGAAAGAAAAGGGCAGCTCCTGGGATAATTTTTCTGGTGAGGAAGAAGGGGCACAGCTGGGCTGCGCCTTTAAGCAGTTCTGGGACTCACTTGGTTTGCTTATTTTCAGTTTCCTGGCTGCCGTAAAACATGGAGCCCTGTATGTCCTGGGCAGCCTCAAAACATGGACTCTAAAGTTATTTGATAAAGGGAGTGAAATCTCCAGTTTTGCTAAAACACACCTTATGGAGGCAAGCTCCAGAATTCAGGTTTCCGGGAAGGGTGAGAAGGTAGGGTTCGGTAGCATAAAGTCAAAAATAGGCAGCTTGCTTTCAGCCATTCGAGCCCATGGAATTTCAGCCCTTAAAGCCGGTTGGAAGTCCTTAAACCCAATTTTTTGCTACTTTTTTTTGATATTGGGGCTCCTTCTCTTCCTCCCGGCCGTATTTTCCCTTGCACACCCAGCATTTGACTCAACCCTTGATTCCGCAGCCAGTATAGGGCTTAAGGAGCTGACTTCTGAAGAGATTAGTCTTGCAAATGATCTCTATGAAAAGGAGATGCTTCCTGATCAGCAAAATTTCCAGGGAAATTATGATTCATTAATGTACGATGCTATGTACTTTGAAAATACTGTGGGGTTTCCACTTTCTGCCCAGAAAATCGAAGCCTGGAACGAGGCCAGGGCGTTTGCAAGGGTCAGGCTTGTAAAGGATGCTGTACTTTCGGGCCTTAGTATTTCTCTGGTTCTGCTACTGCTCGGAGGAATCCTGGCCTACGGGAGAAAATTCCTGCTCAGGCGAGTTCTTAATTCCACAATTACAGCTTCAATACTTCTTATTTTGATTGCGGTATTCGTACTACTGAACGTAAATGCGGTTTTTGCATCGGAATACAGCAATCTTGACCCTGCCTTCAATATCGTCTTCGACAGTGTTCCGCTTATGCTAAAACACCTGATTGTTCTGCTCCTGCTGCTCCTGTTCTCATCAGCAGCCGGGCTCCTGTTCCTGATAAAAAGGAGACGAGCAAGTTGCGAAGAGGACGAGTCTTCTGGAAGTGATGAAGTCTTTTCTGCAGATTCTAAAAAAGAAATCTCTGTGTTAGAGGCTTCGGATGAAGCTGTGGAGCCCTCTGGAAAATATCAGGCTGGTCTGAATGAGAAAAATTCCGCAGTAGGAGGTACTGCCTGTTCGGAAGAACCCCTTGCAGAAGATGAAGGTGAGGATCTATATTCCTGGCATGAAAGGGAAGGAGTTGTAAATGGTTGATGAAAGAATGCGTGTGCATACATGTGAGGAAGTACTTTTCCTCCCTTTTTCAGAGGAGTCCAGAAAACTTACCCGACTCCTTTTCAGTGAAACCTCGATAAGGATACTTGAAGCCCTTGGAGAAAATTGCCTCTCTGCGAGCGAACTTTCGGCAAGGCTTAACCTGCGGCTAAACACCCTCCAGTATCACCTTAATTCTCTTCTCGAAGCTGACCTCATAAGAATCTCGGAGGTAAAATGGAGCCGGAAAGGGAGGAAAATCAAGGTCTACTCACCTGTTGAAAAAATGATAATTCTTATTCCGGGGAGAGGTTCCGTCAGCAGAGTCGTGCTTTTCGACCCGTTTCGAGAGTGTATGGGGGGAGATCCGGGTCCCTGCACTGTCTGGGCTTTTCATTAAACCTGCCTTTTTCGAGTTCGTTTTTCAGGCACGGGAATTATCTTGATATTTATTTTTGCCTTGAAATAATACCGATAAAGAGGAAAATTCAGGAGCTGGTATCCGTTTTTTTATATAATGGTGGAGTAATCCTAACGTACACTGAACTCAATAGTTAGATAATTTGGCCAGAAAATGTATATTTTAAGAAATTAAATTGTAGGTTAGTGATTTAATAATCACGGACGCATAATTTTTTATAAATATGCTAATGGACATCAGTTTTTACCTTCAAAAAACTGACGAGTTAAAGAGGAAAAAATGGAAATTAACAAAAGTCTGAAAGCAGGGGCTTTGCTATCTCTTATGTTGTTTTTTGCTTCAATCCCCGCGGGCTGTACGGGAGAAGCTGAAGTACCCGTATATCCTCTTGAAAAATTCAATGTGGAGGAATCCGATGTAAGTGCAGAGGAAGTCTGTGGATGCACGACTGAGTGCGTCGGAGAGATTCATTCCGATGAAGAAAGTGTTATTGTCAGTGCTGAAGCTTTTGCTTGTTTCGGCTGGCCTCCCTTTACTTCAAGGGTAGACGGGAATGGGAGTGGAAACTTTCTGACAATTGAGGAAGCCGTGAGGAATGCTTTTGCCGGGGAAATTATTCTTGTTGCCCCTGGGATTTATACCGAAAATTTGGTTGTGGATTCCCAGGTGACGCTCCGGGCTGAGTCCGGAAATCCAGAGGATACGGTGATAAGGGCAGCTGATCCCGGGGCCCCTGTGTTCCATGTGACAAGGAAGAGGGGGGTGGAAATCTGCGGGTTTACTGTGGAAGGGGCGAACGGAAGTAAAGATCCTAAAAAAAGTGCCGGCATTTTTCTCGATGGGATTCAGGAATGTACACTGGAAGATAATTTGTTCAGGAACAACACATATGCCATTTTTTTGGAAAATTCGGATAACTGCTGCCTGAGGAATAATACTGTAGAGATTAATGGCAGCTACGGCATCTGGCTTGAGAATGCCGAAAGCAACAGATTGGAAAATAATACAATCCGGGATGTTGTATACTCCGGAATCCTGCTGCAAGGAACCCAGGGGACCGAATTGGGAGACAGGGATGTCCTGAAAAGCCGTCTGGGTATAGGCCTGAACTTTTCGGATCGGAATCTTCTTTGTAACAATACCCTAAGAATGAACTGCAGGCACGGAATCGAACTCTTTTTCTTAAACAATTGCCTGCTGAGTGGGGCTTGGGGCTTTGATGACTCTGATAAGAGGCAGGCTTGGATCTGGAAAAATGTTTCCGAAAACAATACCCTTAAAGGCAATTTCATCGGAGGCAGCATAATAGGTATCAATATCCCAGATGAGGATGGGTAATGGATCTATGCAAAAGGGAGGAAGGTCTAAATGCAAGCAAGAAAAAGCGCATTTTTCTCAAAATCTGAAAATCCAGTAAACGTGATAAAAGCAAAGCAAGCTTTCTATTCGATGGGTTTGCTCTCTATGTCATCTTATGCTTTATTGTATGTGCAGCGGGCTGCATCGGGGACAGAGAGCCTGTTTCCCAGGAAGGGGAGCTGAATTTAACGGTAATCCCTGAAAAACCCGGATGGTTGAAGGGGAAATTTTTAACATCGAACTTGTCCTGAAAAATGCCGGTAGTACACCCGTAAATGTGTGGACGTTGATGGAACAGATCAGTTATGACATTATTTTTGTGGATTCAAACGGCTCTTACGTACCTTACATATGCGGGGTGCTTCAAAGGGAGTTACTAATGGATGATGCTCTTATAGAGCTTCAGCCTGGAGAGTCCCTGAAGATAAATCAGGATACAAGTTGCTGGGCTCTTCCCCCGGGAAAATATACTCTTTTTGCAGAGTACCACACTTCCGATGGGGAAGATATCACAAAACCCTACTGGATAGGGCAGATTAGTTCAAATAATGTCAGTATTTTCGTGGAGCCTGAAAACCAATCATCTTTTTCGGATCCCGGTTTTCCTGCAGGGAACGGATAAGTTGAAGAATTCAGTGCTTCAGATGCCCCCATGACCATTGGAATCAGCTATCTGGTTGAATACTTAAGCCCGGATGAGCTAGCTAAAAATTCCGACCTGGTCCTTATCGGCTCGGTAAAAGAAATCCTGCCTGCAAGATGGAATACCCCGGATGGGGGACAGCCGAAAAATGTCATGGAGGATCTGGATTCGAATGAGGTTATTTACAGGGATGTTGTGATTTCAGTGGACGAATATCTAAAGAATCCTCTCTCTTCAAATGAGGTTGTTGTTCGAGTTCTGGGTGGTACAGCCGGGAACCTTACAATGGATGTGGAAGATGAACCTTCTTTTGAACCTGGGGAAGATGTCCTGCTTTACCTGGTGGATGATACGCATCAGGCTACTAAAAATCTGGGTCTGGAGCACTTTGTGGTATGTGGGTGTTTCCAGGGTAAATTTTCCCTTACCGAAGACGGGAAAGCTGTCAGTAAAGGTGAAACCGTAGAGCTGGAAGAAATGTTGAGGCTGATTAATGCGAGTAATTCAGATTCAGTAATTCAGATTCAGTAATCAGGATCGGGTGAAATCCTTATGAGAAGTTTTAGAAGAAAGCTAATGCTTGGAGTTTCTCTCCTAGTATTGATATTCATGTTGCTGTTTGTGGTCATCCCCTATCTCATAGCAGGACCTCCTACTCCTCTTTTCCATGTCCGAAACCACGATACAGGAGTTCACGAACTCCGGGTAGAGATATATGACCTGGAAAATAATTCCGTACTCGACAAAACATACGAGCTTTCGGCAGGAGAGGAAGTTTACCATGCCAAATCTTTCAGGTTCCGTGTGCCAGGATTTGAGATTGTGGATTACACGTTCAAATTCACTCTTGACAACGAGTTTACGGAAACTTACCAGACAAATATCCAGCCCTGGAATACCGTTGAGGTAGAACTCTACTCTGAGTATGCGGAAGGTCAGCCCCTTTCCATAGGAGAGATAACTGTTTAAGGAGAGGTTTTAAGATCTTTTTCAGGTTGTTTTCAGCGAAATAAATGTTTCAGGTTTTGCAGGGCTCCGTCTGGTTCATGAGATCTTTTGACTTCTGTTTTTCCGGAGCCCTGCATCTTTCGAAAAGGACGGTCTTTACCGGAATACTTGCTTGCAGGCAGTTTTCCATGTCTGTGTTGTGGGATGATATGGTGTTTTTCAGACTTCAGGGGTTGGACTTCTACAAGCAAGCACCATCCTATTTCCTATCTTTTATAATTTATACTTTTCGCTATTGTTGATGTAAAAATCGTCTCCTGATGAATTCTTGATATTTTTCAAAAAGTCTGAAAAAGCTCAAGAAAATAAGATGAAAAAGAAGAACTTTCGGCCACTAAGACCTGAAACAGGGGCCGTTCTGAGCGATCTCAGACACGGGCCTTTTTAGTTTCTTCAAATTAAGCTTTACAGTCCGAGTACATCGTCCATGGAATATATTCCAGGTTCCTGCTTGCAGATCCATTCGGCTGCACGGACTGCGCCTTTGGCAAAGATCTGGCGGGAATGAGCCATATGCCGGATCTCGATTCTTTCGGAGTTTCCTACAAAGAGTACTGTGTGGTCTCCGGTGATATCCCCTCCGCGCACGGCGTGGATGCCGATTTCCTTCCCGCGGGGAGCGATCCCTTCCCTTCCGCATACGTATTCTTTACCGCCCAGCGCTTCACTGATCACATCAGCTGCCCGAAGAGCAGTCCCGCTCGGAGCGTCTTTTTTCTGGTTGTGATGAGCTTCGATAATCTCGATGTCATAGTCCGAAAGATACTTTGCAGCTTCTCTGACTATCTTGAAAAAGACATTAACGCCTACAGAGTAGTTCGGAGATATAACTGCACGTACCTTGTTTTTCTGGATAGTTTCATCAATTACTTTACGCTGTTCGGGGGTAAGGCCTGTAGTTCCTATTATAAGGTTTACTCCGCATCCTGCGGCAATGGGGGCGTTTACAATTGTTGCCCCGGCTGCAGTAAAGTCGATAAGGACATCAGCCTGAGTCTTTTTCAGGACTGTTTCAAGGTCTTTGACATCTGAAATCTGGATTCCCAGGTTGCTGACATGAGCAAATTCGCCTGCATCCTTTCCGATGCTCCCGATATCAAATGCAGCAACGAGCTGCATGTCGGTGGAGCAGGTAATGTTTTCTATGATTAAGGAGCCCATTCTGCCGCAGGCTCCGAGTACTGCTGCATTAATCATTTCATTACCCCCAGTTTCTTGAGCTCAGTTACGAGCTTTAACTGGTTGGCATCGCTCATGGGGGCAAGGGGAAGCCTCAGGTGTCCGCTTGCAAGTCCGATAAGTTCTGCGGCTTTCTTGGCCGGGATCGGGTTTGTTTCAAGGAAAAGAGCGCGGATCAGAGGGGCTATCTCGAAATGGATCTTTCTTGCAGTCTCATAATCTCCCTTGAGGGCTGCACTTACCATTCCCGACATTTTATCAGGCACAATATTTGCAGCGACTGAAATGACTCCGCTACCTCCCACGGAAATAATCGGCAGTGTCAGCCCGTCCTCTCCTGAAAGAACCACAAAATCGTCATCTATAGTCTGCTCCAGGATCTGAGAAACTTTGCCGACGCTCCCGCTGGCTTCTTTGATTCCCACGATGTTTTCTACCTTTGCAAGTTTGGTGATAACATCCACAGGCATATCCTGCCCTGTTCTGGAGGGGACATTGTAGAGAATCATAGGGATATCCACTGCTTCTGCAATCTTTTTGAAGTGTGCAAGCAAGCCTGCAGGATTAGGCTTATTGTAATAGGGAGATATGAGAAGTACGCCGTCGACACCCGCATCCGCGGCGTGTTTTGTAAATTGGAGGGCTTCTCCTGTGTTGTTTGAACCTGTTCCTGCAACTACAGGAACCTTTGCGCACTCCACTGCAATGTCGATAACTTCTTCATGCTCCAAAGCGGAAAGGGTTGCCGATTCTCCGGTTGTGCCACAGGGCACAATTCCTGAAACCCCTCCCTCTTCCACAAATGCTATATTCCTTCGTAAGCCTTCCCTGTCAATCCTGTCGTCTTTCGTAAATGGAGTGATCAGGGCAGGCATTGCTCCTTCAAACATATAGATATCCCCTGCCTGTTCCCGGAAGTAAGTTCTTAATCTATTCAGTAACTGATTCAGTATACTTGGTTCAGTAGACTTTCATGCGTGCAACTTTTCTTGTGACGTAGCCTGCAACCCTGTTTCTAATTATTTTGCTTTCAATGGTTGTATACTTTGTCACAAGGGCTTTGTTGGTCTCAAAGTCCTTTGTAAAAACATCTCCATAGTTTTCAAGCAGGCTGAATGCAGTTCTTTTGATGTTTGTCTCTCTTATATTTCCCATCGTATCTCCTCTTGGTTTTTTGTTTTTTATTCCAGTTATTCAAGTTTTTGTGGTTTATCTAACCATGTTTCCCTGTGAATTCTGGTTAACGTGATGCGGTTAACGTGAAGTCGGAAAAGGAAGTAGTTTCATAATACGGGTTTTCTTCTATCTCCGATTGATGATTTAGTGGAAACTGGATACAAAAATTTGACTATACTGATTTTGTCGACTAATAGGTAACTTGAGATTTATAAGTTTTGGGGTGAAAATGTATTTTCGGGAATGCTCCTGCCTTTTCTGTATATGTTTTTTTCTTCTGCCTTCTGTATGTATTTCTTTCTTCTGTCTTTTCTGGTAGAAGGATACTTTATAGAAACTTTTAGCCGGCTAACCTTGTTATTTAGTCAGTTTGCCTTCTTAAGAAAAGCATTCTTGTATTTCATCCCGTTTCTTTTCCCATTTGTTTTTGCCTTTCTCTTTTGATTCTTTCTCTCCCAGATCCTGGTTTTTCCCTTTTAGTCTTTTTCCTGTTTCCTTTTTCCCTTTTATTTCTACTTATCCTTTTCCTCCCTTCAATTTTTGTTTAATCCTGCCTTTTTGTTACCAGATCCTGGTTTTTCCCTTTTAGTCTTTTTCCTGTTTCCTTTTTCCCTTTTATTTCTACTTATCCTTTTCCTCCCTTCAATTTTTGTTTAATCCTGCCTTTTTGTTACTTCTTTTCAATCTGTTGCTCTTTACATAATCAGTTTTTCCCAGGAAACGGTCAAGTGTCCCTGCACTTGTGAAAACAGGCTCTCTTGCACCTTTACGATTTACAGTAAGCCCGAATAAAACAATGAGCAGGCCAATTTCCGGTTTTGCTTCAATGCTAATTGCCCCTATGAGGATCAGGGAAGAAGCTGCAAGCCCTTTAAGGGCACCTTTCCTGTAAGAAATATAGCCCGTCCTTTTAAAAATTCGGATATCCCGAATTGTCAGGAAGAGGACTACGAAATAGGCAAGCATTGCAATTTCCAGGTACATTCTTTTCTCCATTTTCTTTTTGGTTTTGCACTTTTACCTCTTAGAGGTTGATTCTCAAGAGTTCAACCTTATAAAGGTAATTCGTGCGGATAATTATTCAGGGGTTATTGCAAGATCAATATCAAAGTACGGTTTTTCAATATTGCAATACGGATGAATAACGACAGATAATATTTGATATGAATTTCAGCTCTGTAAATAATATACACGTAGATAATATTAGATATGGTGGATAATATTGGATATTTAAAATATTTTTGGTTATATGAATAGTAGTACGGCTGGATAATATTGGATATTAAAATATTTTCGATTATGTAAATAATATTACCGATAGTAGTTACAGCCCGGCAGCCTTAACGTCGGATAATAATCAAAATCAGGTGCCTGTATTATATATAAAAACAGCAGGTTTGGTTCTTTCTATTATTCACAGCATCCCCGGGTCAAGGAGCCCTGTCAGAAGCAAAAACCCAAGGAAAAGAGGCTGGTGGATAAAATATATGAACAGGGAATGTTCCCCTATTCGGGAAAGGGGTTTCGGAAGCAAAAATTTGTCGGCTTCGGGGACTTCAAATTGCCTATTCCCACCTTTATAAAGGGAATTCCCAAGGAAAATTCCTGCGAGGAGCACTCCAAACCAGGGAAACAGGGGAAAATAATCAAGGGTCGTGAAGCCTTCGGGCCTGAAGCCAATCCAGAGCAGGGTAGAAAATTTGAAGGTTCTCTCTTTAAGGTAGAACCCTATAAATACAAAAAACAGGCTGAAGAGCAGGTTTTCTTTTCCGTATTTCAGGAAAGGGTATGCAAGCATGGCCGAGACTCCGAAAAAGTGCAGGATTCCGAAGAGAATATACTGTCCCGGGAAAAAAATCCAGGTTATCCCTGTAATTATCATTCCCATTGACAAAAGTCTCAGTCCTCTTTTCAGGTATTTTGAAAAATTTTCCTCAGACTTTCCTAAGGCTTCACTGGCAAGAGCTCTTGAACGGCTTATGGAAAGTGCGGTTCCGGATATCAGGATGAAAAGGAAAGCTGCCCCCCTCCCAATGTAGAGTAAAGTGCCGGACTTTAAATCAACATCAGAAAGCCCAAAAAAATCGAGGTCATAGAGAAAATGGTATCCAAGCATTAAAATAACGGCAAAACCCCGCAGGCAATCAATTTCCCAGTAACGGTTTGAGTGCCTTCTCATATACTTTTTCTCCGAAATACCCTGAAATCCCGTTAGTTTAATACTTTTGACTTCCTGTAAAGAGAGCCACACTTATATATTCTGCGGGACACGGGGATAAAGAGGGCATCAATCCTTACTTTTACTCCTGAATATCAGTAGAATACCAACTCCTGCTGCGATTCCGGCAAGCAAATAGGAGAAACTGAAGACCTTATTTTCATATTCTTGAATTACCGATTCTTTTGCTGAATCTTTTGAAGGTACTTCTCCGCCAGTTGCAGCCTTAGTGGTATCTTCATCCCACGAACTTGCAGTCAGCTGAATACTGCGTTTTTCTTCATTTTCGTTGTCTGTTAATTCCATATCTGTGGATTCTTCACCTTCAAGTGCTGCCAGTTCGGAAGTTTTTCTGTCCTCAGACACTTCGGATACCTGGACCTGGGAAGAAATCGGAGAGGCCTGAAGAGCAGGGGAGTTTCCTTTTGTGTTAAAGATAATTTCCCTTTTCGAATCTTCCATCTTGATTTCAAGTTTTCCTGAAGGAACTGACCCTGTACCATATCTGTAGCTAAACTTTCCATCCGTTCCGGCTTTAAGCCTTTGAACTGTTGTGACTTTCAGGTTAACACTTGAAGCCCCTTCTTCTGCTATGCCGTCCACTCTTACCTTTCCACTCTTACCTTATATGTTCCCGGAGAAACTCTGGAATAAGACACGATAGCTATCCCGTCATCAGCCCAGGAACTCTCAGTCTTTGAGAGAACCATTTTCATTTTCACTTTAAGGCTTTCTACCCCTTCGGCTCTTACAGTAAAAAGATTATTAAAATTAAGAATTTCAACGTTTTCGAACTCGTAATTGTACTCTCTCAGGTATACAGGCACGGTCTTTTCAAAAGAAATCGAAATCTCCACTTCTTCTTCAGGGGAGCTAATCCCGCGATTACAAGGGTATCCCCTATTTTAGGGTTCTCGGGCCTTACTTCTCAGCCCGTTACCTTTGCGGTGGCAGGAGATGTTGTAGCCCCTAAAAGCAGAGTTAGTATAATAAGTAGACAAAACAGGGGGTCCTGGCCCTGCTCTGTTTGGTTTGAGCATCATAGACTTCATAGATTTTCTTCCGTATTTTTACCTCAACTAACCTGGTCAAGTTATGTGCTCTGTCATATGTAGTTTCTTTTATATTTTTTCCAACAGTTTTATATCAAGCCCAGTCCTGGCCCCAGGTAGGGGATTAGGCCGAATAAAAATATGTTTATAAAACCATGGATCATTACTACGAGAGCGAGGCTCTTTGTCCTGTAAAAAAAATATCCCAATACGCCTCCTGCAAGGAATGTATAAGCCATCTCGTAAGGCGTGCCATAGCTTGAATGCATTAGCCCGAATAAGAGGCTTGCAAGCAGGATACCTCCTGCAGGGCCCAGGAACTCTTCCAGTCTTGTCTGGATAATTCCTCTGAAGATGAATTCTTCTGTAAGGCCGATTACAAAAATCATTATAATTGTGAGTTTCAGCAGGTTGAAGAGTGAAAGATCAGGAATAAGAGGGCTGGTTTGAATGAATAAATTTTCTAACTCTGCAAAAATCAGGCCCGCAAGGATAGAAAAGGGCAGGTAAATTTTCATTTTCTTGAGTAAATCTCCTTTACTCTCCCTTGGGATTTTCTGATGAACGGATATTATAGTTGCTGGAATTGTCATGGGTACATATATGAATACGAAAGTGTAAAGGCTGGATTCAAAGAAAATTGGCATTGAAAGGTTTACCATACGAAGTATAGGCAGGAGTATAAATGCCTGATAAATTTTACGTGTCTCCAGTTTTTTTGAGACTATTATTGAAAGCGAAAGGATTATGAGGAGCAGAGTATAGGTTATTGCGGCTTCTTTTATTCTTCCGCTAAAGATTAACAGTTCGGCAAAAGCAATAGCAATAACAGGAGCTCCTACGGAAAATATCTTTTTTAAGAAGACATTCTTTTCCTCTGTTTGCATTTTAAACATTTTCCCAAGCTCCGGCAAAGAGATCTTTCCTGCTTCCAGCTCTGAGGGTGGATATTCCGGAGGTGCCACTTCAGGCCTCCTTCGTAACATTAATCCAGAGATGCACATTCCTGTAAGGTATGTCTTTCTCAGTATCATTAAAAAGCAGAAATTCCAGTTTCATGTTCTTTCCCTCAAGAGTTGGAGTAAAAGTGACTGGCTCTTTCCAGGATACATTATCTTCAAGGCTGATATATTCCTGGTTTTCTGGAAGAGATAGGGAACGATTTTCAAGCCTCAGTTCCATTGTATAGTTTACTGTTCTGTGCTCATGGTTTGTAATTCCTACAACAACTATACCACTGTCTCCCAGTGTGTAGTTTGTGGGGTAGTTCTCAGCCATCCCTTCGGGTCCCAGGATATAGAATTCGGTGAATGATTCTCCTTCCCTAGGATTCCCTATTACATAAGCGAGGCTGCCGAGAGAGGTCAGAACCAAAATTACCAGTAAGATTGAAAGGGCTCTGTCGGCTCTTGATCCTTGCTTTTCTAGAATCTCTGCCTTCAGGGCAAGGATAGAAGCTTTGAATGGGACTTCAAAGGCTTCAGCTTCAGGTAACTGTAGCCTTCTGTAGTATGCTACCCCGCACATGAGAAGAGTAAAAGTCGAAAGCCCTATGAGCACGGGCACTTCCCTGATTCCCCAGTCGGTGTAATTCATTCCAAATCCCATGAGCGGGACTACGGCAATGCTTAACCCCACGGAAAGCAGAGCCCTCTCAATTCCTTCAAGGTCTTTTTTTGCAGGAAGAAGAGCTCCTGTCAGGGCATATCCGGGTAAGAAGAGGACCAGGAGAATTCCAAGGAATGTGCGCAGAAAGCTTCCGCTCAGTGCGGGAGTAAGCACGAAAATATCAGTAAGGATTACAAGACCTGCCACAAGTAGCAGATCCAGAGGTAATTGTCTGTTCCCAGCCATTTTTATCACTGCGAAAATATTTAGTATACGATCTTCATACAATTTATACTTATGTGAGCTTCCCGTCAAGTTTTCTATGATCCATTCATTTCATGTCATATTGTGCATATTTCTCCGGTTGTTTTATGCATATTGCACATTTCACCCTTTTTCTAACCGGCATTCTCTCGGATATTGCTGCCGCAGGATAATAGAAAATCTAAAAGGAATAATAGACTGAGTAAATTGTCCAGGTAAACCGGAAAGTAAATAACTTATTTGAACCTGTTTTCTGGAAATTACCCATTTACCCCAAGCTGTATGACTAACTGTACTTTGCCGGTCAGCTGGTTTATATTGTGAAGACCTGAATTCCCCAATTTTTTTTAATTCCCCTGTACTCATAGGCTTCTTTCGATGAAAAATTTTTCCCTTCTAAAGGACTTCCACCTGATGAAAACTATTTCTTCTATATTTTGCTACGTTTTCCGAAAATATGGAAGTTTCAGACCTGCATGGAAAATTTTATTTTGTATCTTTTCCTTTTCTCGGAACATGAAAGTGCTGATTACAGGAGGAGCAGGTTTCATAGGCTCCCATATAGCTGAGTATTTCGCAGAAGCAGGACATAGTGTGAGAATACTTGATAATCTAACTACGGGTTTTTCACGAAATATCCCTCAGCATAGAAATGTCGAATTCATTCAGGGAGATATCTGTGATCCCTCTTCGGTCGAAAAGGCTGTCTCGGGAATGGACTGTGTTTTTCATGAAGCAGCTCTCGTATCGGTGCCTCTTAGTTGTGAAAAGCCAGTTGAGGCTTTCCGGATAAATACTCTTGGAACACTTAATGTATTGCAGGCATGCGTCAGGGCAGGAGTCGAAAAATTCGTGACCGCATCCTCAGCTGCAGTTTATGGAAACAACCCTGAACTTCCTAAAAGGGAGAATATGTATCCTGAACCTGCTTCACCCTATGCAATCTCCAAGCTTGACGGAGAATATCTGGCAAGAATGTTTTATGAAGAACACGGGCTTCGGACTACTTGCCTGCGCTACTTCAATGTCTATGGTCCGCGTCAGGATCCCAAATCCCCGTACGCCGCTGTGATCCCTATTTTTTTGGAAAGAGCAAAGGCTGGAAAAGACCTTGTCATTTACGGTGACGGGCTTCAGAGCAGGGACTTCGTTCATGTAAAAGATGTTGTAATGGCAAACGTAGCAGCCCTCGAGCATGGGGATGGCCAGGTCTTCAATGTGGCTATGGGAAAAAGTGTAACAGTCCTCGAGCTTGCTGAGAATATTATTGAACTGACCGGCTCCTCAAGCCAGATAATCCATGCCGAATCAAGGGCAGGAGATGTCCGGGATTCCAGGGCGGATGTCTCAAAAATTTCCGGGTGGTGGAAAGGCGAGATCGAACTGGGACAGGGATTAAAGAGTTTGATTTAAGTAAAAAAGATGATTTCTTAAAAAATGTTTTATCCCGAAATTATTTCGCGCTAAATATGTCGGTTGTAATCCCTTATCTTTTGTGAAACTTAATGGAAAAAAGATACGTTGGATCATTGCTCAAAAATCGAAAGGTGAATCTACCTCGACGATAGCTGAGATCCAGGGGATCTCAGCCCGTCGAGTTCAGCAGATCTACAAAGAATACGTTGAAACTGGTCAGCTTCCTCAAGTTGGCATTAATCTTGGAAGACCAAAGAACCCCTTATCCTCCTCTGATAAGGAATTGATTGACCAAACTTACTCTGATTATAAGTTTGGAGCCTGTTACCTTGAGATTCTCATCGAAGGCAAATATAATCGTAAGATATCTCATAACAGAATCCATAACTATCTACTTAGCATGGACCTTGCCAAGGAAAACCGAAAAAAGAAACAGAGAAGAAAATGGTGTAGATACGAACGCGAACACAGCATGTCTGCTGCACACATCGATTGGCATGAGAATCCCCTGTTAGGACTGCAAGTCTGTGCCATTCTTGATGATTCATCAAGAATGATAATTGCAGGTGGAGAGTACGTTCATTGCAACACGGAGAACACCATTAAAGTGATTGATGAACTTGTCAAAGAGTACTGGGACATATACCCTTTAAGAGAGCTCATTATGGATCATGGAAGTGAATTCGGGGCTCACAGGATTAATAAGGATGGTTCATGGGATAGTGACTTTAAAAGATGCATTGAAGAACTTGGAATCAAACCAATACTTGCAAGGGTAAGACATCCTCAGACAAACGGAAAAATAGAGAAATGGTTCGATACATATCAAAGGTTTAGAGGAGAGTTTGAATCATTTGAAGAATTCGTACAGTGGTATAACAAGAGGCCACATGGAGCTTTGAAACTTGAACAGTTAGAATCGCCACAGGAAGCATTCTGGAATAGATTACCAGTTGAGGCAAAGTTCAGAATAGGAGTGAGATTGTTTGGGTGGTGAAAACATGGACAAGAGGAAAAAAGTTTCAAAGCGAAATTATTTCAGGACAAAACAGTAATCAGTTTCTCATTTTCTTTCCGAAAGTCACTGATTGTTCTAAAATCAGGTTGTAGGTTTTCAGCTAAATACATGTAAACTATATTTTCTCGAACATTGCGAGCTATCGCTCGCGATGATCGAACTCTATCAAGCATAGATTGAATCAAAATCTTACACATTATGCAAGGATGATAAGCAGGGTGCCCAGAACCATCATACCGAGTTTCAAATTCACTAAAATCCATCTCGTCCACAAAAGAATCAACCAAGTAGCAGATATGATCAGAAGGAATAAGATCTCGAATATCTGGGGGTAAAGTCCAAACTTGATTTTTTGGCTTGATGAAAACCATAATCAGAGATATAGGAGGAATAATTATAAAATTAGAATTATATCTTCAACAGAATACTCTTATTACTGAAGGTTATTGTCGGACAGCCTCTTTAGGGTGGGGTGGCCGCACGCAATTTGATTTTTCCAGACAGTTCCTCAGGGTTTGTTGCAGGAAACAGATACCCTGTTTATCTTTCAGTCATAAGCTAGGGAACTAGCCAACATCAGTTGCCACTTCAGGGACTTCATAAGGGAAGGTTTCAAGCACTAAAATTTTTCTTCCTTCTGAGAGAAGAGGCAGCACCAGCAGGTCTGCCGCTGAAATCCAGAGGGAATTGTCCTCTGGTTTACAGGTCTAGCGAACTTGATGCAGCTTGCAATTCCAAGCTCTTCTGCACTTTTCTCCATGTTTTTTATAAGCCCATCGTCCTTGTTTATCATATGCAGGTCCGTGTTCGTACCAACAAAACTTTTTGCAGTTTCAATAAGGTAGTCTAGGTCTTTATTTTTCCCAGGGTTCTCATATATAGCAAAATATTCTTTTCTGAGACAAGCAAGACGCTTCTTGAGTATTTTTTTCCTTCAGACTTGAATATCCTTCGTATCAACGCCATCAGGAGCCACATTTACCTTTCTCTCATATACTTTGCTTTCGTATACTCTTAAATTGACTACATCGGGATTGAGGCCTTCATTAACGGAAAGAACCTTATCGTCAAAATTCATAGCTTCCATAATCTGTCTTAAAGTAAGGAACCCTTAATATGCAACTTTTCTTTCTACGTGCCAAGGGCCCTGGCCCTATTACACCAGAGGGACTTTTCATCGCCTTTCAAGCCCCATGATTCCTTATCCATCAGGATATGAAAAAGATTCATTAATGGGGGTATGGTTACGATTTTATCTTTTTTATGGCACATATGAAAAAGAAGTGGGAGTATGAAATACCGGTTATGGGCTAAAAGTACTTTTTGGGAACTGCGTAGAAATAAAGCGGATAGTGAAGGTCGTATTTTTCTGTGAGTCGGATGTAACAGGTCTCGTAGAATAGTATACTAGTACATCGATTCCATATATCCTCAATAAACCATGAATAAAAACAAGTGAACACAAATATTTTCAATTCGTGTTTATTCTTGTCCGCTTGTGGTTTTCTCATAGAAAAAACATTGACCAGTGCTGATTTCAAAGTCCAATTCTTCCCATAATTTGGAATCGATGTACTAGTGGCAAGTAATAAAATTCTTTAGTTTCTTTAATGCTTTGTTTCATGGTTCCATCTTTTTTATTTATATTTATAAGTTTTGTCCTGACTTCCTGTCTACTTTTCTTAATTTTTTCAGTCTATATTTTTATTCCTGCTAAATATTTCTTTTTTGAAAGTTTTGTTTAGCTGCATAATAACTGTTAGAAAAATTTACTCGAACACAAAGGCTTTTATTCTTTGTCGAGATCTCTTATTGGGTTAGAATGAGACTGATTTCTTCAAATGAAGACGCTGTCCAAATAAACTAAAAGTTAACGGTGAGAAAAATTTTAGACCCTCCGTTATCGAATTCTGAATTGTTCTCCGAATTAATGTGCTTTTATTACTCCAGATTATTATGCCCTTAATATAAGAATAAAGTTAACGATGAGAAGAAACTTAAAATTTTCAGACCCTTTCCCTTAGAATTGAAGGTACTTCAGATGACAATAAACATTCCGAACAGGTTACGGAAAAGCGATTGATATACAGGCTAAAACCTGAGCCGGATGATCAAAGGTATTCTAAAGGATTCATATATCGAACATTTATTGGTGATCTAACTGTGCTCCAAAAGAGGTTTTCGAGTGATAGGTTTTCGAGTGATATCTCATAATCTCCTTTAATTAAAAGCAGAAAAAAGGTGTTTTTTAAGGTGATATGATGTCATATCAAAAGTTTGCAAAGGATGTTGGATTTATCGGAATTGTTCAGATACTTACAAGCTTGGGTACATTCTTTTTACTCCCCGTTATTACAAAAACCCTTGGAGCATATGACTATGGAATCTGGGCACAGATCAACATCACAGTATCGTTAGTCTCTCCTCTCGCACTTATGGGGCTTTCGATGAGTTTCATCAGATTTTTATCTTCCGAAACTGAAAAGAAAAAAATAAGGGAAGTGGTATACTCAATCCTTTTTTTTGTTACAGTATCAGGTTTTCTGGCTTCGTCCCTTTTATATGTTTTTGCAGAACCGCTTGCAACTTTCGGCTTTCAGGATCCTAGTGCAACTTATTTTGTCCAGGCGGGCTCTCTTTTAATTTTTCTGAATGTAATTGAATCCATATCCCTTTTTTACTTCAGGGTTTTCAGGCAAATTAAGAAATTCTCCTACTTTACCCTTTTTGAAACCTTTGGAAAACTACTATTCACACTTATCTTTCTTAAAATGGGATACGGACTTTTAGGAGTAATAACTGCCACTTTAATGGTCCAGGGGCTAATTTTCTTAATAGCCTTTGTCACCATAGTTTCACAAATAGGATTTGTTATCCCGCAGTTTACTTGCATAAGAGAACACCTGCAGTTTTCTCTGCCATTAACTCCAAACGTACTTATCAGGTGGGTTACGGACTCAAGTGATAGATATATGGTTACTTATTTCCTTGGGCTTGGCAGTGTAGGCGTTTATTCTGCAGCCTGTTCAATCGGGAACCTTATTCAGCTTTTTGTAAGCCCTCTTCAGCTTATACTCTTTCCTGAGCTTTCAAAGCTGTTTGACGAGAATAAGACAGATGAGGTAAGAATCTATATGTCGCATTCCCTGAGGTATTTCCTTATTATTGCCATTCCCGCAGTTTTTGGACTTTCAGCTCTCTCAAAACCTTTGCTTGGAGTCCTTACCACTCAGGATTTTGTTTCCGGTTGGTTTGTAATCCCGATCATTGCTTTTGCCGGGCTTCTGGTAGGAATATTCCAGATTTTTGTCAATACAATATTCCTTATTAAAAAAACGAGACCTGCTACCTATATTAACATTCTTGCCGCTGTCTCGAACGTATTAATTAATCTTATTCTCATACCTTCAGTCGGCATTGCAGGCGCTGCCCTTTCAACCCTTGTTTCCTACTTTTTAATGGCTGCACTTTGCATGCGCGTGACACTGAAATATTTTAAACTTGATTTTTATTACCTGGACATTGCAAAAAGTATTCTGTCATCAATAGCCATGTACTTGTTTGTTTCAGGCTTCGCTATCTCAGATATATTCGAGCTTTTCGAAGCGGTGGGAGCGGGCACGTTTACTTATGTGGTTGTAATGTTTCTGGTAGGTGGTTTTACTGACCATGAAATGTCTTTAATAAAAAGGTATCTGTTCAGGTCAGAAGTTAGCTCTAACAGCAAATAACCAGTTTCCTATCCTCGATATCGAGCAAGCGTAGATTAGTTTATTCCCAGACTTTATAAATCCTTCAGCCTGTTATTTTCAATGCTTTCAGGAGTTACCTGATCGCCCGTCTAATTATATTCGCGAATTATTGAGTGTGCTATTGCCTCTGGATTTCTCTGTGCATCATAAAATCTCAGTTTCCGGAAAGTAATGCCCTTGCTGTTTCCCTTACACTGTTCTCCGACGTATAGACAGGTTTCCAACCTATTGCTTTTAGTTTCTCAATCCCGAGCCTCATTCTTGGCACATCGCCTTTCCAGCCCCTGCTTCCTCCGGTATATACGAACTCTACATCGGAAAGGCCCATCTCTTCAGTAACGACTTGCCCTATTTCTGTAGCACTGATTGTGTCTTCGGAACCGATATTGAAGATATTTACCTCTTCTTTGCTTTTCTCTATTGCAAAAAGGATAGCATCAACACACTCCGACACATGAAGGTAGGATTTTTCCTGTTTTCCGTCTCCAAGAATCTCGAGCCTGCCGGGATTCTCCTTCAGCTTCTTTATAAAATCAACAGTGATTCCGTGTGTGCTGCGCGGTCCGACAATATTTGCAAACCGGAAAATCCAAGCCTGCATATCGAAGGTGTGAGAGTACGAAGTGATGAGAGCTTCACAGGCAAGTTTTGAAGCCCCGTAGAGGGATATTGGGATAAGAGGGCCATAATCCTCCGGGGTGGGCATCACGCTTGCTTCCCCGTAGACTGTGGATGTCGAGGTAAATGCAATTTTTTTTGCATTGCCTTTTCTCATAGCTTCGAGGAGGTTGTAGGTTGCCAGGATATTCTGATCCAGATGGACTTTTGTATCTGAAGCTCCGAGTTTGACATCTGGATTTGCAGCTACATGGTATACCATGTCAACATCCGTACAGGCTCTTTCGATAGCCTCAGGATCAAGAAGGTCTCCTCTTACAAGGGAAAAATCCGGATTTTCAAAGTGCTGCTCTATAAATTCCAGCTTGCCGGAACTAAGGTTATCGAAAACAACAACCAAGTTTCCTTTTTCTAATAGGCGGTCTACCAGATTGCTCCCTATGAACCCGGCTCCTCCTGTTACAAGTATTCTGTTCTCTGAAAGCATGAAGATCTTCAAATAATCTGACTCTCAATATTAATATTTTTCACTCATTTAGAAAGTTCTGAAACTTTTTTCTTCCTTAACCCGATTTCTGTACGGAATAAGGGAAAAGTTAAAGAGATAAGGTGAAAAGTATTTCAACTCAGTGTAAGAATAAATTTTTACGTAATTTTTCCTTTTACGGAGAGTTAACCGTGACTATTAAAAAAGCACTCATTCCGGCAGCCGGTTTAGGAACCCGTTTCCTGCCTGCCACTAAGTCCATGCCAAAAGAAATGCTCCCGATCATTGACACTCCCGTCATCCAGTATGTCGTGGAGGAGGCTATAGCCTCAGGGATCGAGGACATAATCATTATCACTGGAAGAGGCAAGAGAGCCATCGAAGATTACTTCGACGACTCCCCTGAACTTGAAATGCACCTTGCGAAAAAGAACCAGACAGACATGTTGAAACTGGTCAGGGACATCTCCTCTCTTGTTGATATCCACTATATCCGCCAGAAAGAGCCTAACGGGCTTGGGGATGCAGTTCTCAGGGCAGAGAACCATATCGGAAATGAACCTTTTGCGGTGCTTCTCGGAGACGACATTATCGTTAATGATAAACCCTGCACTGCCCAGCTTATCGAGAACTTTGAAAAATACGGAAGGTCAACCATCGCAGTTGAAGAGGTGCCTTACGAAAAACTGAACAGTTACGGAATTATAAAGGGCAGGCCTCTTGACGATTCCCTGTACGTGCTTGAGGATATCGTGGAAAAACCCTCTCCCGAAGAGGCTCCTTCTAATATCGGGGCAATTGGGCGCTACGTTTTCACTCCTGAAATTTTTGATTGCATTAAAAAAGCCGGAACCGGAGTGGGGAGCGAGATCCAGCTTACGGACGGCATCAGGCTCCTGAGCAGGTCTCAGATGATCTACGCTTGCAGGTTCAAAGGAAAAAGGTTCGATACGGGAGACCGACTTGGATATATAAAATCTATAATCGACTTTGCCCTTCAGAACGAAAGCCTCAGAGACAATGTACTTGAGTACCTGCGGGAAATCCTGGCAGTTGAAAAGGTCACGGCAGAAAAGTAAGAGTGGAGATCGGAACAGAATCCGGTTATAAAAGAAGCAAAAGAACCGGATACTAAATGAAGCCTCAATTAACTTAGATTCAAGAAAAAATGGCCTAATGACCATATTACTGCAAAATACATTACTGCAAAATACATTACTGCAAAATACATTACTGCAAAATATGTTACTGCAAAATATGTTACTGCAAAATATGTTACTGCAAAATATGTTACTGCAAAATATAATGTATAAAATGTGAGGGGCAGGAATTTCTGCTGATTTTCACCAGCAGAGTCCCTCATAATCCACATTTTTCGCTTTAACTATCCGCCTTCCATCAATAACTATTTTTCTTTTCATGCCCTGGAACTCGGAGTCAAGATTCCTGAACTCGTCCCATTCTGTCATAACAAGGCAGGCGTCTGCATCTATAAGCGCATCCGAGGCGCTACCAAAGTATTCGACTGCAGGAAAGATACGTTTCATGTTCTCGGTTGCCATCGGGTCATAGGCCGAAACCCGGGCTTCAAGCCTGAGGAGTTCAGCGATCACAGGAATTGATCTGGATTCTCTTATGTCATCCGTTTCGTTCTTGAAGGCAAGGCCAAGGACTGCAATCTTTTTGCCTGCAAGATCTCCTATTTTCCTCTGGAGAATTTCAGTCATAAGAAGGGGTTGCCTTTCATTTACAGCTATTACGGACTCAAGGAGCACGGGAGAGTATCCGATTGCTTTTGCTTTTCCTATGAGTGCTTTTACGTCTTTCGGGAAACATGACCCTCCAAAACCTGCTCCGGAATTTAAAAACTTTGGGGAAATCCTGAAGTCCTTCCCAACAGCTTCCATTACTTCATAGGTATCGATCCCCAGATTTTTGCAGATATTCCCAATTTCATTTGCAAAGGAGATCTTGGTTGCAAGCAGGGAGTTATTTGCGTATTTGATCATTTCTGCGGTTGCCGGCCCTGTATGTGTGATCTCGCATTCGAAGATCCTGTAGAGTTCGGAAACCATGTCTCCTGATCTTCGGTCAATCGCCCCGACAACTATTTTGTCAGGGTGCATGAAGTCATGGACAGCTTTTCCTTCCCTAAGGAATTCCGGGTTCATTGCGACTCCGAAATCTTTTCCGGCTTTCTTCCCCGAGGTTTCCTCAAGGATCGGCAGGACAAATTTTTCTGTTGTTTCGGGCACGACTGTACTTTTTACTACTACCACATGGTAGCCTTCTTTCTTTGCTAGAACTGCACCGATACTTGCAGCTGCTGCCCGGACAATTGAAAGGTCTATACTCCCGTCTTCTGCCGAAGGGGTTCCAACACAAATAAAGGAAATATCCGTTTCATTGACTGCAAATTCATAATCAGTAGTTGCTATGAGTTTTTTTCCTGCATACTTTTGCAAAAGTTCTTCAAGCCCCTCCTCGTAGATTGGAGGAATGCCTGAGTTTATCTGCTCTGTTTTTTTACTGTCGATATCTACACAGATGACTTCGTGTCCTACCTCTGCAAAACAGGCTGCTGTGACCGAACCCACATATCCTGAACCTATAACCGAAACTTTCATAATCTAGACCTCTTTCTCGGGAATTGAAGAGGTAATAGCTTCAAAACCTTATTTATTTTTTGGTAGTGTGTTTCTTTACAATTCCTGATCTTTAATGCTTCTCGCTTTCAGGCTTTCGTATACTTATCCTTTTTGTGACGGTTTGAATATTTATATAGTTTGACAGTTTATAAGTTTCTATAGATAGAATTTAGTACATGTTCTTACAATACCTTTATCGATAAGCTGGGAGATATGTAGTGCTTTCAATGTTAATTCTGGGTATGGAAGAGTTTGCTCTGGGAAATAGTTTTCCCGGTTCAGGCATCTGTTTTGTTTATACGGACTTTGGAATCCCTGAATATTACAAGATAACGGTTCTGGGACTAATCGCTCTACTGGGGCTGAAAGAAATGCTTCTGGTTTGCAGAAAAGAAGACCATTTTTCGATGGATTCCATTGATATGGGGATATATCCTCTGTTGATATGTTTTGTTGCCACTTTCCTCTTTGCAGGTCTGGAAATTATTTTTACAGGGCTATCTACTTAAATCCTTGAATTTCTTTATTTTTAGATATTTCCTTCTATTCGCCTGAAGAGATCTCCCTTCTAAAATCTCAGGAGGTGTTAATATGCCATTTTTTTCGTTTGTGAAACTAAAATAATCGGGATTATCTATGTTTTTAGTTCCTTACAGACTTTAGTTCAGAACCTTAGTTTCCAAAACTATTTATTTTTGAACTATTTATCTTCTAACCATAATAGTGTTTGTTAGCTATCCTATCAGATTCAAAAATTTAAATTTAAGGAGGCGCTGTAATGGGGTTGGGCATAGCCGAGGGGGTCGGTGTTGCCGTCATCCTGTTGTCAGCTCAGGGGAAATTTAAGGGACATCGAATCCGCAAATAGGGTTCGGAAAAAGGATTTAAGAAAAACCGGGGTATATTGACTGCTTCTCTGATTAATCAAGTAAATGTGAAGTAGAAGACTCCCTGATTTCTCGAAAATATCTCGCCTTATCGGTTTCCGGGTTTGGCATTTAAATAGTTTCTTACTTTCCTTTTTACCGCTGCCCTCCAGTAAGAAAACTGTCCATTTTCCTCAGTTCGTGGAATCAAAGTGTGAGACCATTTAGGGAGTGAAAATCTTGAGGGTCATTGTTGATATAGGGCATCCGGCTCACGTTCATTTTTTTAAAAATACTATCTGGAATCTTGAAAAAAAAGGACATCAGGTAATGATTGTCTCAAGGGATAAAGACGTTGTAATAGAGTTATTAGATGCCTACAAAATCCCACATACAGTTTTAAGCAAGGTCAGGTCGGGTAAGGTCCACCTGTTTGAAGAGTGGTTCGTAAGAGAGTCTAAACTTTATAAAATTGCTCGCCAGTTTAACCCGGACCTCATTATAGGCATTCTCTCTCCTCCGGTTGCTCATGTAGCCTGGGCACTGGGAAAAAAATCCATAATTTTTAATGATACCGAACATGCAGAAATAGCCCAGAAAATGACCTATCCTTTCTGCAATATTATCTGCACTCCCACCTCCTTTAAAAAAGATGCAGGAAAAAAGCAGCTCAAGTATAGCGGCTATCATGAACTGGCATATCTTCATCCCGCTTACTTCTCCCCGAATCCTGATGTTTTACGGGAACTCGGGGTAGAGGTAGGTGAACCGTTTGTAATCTTGCGCTTTATTTCATGGGGTGCACATCATGATGTAGGCCAGCACGGAATTGATAATAAGTTGTCACTTCTTAAAGAATTCGAAAAGTTCGGGAAGGTTTTTATTTCTTCGGAAGGGAAACTGGCAGAAGAATTTGAGCGGTACAGGATCAGGGTCCCCTCTGAAAAAATCCATGATCTTCTTTATTATGCCACATTATACGTGGGGGAAGGAGCAACTATGGCTGTAGAAAGCGCAATTCTTGGTACTCCGTCTATCTATGTTTCCTCCCTTGCAGGGACTATGGGGAACTTTTCGGAGCTCGAAGAAAAGTACGGTTTGCTCTTCAATTACAGTGAGTCAGAAGCTGCCCTTGCAAAGGCTGTGGAACTTCTCAAGGATCCCGAACTTAAGAAGACCTGGGGCCTCAAAAGAGCTGCCCTGCTCAGGGACAAAATTAACGTGACCGAATTTATGGTAGAGCTCATAGAAAGTCTTCCTGGCAAAAAGCCAGGGGTTTCCATGCCAGTGGTTTCGGATGAGAGCTATGCATGACTTACTGAAGCAAAACTCAAATATTTGGGATCTTTTTTCCCGAAGAGAAGAGTACTGCCCTGAAAAGCTCGATGAGCACGGACGTTTTCTTTTCGCTGAAAAATACCTGAAAAACGCTTCCGAGCCTGAGGTTTCCAGATTCCTGGTAGATCACGGGATGGAAGTTGAATTTCCGGAAAACAGGACCTTTGCTGTGTGTTTGACTCATGATATGGATGATATTTATCCTCCTCTTTCCCACTGCCTGCTGTCCTCCGCCTGCTGCTTGAAAGATCTGGATCTCCGGGGTCTGGAATCCCAGTTTCTCTGGAAATTCCGGGGCGCTGAGTATTCCCCTTACCTTAACTTTTCCGAAATCATGGATCTTGAAGAAGATTTAGGGGCAAAGTCCTCTTTTTACTTCATTGCAAGCAGAAAAGATCCAAAAAGGTTCAGATATGATATTGAAGACTTGGAAGGCTCTCTGGGAGAGATTTCCGACAGAGGATGGGAAGCTGGCCTGCATGGGGGCTATTATTCATACAACGACCCCGAAGCGCTGAAACGTGAAAAAGAAAGGCTGGAAGCCGTACTGGGTAAAAAAGTCCTGGGTTTTCGCAACCATTATCTCCGGTTCAAAACTCCCGAAACCTGGGAACTGCTTGCAGATGCAGGGTTCGGCTATGATTCAACTTTCGGATTCAGTGATTCGGTCGGCTTCAGGAATGGCATGTGCCATCCTTTCAGACCATATAATCTAAACGAAGACAGGGAGATAGACATACTGGAAATTCCGCTTACTGTAATGGATGTTGCTCTTTTCAAGGCTTCCGGATCTTTTGAGGAAGCCTGGAGATGCACAAAGGATCTTATAGATACGACAGCAAGGTTCAATGGAGTAATTACCCTGCTGTGGCACAACTTTGTTTTCGGGTGCAGTTTCCGAAAAGACTGGATCAAACTCTACGAAAATGCGCTGCAGTACTGCTCTGAAAAAGGGGCATGGATGACAAGCGGAGAGGAGATTTACAGGTGGTGGGACAATGAATCCCGAGTCTAAAAGGAAATACCTGTTGATTACGCCTGCAAGAAATGAAGAGGACAACCTGCCTGACGTTTCCGGGTCCGTAACAGGGCAGAAAGTAACACCTACACTCTGGATCATAGTGGACGATGGGAGTACGGACGAGACTCCCCATATTCTTGAAGGGTTGAAGGCAAGACACCCCTGGATTCGAAGCATAAGGCTCCCTCCAAGGCCAAGGGACATAACCTTTCACTATAGCTACGTCTGCAAACAGGGATTTGATTATGCACTGGAATACTGCAGGGTAAATGGTATTGAGTATGATTACATAGGGCTCCTTGATGCCGATACCGTACTCGAAGAAAACTACTTCGGGAAATTAATAGGCGAATTTGAAAAAGATTCTTCTCTCGGGATTGCAAGCGGAGGGGTTTACTATGATGTCGGCGGCAAGCTTTCCCGAGAAGTCTCCGATAAAAATCTTCCTCGCGGCACAGGAAGGCTCTGGAGAAAGTCCTGTTTCCTTGAAACCGAAGGTTATCAGGTAGAACCTTCCCCGGATTCCATTTCCAATACTAAAGCTCTTCTTCGGGGCTGGCAGCTCCGACAGTATGCAGATGTGGTTGAAATCCAGAAACGAAAGACTAGCGCAGGAGAAGGTCTCTGGAAGGGATATGTCAAAAATGGCTGGATGGCTTATTACATGGATAAAAATCTGCCTATGGTTCTGTTTAATACGTTTTATTATTCCTTCAAGTCCCCATATTACACAGGAATTGCATACTTATACGGATATCTCAATTCAGCCGTTAAGAGGGAGAAAAAGATCGGGGATATGGAAATAAGGGCTTATTATAGAAAACAAAATCTGGGTCTGCTATTTTCCAGGATTTCAGGGTTTTTAAGCCGCAACTCTACAGATGCCAAGCAGGGAGAGCAATGAACACCCTAAGATATTTCAATGGAATATTGGATTAAGGTGGTAGTATGAAGTTGCTCTTTCTGGATATAGTGTGGCCACTTTACCTGGCTGACGGATCCCTTATCCACAGGCATGAGCTTGTAAGTAACCTTGCAAAGCTGGATAATGAAATCCATATCTTCACTACGGATAGTTCCACTCTTTCTCACCTGGACAACGTCCACTGCCATTATATACGTCCCGGAAGCCTGCTTACCCTTACAATCAATTATTTCCGGAGTTCTACCTGGCTGGTCGGTTCAGAAACTTTTGATGTCCTGTATACAAGAAATCCGAATTTCGGTTTTCTTGCCGGGCTCTTTTGCAAAGGCAGGTGTAAAACTCTGGTTTATGAATTAAACGGGATCCCGGAAGATGAGAGCAGCCTTATCAAATCCAGATGTGATGAAGAGAAAGCCTTGCAGGAGGGAAAAACGGTAAATTTATCCAGGTTTTTTTCTTCCGCAAAATCCAGGTTAAAGATCTCGGTTCTGAACAAAGCTCTCGGACTTTCGGATAGGATAATCGCCGTGACTCCGGGAATAAAAGCGAATCTTGAGAGTGCTTACAACATTCCCGGAGAAAAAATAACTGTGGTTCCTAACGGAGCAAATACCTCTCTCTTCAAACCTCTTGGACAGGCTGCATGCAGAAAAGAGCTTGGGCTTGACCCGGAAACTCCTTATGTCTGTTTCGTGGGAAATCTTGCTCCCTGGCAGGGAGTCGAATATCTGGTAAAGGCGGTTCCTTCAATACTTGCCAGATACCCGGAATGCCGTTTTCTTATTGTCGGCGATGGGGTTATGAAGGATGAACTGCTCTCCCTCTCAAGAGACCTCGGGTTTGCAGACAGGTTAGTTTTCACAGGTGTGGTTGCCTATGACCGGGTACCTGTGTATATCAATGCAAGTGATATTTGTGCTGCGCCCTTTATCCTGGCAAGGAATGCAAAAATAGGGCTTTCCCCTCTGAAATTATATGAGTATATGGCTTGCGGAAAGCCAGTTGTTGCAAGTGCGATCAGCGGGGTTGCCGATGTACTTGAGGCTTCGAGAGGCGGGATTCCCGTCCCTCCGGAAAACCCGGAAGCTCTTGCGGAAGCCATCTCAAAGCTACTTGAAAATCGAGAATCAAGGGAAAATATAGGCTTAAAAGGTTTAAGTTATGTTACTGAAAATCACAGCTGGTACAGTGTTGCAAAACAGGTAGACGGAGTCTGCAAATCAGGACTCAGGGACTGAATACCCAAAAATCTACTTCTTATTTTAATTGATTATAAACACATTATTGTCTATTACAGGGGTTTAAAATGTCCGAAATTGAAGTCAGAGAATTATTACCTTCTGAATCCAAAGACTGGGATCTGCTTGTGGAAAAAGCTCAACCCGGTATGATCTTTCACGCAAGTGACTGGCTGGGAATCTGCAGGGACACCCTTTCCAGAGACTTTAAGATTTATGGTTGTTCCATAAACGGTGAACTTGTGGGCGGATGCCCCTTTTTCATTAAGAACTTTAAAGGTATGCTGAAAATAGGGTCTTCAACCTGTAAAATGACTGGCTATTGCGGGCCCCTTTATAAAAGAAGGCTCCAGCTCTAAAGCTAGCACGCATGCAGGATACACATAAAATTCTTGGGACCTTCGTGGATCTTGTTATTTCAGTTTTTTCTTTTCTTTTCTATTTCGTTTTCCTCAGTTTTTTCTCAAAGGTATGAAAAGGGTCTTTAAGGCGGTTAAATTCTAAAAAATTCTGTTTCCTGAGAAGAAGATTTAATTTTCCTTCTCAGTTCCGATTTCTTACGTTTACAAGTAAAGTTGAGAACATTTTTCTGAACATGGGATCCTCGTGGAGGGTTATTGCATAATAGATGACCGTCATGATCACGGCTGCAAATATTATCAGGTAAAAGTTTGTAGAAATCAATTCTATCAGAATTAGCGGGATCGAAACGATGACGCCTATTGTAGAATATTTTATAAGAATTCCTGCGCTTTCTTTCTTGCTAATTCCTGCAAGCCCTAGCAGGTATGCATTGTTCCAGAGCCAGAACACAATTCCTGTAAAACTGTAAAGGGCAAGGGCAAACTCGGGGTCTCCGTAAGTTCCCCCGATAACCAGGGATATTATCCTTGAAGCAAGGAGAACTATACTGAAGGTGAGCCATACTTTCTGTTTTTCATATATGTTATAGAGAGTTGAGATCGGAGAAGAAAGAAAAACCAGAAAGATCCAGGGCACAAGGATTCTTACATATGTTCCTGAAATACCCCAGTTTTCTCCAAAAGCAAAAACGAAAATCTGCTCTCCGAGGATCATCAGGAGTATCATAGGGAAGAGTCCTATTGAAATCAGCTTTTTGTAAACCTCCTCAACTATAGTCTTCATGTCTCCTTCCACATTCCCGTTCTTAACCTCACTTACTTTCTGGAAAAAGACCTGGCCTATAGCGGTGCCGACAATTCCCATTGGCAGGTTTACAACCTGATTTGCAAGTGAAAAATGTCCCACAACTGATGTAGTGTAAAAGTATGCAAGTAAAAAAGAAGGGACCTGCGGAGAAATAGTGTTTGCGATCGATGACCAGGAGCTGAATAACGGAAATTTTTTGTACTGGATGGCCATCTCTTTCATTCTTTTAATTGAAACCTGTTTGAAAACCTTAATATCTTTTTTTATGCCCTTAAGCATGATAAGGTCTGCAAATGCATACCCTGCAATGAATCCGCCAATCAGACCCAATGGGGTAATAATCAATTTCGCAAATCCTATTTGAAATAACTTTGACGTTAAGGTGTTCGAAACTCTGGATCCTGCAATGACTCCGAAACGGGTTTTTCTTGAAAGCCAGTAATTTTGCACAAAAAACATCCCATTAAGGAATATTATTAACGGAAGAAGAGGAAGGTATTTTGAAATCCCAGGGGTCTTGAAAATATTGTCAATATTATCTGGAATGAGCAAAGTCACTATGCCTGTGATTAAAGTCATAAGAGTTACCAGTAAGGTACACAGGGCAGTGACATTTGCAGCATCCTCTTCTGTCTTTGGCAGCATAATTGCAAGCTGGTACGAAAAAGTAGAAACAATCACAAGTACGCCTGAGATTGCTATAAAAAGCTGAAAAATTCCAAAATCATCTGGATTATAAATTCTTGTGATTACAGGTATTAGAATTATACCTAGGAGCTGTGCAGTAACACTTCCGGAAACAAGTTTTAGTACGTTCGTGATGAAGTTCGACATGGGGTTTCCAACTTTGAAATACATTAATCCTGTTTTTTGTCGTAGATGGGGTTTTCCACACCGGCGACTTATATAATAGTTTCCAATGAATCTTTATTTTTTGACTTCTTTACTTTCTTTAAGGTAAGCCAGCACCTCTGAATTGTCATACACCAGTGCATACTCCGGAGCATCGAAGCTGTTGAAGAACTCTGCTGGCAACGGCTTGATAATGTTTACCCCGTATCTATCCGGAACATTTATGGATATTGGTTCCCGAAGGGTTGCTCTTCTTAGCAGTACCAGATGCTCGCCGCTGATCTCTCCCGACTCTACCTGGTTCGTATTGAAGTATGTTGCGTTATCCACATTGTATCCCGGGTCTCGATAAAAAAGACAGCTGTCATAGGGGGCATCCATCAGAATGTTTCCTGAATACACTGCAGATAGTGTTTTCACAGGCTGGATTTCAATGTTCTTAAACTGGTTCCTTACAGTTGTTTCTTTTCCTACAAGAGGGTTGTCTTTATTAATTCCCGGCGTAGTGACCATTACGAATGAGAAGAACAACATTATTATGAAAATTGCAGAAATTTTTGCCTTTTTGGAGTTAAACAGGCTTACCAGCTTTAACATATATGAGGCAGCTACAAGTACCAGAAACACTGCTATTAGCGGGAACCACCTGCTTGTAAGGAAATTTCTCATACCCAGTAAAGGAATCCCGTAAGCAAAGCTATACAGAATTACAACAACCAGAGCAATTGAAAACTTATCGATTTTTTCGGCGTCCCTGCGGGAAAACCAAGTCAAGACTCCTCCTATTGCAAAGAAAGGAAGGGCAAGGTAACTTATGTGAAGTATTAGTGTTTCCATTGAGTTTTGATTGGTTGCAGTCCCCATTATAAGCTCATCGCTTGAGTAACTGGATCCGGCCTGAAGTACATCTATAAGAGGTCTGAAGATCATCTCAAAAAAAGAGGTCCCTGGAGTGACATATGTAAACATCCAGTAGGTTTGCAGACAAATAACAAAAAAGAGGATGTAATTAAAACTGAACGTTGAAGTGGGTAAACTCTCATAAAGGTGGTTGTGCAGGAATTTTCCCACTATAATCGAAATTATTGCCAGAAGAACCACAAAAGTCGTTAACTGGTGGGTCAGTACTATCAGAACCGTAGCCATGAGTAGAATTCCTGTCTGCGTCAAGCCCGGCTTTTCACTAAAGATTGCATAGAGGATAATTATGAAATAGCAGAGAACCAGGGAACCCGGGGTTATATTTGTAATCCCGCTAACGATATTGTGATTATTTAAATTTATTAATAAGGCTGCAAGCAAGCCCATCTGAGGGCCTTCGAGTTTCTTTCCTATAAGGTAAATCCCCGCCGTGCTGAAAATATCGGCAAATCCTATAGAATAAAAGAAGCTGTCCTTGATGTCTAGCCCACCCATCAACTGGGTTATAGAGACAAAAATGTGGGCAAGTGGGTAATAGAAATATTTGCTGCTGACCTCAATCGGAGGAACAGCTCCTGTCTCAGTAATCAGTTTTGCCATGCCTGCATGGAAATAAGCGTCATAACCCATGAGGCTCGGGAAATTATAATAAATTCCGGCTCTTATAAGGATTGAAAGAAGGAATATCTGCAGCAGTATCGGAGCTACCTTGTCTCCTTTTCTTACATAAAGGATTTCCGAAGCTATGATTGCTGCAAGTGTGCATATCAGTATAAAATACGATATCGGTCTGTAATACAGGTTCATGCTGTATACGAGCACACTTATCAGAAACACGAGATAAAAGGAAAGGTTGAGTCTATTTTTTAACCTGTCTTTTTCTGAGGAAACGGGAGCCTCACTCTTGAATTTTTTTCTGAATAAAAAATAGATTAAGCAGGCAGAAAGCACGGCAGTTCCGATGTCCTTCTGGTTTAAATTAATCAGGTAATATAATGAAACAATGAACACGCCTAAGCTGAATCCCATTGCACTGAGAATCGTGTCCAGGTTTCCGGTAAGCCTATCTTTAAAAACTTTTATGGTTTCCATACGACCCACAACATAATAACTTTCTTTAGGATTATATAGTTTCCCGATGAAACATATTCCATCCTAAATGCGGTTAAGTTCTCCTTCGGGTTCCTCAGCGCTGAAGGTAAAATCTTTACTTCCTGTTCACCTGCATATTTACATGCATCTTCCCTGCAAAAGAGGCGAATTCATTGATTGGATCCTTATGAATTTTACCTGGCTGCAGCTTCAGATTTCAATCATTTTTTCTTCCTGGTATGACTGGATTGCAGCCAGTGCCACTTCCAGGGCATGCTTCCCCTCTTCCCCTGAGGGCATCGGGCAGGTTCCATCCCTTGCGCAGCAGATAAAATGGGAGAGTTCTTTTTGCAGAGGTTCGGCTTTTTCTACCCTGGCTTTCTGGACCCATCCATCGTTGTGGAGCTCCACACTTTGATCAAGGTAATCCAGATATGCAACCCCCTTCAGGCCAACAGCTGTAAGCTTCCGAATTTTGTGAGGAGTAAGCCAGTTTGTTTCCACAAGCCCCGAGTATTCATGGTTAAGGCGAAGGTGAATTGTCGCATGGTCTTCAAAAGAGTGAATATCCGAGCCTGCTACGGCGTATACCTGGTTAATCTTCATTCCATAGATGCAAGAGATTATATCTATGTCGTGAACCCCAATATCCAGGATTACTCCCACATCTCTTATCCTGGGATTGTAAGGACCGACTCTTCTGGTTGAAACGGAGACGACTTTCCCTAGAGTTCCCGAATCAATGATTTCTTTTAATTTCAGAACCGCAGGGTTAAATCTCTCGATATGCCCGACCATAAGGTGCCTGTCCATTTCTTCCGCGGATTCGATCATTGCAGTTGCATTTTCCACACTGTCTGCAATAGGTTTTTCTACAAGCACGTCCACCCCGGCTCTAAGGGCGTCAAGCACTATAGGGCAATGAAGGGTAGTTGGAGCTGCGATACTTATCGCGTCAAGTTTCGTTTTCTCGAACATTTTTTTATGGTCTGCAAAAGGCAGTGTACCATATCTTACCGCAAGCCCTTTTACCCTTGAAGTATTGGGATCGGAAATCCCTATCAGTTTTACGCCTTCCATTTCACTATAGATCCTGACGTGGTTCTCCCCCATGTAACCGGTTCCGACCACTCCTACACGTATCAATTATTCTACCCCCCGGAATGATTTATATCAGGTTTTCTGTCTCTATTCGTCTGATGTTCTGCTAATCAGACGGGATAATTTTCACACAGGTAGTGTGCTATCAGTAAACAAAGATCAATTTTTACAAGAAAGATTTTGAGTTCTTACTGATTTTTCAGATGGCTTCAATCCAGTTTTTTTTTTCATATTGTTCCTTTCATCCTATGGAAGCCTTCAGAATGCAGGTAAGTCGAATCTCAAACTCTTTTTCCCCAAATTAACGGCATATGCCTTCCTTATTATGCCTTCTCCCCCTAAATTCATAAATATTTTTAGAATATACGTTTCAGCCTTACATCAATATTTTTTGTCAGTAATCGCTGACTATGCGCATATATTGAACTCTTCTGCCTAATTTTTTGAAGCCTATTAAAACTTTTCATATTTTGCTTGAATTCTTCTGAACTAAAAAAACCCACTTGCCGCTTCCAGTGCTCTCAGGGATGACTATATAGGTGTGCTTTTTTGTCCCTTTACTTTCTATTCTGCAGCTCCTTCTTTCTTTATGACGGCAGGGTAAATAAGTTCTCTGTATATATGTTATTTTTTCCGGAAAGGCTGCTTCCTGAATTCCAAAGACTTTTCAGCCATTTATTTTCTCTGTTATTTTCTTCCTGCGATAACCACGTCATTTTTCTCAATGGGATATTGATTGTTATGCTATTTTTTCTCGTATCAACTTGTGCAGGGTAGTTAAATTCTTTCATGTACTGGTTCCTGAGAGTAATGCTATGATATGTGACGCGGTCGGAGCATACAATTAATATATTACTGCACCACTTATAATTTTTTTATAGTTTTTCCATGTTCCCATGATATCCGAAAAAATAACGTTGAAACATCATATATCATTTCGTTTGGATTCGGTTAAGGAACAAAACATCAAAAAGTGCTATTTTTTATGCAACATATAAGCGGATTCTATTGGAAAAACACTACACGTCGTATTCGAAGTTGTGCATAAAATTCGTTAACCGATGACAAAAGTATATCATTTTAATCAAATGACAGGGAGTTTTCCATTTTTCCAGTTACGGAGGGAGCGTAAACTTGTAATGGATAAACTTGCTTTTGCCGTAAATCCACCTGTTGAGTATGCTCTCTTTTAAGTATCCAGAATATATGCCTTATCTTTCCGGGATTCCGAAGGTTCAAAAACCGAAATCCGGGAGTTCTGGTTCTTTCTTATATACGCTCAACTCTTTATTTAATAAAAGAAGTATCCCCCTAAGTTATTAATATTTTAACAGATAATTTTCAATAAAATTTTAACTTTATATATATTTTCGTTTAAAAATCTTTTAAATGATAGCCTTTAATATTTTTGCATTTATACACATACAGGGGGTTATAGTATAATGCATATTCATAAGGGGGTGGAAAGGGTTTGTATTCGGCCCTTACGCTTTGTCTTAGTTCTCTAATTTCCAATCCTACCAGTATAGTTTCATCGCCGTCTCAACTTTCCGATAGGCATCTAAGGCACGAGTTTACGGTTTTGATTCCGGCTCAAAACGAAGAAGCTTCCATAGGAAGCAAAGTCCTGCTTGCGGCAAGTTACTCAGACCGCGTACTTGTGCTTGACAAAGGGTCTACTGACCGAACTATGGAAGTGGCATCTCTTGGTGGGGCAAGAGTTGTTCCCTTGGTAGGAGGAGAGGAAGCCCTGCTCAAAGTCCTTTACAGGGTATCCCTTGATTCCGAGCTTGTTGTTCTTATCTATCCTGAGTGCATGCAGGACATAGACCTGATTTCTCATGTCCTTGAGCCGTTGAGGCTGGGATTTGACCTGTCGGTAGGTTCCTGGCCCTGTAGGGTTTCCTGTGAACAGGAAACAGTCATGCTTCTGAACAGGAAAAGTACCTTCAAAGAAAAGATAGGTTTTCTTGCCGTGACTTCGAAAGCACTTCAGGATATTAACTCAGGCAAAGAGCATCTGTCTTTGAACTCCCTGCTTTCTGCTGCGAAATCCGAAAAACTTAAGGTTAACTACCTGAGCTTTGACGTTGACCCGGCATTCAGAAAGCTTGAAAGCACCCGTATAGGGGTAGTAGTGCCTGCCTATAACGAAGAACTGCTTATCGGAGAGACCTTGAACGGGATTCCGGAATATGTTGACCGGATCTATGTTATCGATGATGGGAGTACTGACCGGACCGGAGAAATTGTAAAAAAGTTCGGAGACTCGAGAATCGTTTATCTGCGCCACGAAGTAAACAAAGGTGTCGGAGCAGGGATCATTGACGGGTACAAGCTTGCTCTAAAAGACGAAATGGATATTGTAGCAGTTATGGCTGGGGATAACCAGATGGACCCTACCCAGCTTCCGAGATTGATCTTCCCGATTATTGAGGGACTGGCCGACTATACAAAGGGCAACCGGCTTCTCTCAGACAATTTCATGGCCGGGATGAGCAGGTGGAGGTCTTTTGGAAACCTCCTGCTAAGTTTCCTGACTAAAATAGGAAGTGGATACTGGCATATCATGGACCCGCAGAACGGGTATACAGCCATTTCCAGGCAGGCTCTTGAGGTTATCGATCTGGACTCCGTTTATCCTTACTACGGCTACTGTAACGACCTGCTGATCAAGCTCAACGCCTTTGGAATGAGGGTCATGGACGTGGTAATTCCTGCCCGTTACGGCAGAGAAAAATCTTCCATAAGGTACAGTAAGTATATCCGTAAGGTTTCACCAATGCTTTTCAGGGGTTTTCTCTGGAGGCTCAGGATCAAATACACGGTGCTTGACTTCCATCCTCTGGTGTTGTTCTACTTCCTCGGGATGTTCGCCTTGCCTTTGAGCGTCCTCCTTGGGATCTGGGGACTTTTGCAGCTATTGCTTCAAAATCCGCTTCCATCCTATTACCCACTGCTCGGTTTCCTTGTACTGGGTACCGGACTTCAGATGCTCCTGTTCGGAATGCTCTTTGATATGCAGGTTGAAAAGAAAAAGAATGAAAAGGTAGGACTTGCTCGTTGAGGTCCGGAAGTAAAACTTCCAGGTCCTTCCCTTAAGTATTTTGTTTAATAAACAACCCATCTGTTTAATCCGGGATCTTTTAATCCTCTCTTTTTTATCCCGGATTTCCTACTCGGAGCTGTATTTAGTCAACATTTTTTTATTCGGCTCCCCGTAAAAATAACAATTTATTCCTATCCCCAGAATTTCCGAAATGAACGTAGGAGATAATTCCTGTTTGAATGAGCTTTCAAGCATTTTTACCAGGTATTCAAGGCCTGTATAATAATGGATCCTTAGGAAAACTCCATCCAAGCAGAGTCCAGAAAAAAGCTTGAGGGCGTCCAAACATGATCTTCCTGGATATGGAAAAAAGAACTAAAAACAGGGGCAAATACTCTGGGATCTCTTCTTTTTTGATACAGGTAAATTCCTGCAAGAACAAGATGACAGCTGAACAACAGGGTATACCCTATCATAAGCCCATTCGAAAAGGTCGATGCAAATATTACTTTCCCTATCGGCTTGTCTATAAGGTCAGGTAAAAGGGCTCCAAGAGCGAGATACCTTAAATCTATTGCGGATTTCAGGCTAGGGATAATTACCCCGAGTCCGACGAATATCCCCCGCGTTATTCCATGATGTCCGAAAAGAAGCATCGAAGGACATGAAGAGTCTTCATTTATATCTATATGTTGCCTGTACCTTATATGCCCGTACTCTTTACTGGGTCCGAATTATATTGTTTTGTCTGAATTATATTGCTTTATTATTTTGGCTTGTATTGCTTATCTCATTCTGGTTTGTATTGCTTATCTCATTCTGGTTTGTATTATTCGTTCACTTATTCATTTACATACTCTATAGTAAGTTTTGGCCTCTGGGCTTTGTTTTGCCATTCCGAACTGTAAAATGCAATATAATTGCTGCTTTCACTGCGGGCTTTGATCAGGAAACCGGTATTTTCGTATTCTCCACTGACATATTCTTTTACGAGCTCGGTTACATCCAGTTCATAATACCTGTTGTCAGGAAGGGTACTGCCTTTAATGGTAATCGTAGCATATGGCATGCTGCCCTGCAGAACATCGTTCCTGTCGTACCAGTCTCCTCCCGGGTTCTGCCAGGGGGTTTCTATTTCTCTTTCTTCCCAGGTAACGTGTTCCTCACACCATTTTTCCGGCCTGTAAACTTCCAGAACAATATCTTCCGGCCTGGCTTCTTCAGGGTAATACCAGAACAGAGAAAGGGTTGCCTTTTCAATACTGTCTGTTTCATCCAGCTGCTTCAGTTCAAACAGCATAACGTCCCTGTATATTCCTCCACCCGGCCTTTCTCCCACATCTATATATTCGGTTTCCCTGTACGTCGTGTTAGGAGCTTCTTCTTTCAGCCGGTTGTCCGAGGCAACCGAAAGTGAGATGATTTTTAGGTTTTCTTCCTCCGATTCTCCCGAAGCAAAACCCAAAAACGTATTTTTCACAAACCCTACCATTTTTGAGATCGCCCTTTCAATATATGATCCTTCTTCCTGTCCCATGCCGTGCTCGATCTCAGGTGGCGTTTCCTGCGGTCCGGCATTTATGGCGTCTGCGCAGGGCAGATTTTGCACTGAAGACCCGTTTTTACCTATCTGTTCGATAAGTGCGGGATCGGCCTGTACATCCGAAGTAGAGCTGGCATACATGTAGTCTCCGCCCAAATTGTTTGAGAGGCAGTTGTTTTCAAGGATGAATGAGTGGGTGTTTTGCAATTTGTTATAAAATGCATAACCTTCCCCGGCTGTAGGGCTTGATTGGGTATTTATTATTATATTATTTCGTGCGATGGTTGTGTAGTTTGAGCCCGGAGCTGAAAACTCTTCATCTACTTCTTTATGGGCAATTGCTGCCCCGTAGCAGCTATCGAATATGTTGTTTTCTATCAGGGTGTCGTAAAAACCGTTGAGGACAATTCCTCCTGACCAGTCAGCTCCGGCATTAATACCGGTTTTATAAAATTTATTATTGTGAATGTACACGTCTTTTGCAGAGTCTTTTGAATATTCGGACCCGTAGCCTGTAATCCAGATGCCTGCAGTATTTGTTTCATAAATCAGGTTGTTGTAGATTTCGATATCATTCATTGCTGTTGAAGCGCCTGCTTTCTGGATTTCAATTCCTGCTCCTCCTTCCCCTTCGGAATTGATGACGTTGTTATAGAATTTAACGTGGTTTCCATTATATACTCTGAGTCCGCTGTTTGTTCTGCACGTTATCCTGTTGTTCCAGGCTTCTATGTTCGAAGAATAGATTATGTAAAGAGCGTCATGCCCGAGTTTATAGACGGTGTTATTGTAAAACTGAATATTGGATCCTTTCACCACTTTCAGCCCATCGCCGTGGTTGTCGTGCATATACATATCGTAAACCTGAATATTTTTACAATTTAGGAAATGGATCAGGTTGTGGTACCCTTTCCCTCTGCTTTTTTCTTTATTCCCATCGTGGTTCCCGTCAATCTCAAAGCCTCTTATTGTAATATTATGGTTTTCCGAACTATCGATCTGGGTAATCAGGGGTTTCTCTAATGGCCAGTCTGCCTTATCTTCAAGTTTTATCACAGCTGTGGAGTCCCCTTCCAGGATTGTATCGCTACCAATGAAGATGCTGTCCGAGATGACGTATGTGTTGGGGCCTTTCAAATGAACGGTTGTGTACTCCGGGTTTTCTGTAACGTATGCGAGGGCTTTGTTAATCTCGACATGGTCATCGGTTCCATCACAATTGAAATCTCCACTCCCGTCGGTATTTACATAAACAGTCTGTTCGGGCGGGGCATTTGAGAGAGCAATAGTTACAATTGTAACAAGAGTTATAAGAGTTAAGATCAGGATCCCTTTTCTCTTTTTTTCCCCCAGTCTGTATATCTGCTGATTTTCGTTCATTTTATACCCCCGATACACTTAACTATAAATCTCTAAGCTTAAAAAAGGTTATCTGTTGGGAGGCGCAAAAAAACTTTAACGGTAAAGTCCCGGTTATATCCTGCTTTCAGCAGGTAACTTGTTTTTTTCAGAATATTTTTACTGATGGCGTTTTTACTGAAAGACACATTATCCCTGATACTAAACATTATTGCAAAAATGGTTCATTGTTTATATATGCCGTGAGATCTGAGTTGTATGTTAACCAGTTTCAAACCAATTATATATTTATGAAACGTATGAAAAACACAATCAATAAAAATCCTCAAAATCTAATGTCGACCTGTCGAATATAGGTTATATTCTTAGTTCCTCATTTTTAAGTGCATAAATGTCGTTCGATCTTATATTAGGCAGGTCGACATTATGAATTAAATATTTTTGCTGATATTGTTTTTTAAACATTCTGCAAATTTGTAATATACTTGAAGCTGGTTAACATATGACTCAAATCTTACGCCTTATATAAGTAACGAACCATTTTTGCAGTAATGTTTAATGTGGAAGAAAATGTGTTTTCCCACAAAAACGCTATCAGTAAAACTACTTGGAAAAAATCAAGTTACCTGCCGAAAGTAGGTTCGATGCTGACTTATGTGTTCAAACTTAAGCGCATCAGATATAAGGTATCATCCATAAAACCGCAATCAATTGACTTCATAAATTTGCAGAAAAGCATGTATCCCACATTCCGCAGTATTTTTTCAAAAATCAATATTTTCCCTGATAGCGTTTTTGAAACAAATCAAATTAATTTGGACTTTTAATGGAACTTGGTGAAAATTGAATGATATCGTTTTTTTGTCTCTATGATACACCATATAGCTGCTTTACCTCCTGCATAAAAGTCCAATAAATCCACTTTTTATTGAAAATCGATAGCAGGAAAAAATGTGAATATGCGAAAATTTACTGCGGAAAGTGGGATGTATGTACCTAAAAAGGCGGAAGTCAGGTTATATTCGTATCCACAAACCTGTAAAGACTGATCCTTAAGTAAAGAATTCTCAAATCTCTTTTAAAATTATTGCACCACAGGTCTGGAAGTCATAACCTTTAAGGTTGGTAGAAGAATCTGGCTAAACCAGATAGTGTTTTAGCCTGAATTTTTTCTTATATAAAAATGAGCTGGAAAAACTCAAAGGCTGGTTACGGAGATTTTATTCTCTCCGCATTTCCAGCTTCTCTGAGTTCTTTTCCTGAAGTCAGGGTTTTTATGCTACAGCTTTCTCTTCTATATTCAGCGTTGGACGCTTGTCTTTGTCTTCGATATCGCTGCTGTAGAATGCTACATAATCCGCATTTTCGTTTTGGGTCTTGATCAGGAACCCTGTATTTTCGTACTCGCCGCTGACGTATTCTTTTACGAGCTCGGTTACATTCAGCTCATAGTACCTGTTGTCCGGAATATCGCTTCCTTTCAGGGTTATCGTAGCATACGGTGCATCTCCCTGAGAGGTATTGTTCATGTCGAACCAGTCTCCTCCGGGCTGTGTCCAGAGCACTCCCGTATCCCGGCTGTTCCAGGTCACATTTTCGGGACTCCAGGCTGCAGCAGGTCTGTATATCTCCACGATCGTATCTTCCGGTCTTTCTATTCCATCAGGATAGTACCAGTAAAGGGACAGGGTTGCATTGGTAATATTCTCTGCTTCATCGTATTTGCTCAGGTCAAAAAGGATCAGGTCTCTATACCTACCTACTCCGGGCCTGCCTCCGATGTCAATATATACCTTGTCCTGGTAAACGACATCAGGAGATGCTTCCCTGAGGCGGTTGTCTATGACAATGCCTGTTGCATTTTCTTCTGTTGAAGATGTGTTCTCAGTTCCAGCTACCTGTTCAGGAGTAGTCGCTGTTACAGTGTTTTCATTAACTGTTGTCTGATCATTGGTTGTTGCAACTTCAGTTTCTTTTGTTTCCGTTGCAGCAGTTGCATTAATTGCAGTCTGGGTATCCGTTTCAGATGTCGAATCTACAGTTGTATCCTGTGAGCTTGACACACTGCCAAGAGAGCCATATCCATACCCTTTTGCTACCCAATTCTCAACACTGTGATCAGACGGTCCCAGTATGTTTGTGCCTGAACCTACCTCTACGTAAGGGGACACGTTCCACATAACATTATCATGGACGCTAATCGATCCTTTTGCATTCCAATTTCCAATGCCTGCACTGCTGCTTGATCCTTTGTAATCATGCATAATGTTGTGATGGACATTCACATTTGTCAGTGTATTTTCCAGTTCAACACAACACCAGCCAGACCCGGCGCTACCTGTGAAGGTATTATGGTCCACTTCAATATTTGCACAGTTGTCTACCCTGACACCTGTGTTGGTCTGAACCTCAACATAGCAGTTATACATTCTGGAATCCTTGGTGCCGGACAAAAATGACACGCCATCGTGTCCTGAGGATGTTATTCTACAGTTATATACATTTATTCCAGAACTTTTACTGATTCTGACACCATCACCATATAGATAGCGAGTGAATAAAATGTCGTGTACTTTACTGTTAGTCGAAGACGTGAGTTTTATGCAGTTTCGATAGTCTCCATGGCCTCCGTCACTTGGTCCAGTTGCTGTACTTTTGAATTGAAGATTAGATACTTCAACGTTAGAAACACCTGACCCGAATACATATGCAGGTGATCCCTCGGAGTTACAAACTGAACCCGTAGCATATATTATTGTGCTGTCGCCCGCACCTTTCAGTATTACATTAGATTTCAAAATTATAGGTGCACTTATCTGATAAGTACCAGCACTAAGGAGGACATATCCCGGGTTACTTGATGTTGCTCCGGCTGCTACAGAATTTATTGCGTTATTAATTGCAGTCTGGGCATTTGTTCCAGACGTCGGACTTACAGTTATTGTATTCTGTGCGCCTAACGCAGCGGGTACGGCTGTTAAAATTAGGCATGCTGCTAGGAGTAGGGCTCCTATCTGTCTTTTTAGCATCGTATCACCTTTGGGTTGGATTTGGGATTTGAGTTTCAAAAAACTTTATAGAGTTTTTTGTTGGGTTTTAGTATATTTCCCAAGGTACATACGGCAGTCAAACTAAGGCACGTCGTCAGGAATAGGGTTTCCTGCTTCATTTTTATCACCACATCACCTTTGGGTTGGATTTAGAATTTTGGTAAACTCAAAAAAACTATCGAATAGTTCTATATTTCTCCAACAGTTGATACGGTTGTTAAAATAAGACATGTTGTCAGGAATAGGGTTCCTAGATTCTTTTTTAGCATCGTATCGCCTCTGGATTGGATTTAGAATTTGAGTAAACTCAAAAACTCTAGGATAATCATATACTCTTTCCCAGATATTTCTCAAAATTCCATATTACGTACTCGTAATGTTTTTCCGAACTATCTAATTAGACCGAGTCTATATCAAATATCTAATTGTGTCGGATCTATACGGTAATTCAAAAATCCTAATTACGTCTGCGTAATATTTTTGAATCTATCCAATTCGGTTCTCTGCGTTTTGTGGGGCGGACACGGTGCAGAGGATTTTTCACTCTTTATTCTCACTTTACAAGTGGATGGTTTTTTGAGGTGGACGGACATAAGAAGCTCTGGCTCTGGACTTTTATTCAAAATTTGCCACAATTACAGGATATTTTCAGATCAAATTTCCTGTTTTTGTCAACCGTAGCTTTCAGCCCGGTCAACTCATCTGCGAAACTTTTGTTTATTTGTGTTATAATGAGTTGACTTCGGAATTTATGTGATTCTATTATAAAATATTTTTGGTATTTTTTAAAACATTTTTATAAAGATTTTGAAAATTTTATACTCTTGTACGTTCCTTAAAACGAAAAAAAGCAGTTTTTAGAGAAAAGGTTGCGTGAATTTTCGGGAACGAGCTGGTTGAATTAAGGAGTGCAGAGGTCTCCTTTATCTGTTTTTTTTAATTAAGACCATTTTGGGTGCGTAGTGATCTTTCTTTCCAACCTACAGGAGTTACACTTAAATAATTGTGGCTGTCTTTTCTCCTCATAATTGCTCAACAAGAAGATTCGAGTTAAATTATTTTGTTTTCTTCACTTCTCTTTCGGCTAAAATGAAACGATTCTAATGCTATTGTTTTCATCCTAATTGGATTTATGCCATTCCTGCTTTCTTCCAGGCTCAAAACCTGAAATTTCAACATTGTAACTTATCTTTTGTAACTTCTCTTTATTCCTATTCTAAAACTTCGCTTTTCCTGTTCTAAATCTTATTCCTAATGTTAGGTCGGTTCACGGGTGTGTGCAAGAACCTCCTGAAAGGAATTTTGCAATGGTCCTTCATTGGTCATCGGTTGAGGAATTTTCTTGCCTGAAGGATATCGATTTTGCACCAAAAGTCGCCTTAAATTTTGTCCTCTTTACATGAACTCGATACCCAGTTCCAACTCCCGATGGGATACAGTTTTTGAGAACTGTTACGAAAATGGAGGCAATTTATCATGATTCCTCACTTAACCGAAGACGCATGAATGGTCCTTTAATGGAACGGGGGAAATTGGCTTAATTAACACACAACGTAGTTTCACTTTTTCCCTTTGTCTATTATCTATTTCTAGTAAAGTACATTTTTTCTTTCCAAACTGACTTTCCCGCTGTTCTATTCAACTACATTTCTTAAATTCAACTACATTTCTTAAAACTCAAATCAATATGACATTGATACAGGATAAACAGCTTCAGTAGCCGAACCTCACTTATCAAAGTTTTGAGTTCGTCCACTACATCCAGAAATGCTTTTTCTGGAGTTTCCGTAAACTGTAGAATCCACTCCTTATCCTGTGGACTAATACAATAATACTTTTTCTCTCTCCGGCAGCACAATTAATATTCAGGAGTCTGGCAGAGATTATTTTTCGAGCCTGCCTTTTTTCTCAAAGACGTGGAATTCTGTTCGATATGCTGGAAATTTGGGAAAAGATCTCTTTTTTTCAATTGGTTTGTAACTCAAAAGCTGTTTCAGATATTAGCAGTTCCAATAAACGTTCTGGGTTACGAATCTTCAAGTATCGGCTTAAAAAACCAGTTAAAACGGTTTTATCAGAGCTCTCACCTTGGAATCTCTTATAATAATCTCCTTCTTATAAGTCTCTATAACAATACATTCGTAATATATTCCCCAAAAAAGATTTCTATCTGTTTTGTTTCAGGAAAATCCACACCTCTTTTTTCCGGGAAAACAATTGTATTCATGAATTAGCTTGCTTTGAATGAAGCCTTCATATTTTACTAAATGTCTGGTCAGACGATTTGTGGGGGACATCTATTATTTATACTTATCTCCCTGGTAAAATTTTCTTTATTTTGTTTTCGCCGTTACAGTAATTTTTCATTAATTCAGTGTTTCTTAGTTCTTTTCTTTCTTCTGATGTCTCAAAAAATCTTTTATACTCTAGAGATGTTATTTTAGCTGGGGAAGCTTTCTAAGCCAGTGGGGAATGCATAGTTGCTAAATTACCACTTTTAGTGGAACTCTCAATCTGGTTTCACAATGAAGCAAATGTTCGGGGTGAGGGGTTTTAATGTCCGGTAGTCTTTCAGTTACTGTAGATCTTGAAGATTGGTATCATATTCCTTCTGTCTGCAGTTCTCCGTTTTCGGTTTACAGGAATGTAGACGAATTCTTCAAGAACTGGAACGGAAGGTATGATTTCTTAAGTGAGCCCACGAAAAGGGTGCTGAATCTTCTTGATGAGTTTAACATAAATGCTACTTTCTTTGTAGTTGCGGATACAATCGAACACTACCCTGGCTTGGTAGAGTTAATTGTAGATCGGGGACATGAACTTGCCTGTCACGGGTTGAACCACGCCTGTAAAATAGATCCTAAAACGAAAAGACCTTTAATGAGTGTGGAAGAGTTTGAGCAGAGAACTCTGGTTGCAAAGAAAATGCTCGAAAAAATCAGCGGAGAAAAGCTGGTTGGCTACAGAGCACCAAACGCTCTGGTAGGCGGGTGGATGATCGATTCCCTTGAAAAAATGGGATTTAAGTATGATTCGTCCGTTTCCGTGAATTCCTTTTACAACAAAACGGATTCATCTCTCAGAAACGTTTCTTCTTTTCCTTATTATCCTGAGGAAAACGAACTTGAAGCAAGCAGTGACCGGAACTTTATCGAGTTCCCCTGGGCTTATTGCCAGCACGGGTTAAAGTTTCCCTCATCAGGCGGGCCTATGCTTCGATTCCTGGGGTCTTCATTCATACTTGACGGGCTTACGCAGAGTCTTAAAAGAGGGCACACAATTTTCTATTTCCATCCTCTGGATATCTCCTGTGCAAGATTTCCCTCTCTTGGAAATAGAAGGCCATTTTACTGGTGCATAAAAGGGAGGCTTGTTGAAGAGAGAATCCGGCATGTCTTGGGTAAGATGAGCGAAGTTGAGAAAATATGCTTGAGGGATTATCCGGGAGTATCATGCGTTTAAAAGGAAACTTCTCAGTGTTCTAAAAAAATTTTGGGCAGAAATTTGCCTTTTCCTGCTTTTTGAATGTTTCCTGCTCCCTGAACTGATTTTATCTCTAATATCTAATTCTGAACATAGTCAGGAAGTCTAAGAGTGGCGGGATTTGTAAAGAAACCGAATTCTTGTCCCTTAAATCTTATTTTCGGAAAACCGCTTTCTAGATCTTTCAGGGCTCTACGATCTATTTTTAATTAATGGATATTTATATATCTTAATGGACAGAAATTTGTGACTTATTCATATATCTCAATAATGATGGAAATATAATGAAGGTCTGTAGATTACGTGTGTAAAAACCCGAAAGCCTTTAATTCTTAAGGATTTTTATCTATGATAAAATTACTTTTATTGATAATAAGTATCTTAACCTGAGCATCAAGCACAACAATTAATTATTTGTTGAGCGATTGGATACCAGAAAAATAAAAAGGAGAAATTATAAGGAAATTTTTAGATAGAAGGAAATCTTGAGAACGGAAGTTTACCTGCAGCAGACTGCCTGTAGAAGCGTATTCTATGAGAGTAGAGTCGCTGTAAGGGAAGTCCTTATATACAGGTAAGGAAACTGGGTTTTGCAACTTTCTGGAAGGATGGGGACACATTGTCTATACTTAATAATAAAATCTTAAACTTTATAACATCGGTTTCTCTGCTATTGCTTGTTTACAGTCTCTTTGTTCTCAGAGAAGTCCAGCCTGAAGGATATGCAGTTAATATTTATGAGCAGCTTCCTTTCCATTTTTTCCTGATTCTGCTCTTTTGCTACCTTTCTTCCTGCTTTATTCTTCTGACATCTCGAAAGATCGAGGCAGTCTTCCCCTTGATACTTGTCCACATTACCGTGTTAATCGTCCCCTATATGCTTGGCTACGCTTCAGTAGGAAGAGGAGATGAATTCTCATATCCAGTCCTGGTAAATACGGAGGCTTTCGACTCTTCAGGGCTTTCTGCCTTTTCAAGTCTCTCACCTACCGGTCCTCTACTGGTCTCAGCGCTGTCTCTGATCTCAGGAATGAAGGAACAGGCATTATCTTACTTTTTGCCTGTTTTCTTTTCGATTGTATTCATCACCGGTATGTTTCTCTTTTATCGGGGCTTTATGAGCCGGGAAAAGCTGGTCCTAGTAACTTTTCTATCCTCGGTCATTCCATATTTCGGGCATTTCCAGGTCTCAACGGTTCCCTATTACCTCAGTTTTTGCCTTATTCCTGTCTATCTCCTCTTGCTATGGAATTCAATCTCCGACAAAAATCGGAAGGCTTCGATTGTTTGTTTGCTCCTTATGATGCCTTTGCTCGCGTTGGCTCATCCTTTTATCTTTACGTACCTGGTATGTTTCGCTCTGCTGCTCACTTTTGCAGGTAAAGCCATGCAGTCGGGATTTCTTAAAAAAATCCTCAATCTTAAGCATCTTGTTCAGGATTCCCTTTCCAGTTCTTCGGGAAAAATAGTTCCTCTCTTTATTTTCCTGTCATTTACCTCTGGGGGTTTCTTGTTCTGCGCAAAGTACGCTTCGGTGTTTTTTGGTATTTTCCTCCCGGCTCTTACCCTGCGTATTGAAACCATGGTAAATGCAGGTTTTTCTACAATTCCAAGCATGGAACCCGGGATTTTCGAGTTCATACACCTTTTCAACCTCTATTACGGCAAGTACTACATCCCGTTAATTTTTATTCTAATCAATACAGTAATCGTATGGCAGAACCGCAACCGTTTTTGTCAACACTTTGTCCGCAGGTACCCTCGCTTCTTATTCCTTTATATAGTCTCGTTCTTTCTGGAGCTGGGCTTTCTCTTAAACCCCTTCATTCCTTACCCTCCTGACCGATTTGTAAACTTAAGTTTCATCATCTTTGCTCAGATCCCGCTTCTGGGGTACTCTCTTTATATTGTTCTTCTCAGGAAGGGGTATGCCCCCGGACTTTTCGCCACAATCCTAGCTCTGGGGCTTCTCTGGACTTTAGGGTTTTTCAGCTGTTTCAGCTCCCCATATGCAGGCGGTATCTCGGAAGCCGTCGCACAGAATGAAGTGGAAGGAATGAACTGGCTGACCGGATCAAAAGCCGAATATCCATACGTCCTGTATTCCGGAGAAAAAGCGGATGCCACCCTTTCAGGAAATTCTACCGGCATTCCGGGCCAATATGATGTATTTCCTGGGGTTTACACCACTTCCGGGTCCGCCCCTGTAAACCGTCCTGAGGATGTAATGTCTTTGAAAGGTCCTTCCACGGCCGGACCTTTCTATCTTGTCGTAACAACTTTTTCAGAAGCTCTGAACCAGGAAAATTCAGTATCCTATATGGGTTCTTCAGCCGGAAACAGCTCCGAAACTCAGGAAGATAAACCTCTGTGCAAGATTTACGATTCTCTTGACATAAAAATTTACGAGCACAGTTCTTGAGCTGCCGGAATTGCCATCCGAGTTGCGCTTCCCGAATTTCGCTTCGGCAGAGTTGCGACTCTGCAGTACGCTGCCCTTTTCGCTTCGCTCAAGAGGGCTAATTTTGGGTTATAGTAGTGAGCTGCGCTCAAGAGATTAAATTTGGCAGTAGATCATAAATTCTGTCCTCTCAACGCAACAGAGTGTTTTTTCAGATAATAAAGAAGACTCCAACCAAAAATAAAGGCGTTAGGATGTATAAAAAACTAAAAATGGCAGAAAACCCGGATATTTCTTCTTTTTTGCCTTCAAAGGCTGCTGCAACCCTGCAGGACGCAGAAAAGTAAAGCGAAAGATCTCGGTTTTTAAATATGTATCTCAACCGATTTCAGATACTACTTTTTTAGTCCTGTTCCTTTGCTTTTTCTTTCATTGTTTGAGAGCTGATATTTTTTGCTTCTATTTTTGACCTGATCCGACTTGCCGCAAAGAGGAGTATAATGCTTAACCCTACTATTTCCGGGATAAATACGTCTGTGGAAGCCGGATTGTATGAATTATTCAAAATTTTCATGAAGTATTCGGTAAAACCTCCGGAGAACGTATCTTTTGGAAACTTCCAGCCCAGAAACGGCCAGAAAAGGACTTCAGGGGAGTTCCAGATCTGGTCTTCAAGCAGGTGACAGAATGAAGCTCCTGCAACAATGAGGGGTACCGTCCAGCCTTTCTGGTAGAAGGCATAAGCTGCAAGCATCCCCAGCAGGATTGCAAAGAGGAGGGTATGGGCAAAGATTCGCCCGCTTCCTATAGTTTCAGCAAGGATTATCCTGCCAAGGGGTTTGTCGATAAAGTCCGGCAGGAGAGCTCCAAAAGCGATCCACTTAAAGTCTACCGGAATATTCTTTTTTGGCAATAACCTGTTCAAGGAATAGAAAATCCCCAGGGTAATGCCTATATGCCCGAAGATAAACATCAGACTAAAAAAGTTGGTGGTGTATATTTATTTTTTGGCCGGCCTGCCTGAAAAACATGCCAGCCCGGGTTCCCACCATTGGTTCCCACCATTTTATACTCGACTGGGTACGGACTTCTTAGATCTGGCATTCAGCCACGAGCTTTTCTACAAGTTCCTGCCTGATTGCAGTTCTTCGATCTCCGCCACAAACCATTCCCCGGACTCCAATTATGTCGGGACCTATCCTTTCGAGTACCGGGAGGTCTTCAAATTTCAGGGAACCGGCAATTGCATTTTCAAGCCCGTGCTCATGAGCAAGGTCAGTAAATTCCTTCAGTTCCTGTTCATCCATAAATTCGAAGGTAGATTTTCCGTCCTTGATGCCTGTATCTACCATGACCACATCTACTCCGGCCTCTGCGGCAACTGCGGGAAGTAAGAGAGGAGAAATCGAGTTTATGCGTTTGTAGTCCGAATATCCTGAGGCAACAACCTTTTTTGAGGGGTCATAGTCTTTTACAGCTAGTGTGATCTTCGTAAGCAGTTCAAGGGCTTGTGCTTCAGTCTGGATATCATAAAGCCCTACTTTTATGTAGTCTGCTCCTGCGACTGCTGCCCCAAGGGCTGCAAGGGAGGCAGTTCCGGGTTTGTAGTTGAAGTCCCCTATTGTTGCGCTTATCGGCTGCCTGCCGTTTACAACCTCTTTAACATCTCTGATTACCCAGGGGAAATTGGCTCCGAGGGAACCTTCTTTTGGGTTTTTGACATCTACAATGTCCGCGCCGCCTAAAGAAGCGATAATCGCCTCCTCCCTGTTGATTGGACTTACAAGCAGTTTCATAGAAAGCCTCTAGTTAACACAAAGTTAAATTTTTTTTAATGTATGCTGATTCTTTTATACAATAAATCTTATTTTATATTTTTTTATAGGATGATGTAACTATCGAATAAGTATGTTCCGAGTAGTCTTTGTAATGGATATATTTAACCGTAACGTGGTTCTTGCAAAAGGCGGGGTAAGGGAGAATTATCGCCCTGTTTCGGATTCAAGTGCTGTGTGCAGAACCTCAGCTCCCCTGGAAATCGTGGAGGCTTTACGTCCAAGAGAAGTCTACATTGCCGATCTCAATGCCCTGCAGGGTAAAGGCCCTCTCGATATTAATGCGGAAGTTATCCGGGAAGTAAGTTTAAAAGCGGATACGATGCTTGACTTTGGGGTTTCCTGTCTGGGGGATGTGGACAGAGCCCTTTCCATTGCAGGAACTGCTGTTCTCGGGACCGAAACCGGCAAGCTTTCAGTAATCAGGGATGCAGTTGCCAGATGCCCGGGACGTATCAGTGTCAGTATCGATGTCAAGTATGGAAAGCTTCTGAAACAGGACCCTGAAATCCCGGAAGACCCCTTTGAAATTGTAAAGCTTCTTAACGAGCTTCCCTTAAAAGACCTGATATTCCTTGACCTCGACAGGGTCGGTACAGCTTCAGGTTTTGATCCGGAATTTCTGCACAAACTGGCTGAGACTTCCATACACGATGTACTGCTTGCAGGGGGGGTCAGGGGTATGGAAGACCTTTTCACTCTTGACAGGCTAGGTATAAAGGGCGCTCTGGTAGCAACTGCAATCCACTCAGGTGAGGTTCCTCTGGAAGTCATGAACCTGGGGCTTGAACAGATAAAACGGGATGATTGATGAATTTCCGGGAAGGATTTGTTCCTGCCTTATGCCCTGGTATATAAAGCATTAAGTATCTTTATAATCCAATTCGTAGATTTATATTCAGATCACCATATTTCAGCATAAAAGTAAAGAGTTTACGAGGTTACAGTATGGCGAAAAGAAAGGTACCTGAGGAAAGCATCGAAGAGCCAGTAGAAGAGAACACCGGAGAAAGCGGTGGAGACGGATATGTGGAGATCAAGATGGGAGGTGGCTGGTATATGACCATCTCTCTGGCGCACAGCGACCGTTTCGAAAAGGAATACGTAGAACTCGCAAAGGAACGAGGGGGCGTGAAAAGATCCCGTTTTAATCTCAACCCATCGCATGTCCGGATGCTCGGGGAAACTCTGATCAAGTTTGCGGATGATAATGGGCTCTAATCGGACTTTTACTTTCTTTTTTTATTTTAGATCTTAGTTCGATATTTAAATCTAAGGTTATTTAATTTTCATGTCTAAGGTTATTTAGTTTTCACGTGCCGACAGTGTCTTATTCAATCCTCTGGACAAAGTCGAGAATTTTTTGGACGACTGCTTTTTCCACATCCTCAGGGGAACCGGAAGCGTCGACTATTACAAAACGTTCCGGCTCTTCTGCGGCAAGCCCGAGGAAAAGCTCTCGGACCCCCCGTAAGAATTCTATCTTTTCGAATTTAGTTTGTTCTCCCCGTTTCCCGCAGCGTTTAACTGCGATCTCAGGTTCGATGTCAAAGAGAAAAGTAAGGTCCGGAATCACGGTCCAGCCTCTGTGAAGGTCCCTTACCCATTCAAGTGGGTTATCGAGGCGGTTTTTAAGGGTTATTCCCTGATATGCATAGCGGCTGTCGGAATAACGGTCCGAAATTACGGTTTTCCCGTCTTCAAGGGCAGGCTTTACAAGCTTTGCCAAGTGTTCGGCATGGTCGGCTGTAAAAAGGAAGAGTTCGGCAAGCTGGTCAGTATCCGACTGAATGGCATTTTCGACAGCATTTCCGGTTAGGGTACCTCGTGTCGGCTCTCTGGTAAAGACCGGCTCAAAGACCCGAAGTTCAGAGTTTTCCTGAAGTTTTTTTGCAACCGTACTTTTGCCTGAACCGTCAATACCCTCAAGTGTGATCAATTTGCCTCGCATAAGGACCGCCTTTTTTATTTTTTTCTTTACAGTTTTTCATTCAAACGCATTATCTGTATTTATATTCTATAGAAAGCTCTGCTTGATAAGTCAGGGCAGATGTAGGGGTAGAGATCAAAATGAGCATCTATTTATGTAAACATTAAAAATAGCTTAAAGTAATGACCGTAATAGGAGTTATAACACGGGGCAAGTACGGGCACCGCCTTATTGATACTATAAAGGAACACAGCGATTTTTTAGTTGTAAGTGCCGACCTACCTGAGTTAGTGCCCGTCTTCATCGAGGAACCTGATGAGTTTCTGGATAGTATGAATTTCGACCTGAGTGTCTTTTCAGCCGAAATTGTGGTTACCTATTCCCTGCACCCTGACCTGACTTCGGCAATTGCAAAACTTGCCGCGGAAGCCGGAGTGCGCTCATTGATCATACCCGGGGGACCTTCAAGAGCCTCGGTTACCGAACTAAAAAAGATTTCCGAAGCTTCAGGAATGGACATAGAGGTGGATGAAATTTGCTGTACTCTCGAACCCAACTCTGCCAACCGTCCTTTTGCTGAGATTTTCGGGTCACCGGTTTTGAAAGTTAAGACCGAGAACGGGAAAATAGCTAAAGTTGATGTCATAAAAGGTGCCCCCTGCGGGAGTACGTGGTATATGGCAAAGGAGATTGTTGGAGTACCGGTAAAAGATGCCCCTCCGAAAGCCGGGTTGCTGATCCAGCACTACCCCTGCCGGGCTTCCAGGGGCGACATGGGAGGGATTCACGAGTCAGGAGAATTGCATAAGCAGGCGTTTATAAAAGCGCTTGAGAATGAGGAGTGATTATATATTCTTTGGAAAAATATATTCTAAATATGGCAGAAAAATGGGTTCAAATTTTTAATTTCTGATATTCCTGTTTTTTGCCTGTACCGGTTGCCAAGTACTTTTTGGGGGTGAAAACATTATTTCCCTATCTATATCAGAAGATTCAGGGCCTGAAGACCTTGAGCCAATAGCAGTTGCAGTACATTCGCTGACGGGACTCCCTACCACTATCAGAAGCCTCAAACGAAAGGGGCTTCGCCTGGAAAAGGGAAAAGTCCTTGACAGGGACTATACAGGCCCTGTACTCGAAGAGGTGTTAAAGACCAACGAAGTTGCCCATGAAGTTCCCGCAGAAGGCATGTACCGTGGAAAACATGTGGTAGTTGCTCCCATCCGTTCAAAGGACGGGAAAGTTATTGCGGCTCTGGGGATTGTGGACCTTCTGGCTACAATTGATCTTCCCTCCGTCTTTCAGGAATATACTTCCGTGCTGGAAGAAGTAGAACATGCAAAAAAGTGAATCTGAAGAAGATTACAAAAACATTCTATAAAGAAAAAGAAAAAGAAAAAAGAATTGCATTCTATAAAGAAAATGAAAAAAAGAATTGCTTTTTATTGGAGGATTTTGCCCCCCACATCTTTTTCAAGGTTTGAGAGGGACATTTTTCCATTTTCTCCAATCTTTGATAAAATCCAGGGCATTGATTTTAAAACCGGGAAGAGTTTTCCGGTATTTACTCTGGCTTTTCATATAATTTGACTTTTTTCAGCAGGGTTCCGTTCTTTGCATGGGGCTGTCTGAAGACTGTGTCGTTGGACTTTTCGATCTCCCTTGCTTGAGTTGCAAGTATTGCGGCAGCTCCCATTATCTCATGCCCGGCTGCGGCTGTGAGACAGACCTGTTCGACTTCCTTTAACATGAAGCAGGCAGGGAAGTTAACCTGTGCGACTTTCTCAGCCATGTGAAGGGCAGCAAGAGCTTTTGCCTTTGCATAAGGGTTTGCAAAACCTGCATGTTCAACGCATTTCTCTGGTTTTGCGAAGATGTGCGGAAGTTCAAGGTCTTCTCCTGACTTTCCGGATGCTACCTGTTCTGTTACTCTGTCGAGCTCTTCCTGGATAAGTCTTACAACACCGCAGGAGGAGAGCACTTTCATAGCATCGGAGTTAAAAGACGCCATCTCTACGGGGTCGAGGAATTCTCTCTTTGCTCCGATGAGGGGGTCTACCGGAAGGATGATGTATCCGAAACCTTCCTGCTCTAAAGCCTCACGAGCTTCCTTTTTGGTAGGACCGTCTGAAACTACGATGCAGGGTACGTCCTTCCAGATTTCACGGGCTGCGGTAGGACCTGGAGCTGCTGCGTTCGGACTGATCATTACCACGAAGTCAGCATTCCACTGCTTGAAGCTTTCAGTGTCCGCGGCATCGGCAGGACCCATTTTGGCCCCAGTGCCGAATACTCTTACGGTGATTCCCTCGCGCGCTGCAATTTCATCCTGGATCAGATTGATAACCTGGCTCATTCCCAGGTTGCCCATTTTTATAAAACCTATGTTGACCATTTTTCTCAAAACCTGTGTTGACCTTTTTCTTCAATACTGGAATTCCTAAAGGGTTTATAATCCTTTTGGCAATCTCTCTTTCATATCACCCTTATTTTATATATTTCTGCCCTATTTATAATCATTATTCGGTATCTTTTGCTGGTCCTCCGAAAAGCTTAAAAGGGATGTGATTTATTTCACTCAAAAACGTTGACATCAATGCTGTTGTTTTGTGGTTTTGTTTCGCGAAACCCGCATTATAATTTGAAGAACTTATCCGTTGGTGGGCTTTTAATGTTAGGGCGCATATATATCAGGCTGCGGAGGTACCGCTGAAAACGGTGCTTCGGGTGGCATGCCCTTTTTCGGGAAATTGTCCCGCTATGTCTATAGATATTCAGGTCCAGGTTTTGATTGCGTGAACTGTCCTATGCATAATTCTACTGAAAACAAACTTATTGTTTTTGATATGGATAGTACCCTTATAGACGCTGAGACCATCGATGAGCTCGCCAGGGCCGCAGGTGTTATTAGCAAGGTAGAGGAGATTACGAAGAGAGCGATGTATGGAGATCTCGATTTCGAGCAAGCGCTTGCAGAAAGGGCCCGACTTCTTAAGGGGCTTTCCCTTGAAACTGCCCTGGATGCCGTAGATCAGATCAATCTTATGCCGGGAGCAGCTGAACTTGTTCTGTACGTTAAACAACTAGGGTATAAGACTGCGATGATTTCCGGTGGATTTACCATTGCTGCCGAGAGGATAGGTAAAACGCTTGGTATTGATTTCGTTGTTTCTAACGAACTGCTTATGGAAGACGGCTGCCTCACGGGCGAAGTTGTCGGTCCTGTCACACAGAGTGACTCCAAAGCAAAGGTGTTCGAGGAATTGGCCTGGCTCTACAATATCAGGCCCGATCAGTGTGTGGTTGTCGGGGACGGCGCAAATGACGCCTGTATCTTTGAGATAGCAGGGTTTGCCATAGCTTTCAATCCAAAACCCATCCTTAGGGAATATGCGGATGTAGTCATAACAATAAAAGACCTTAGAGCAGTGATCCCTGTTCTTGAATCTCTTTCTTATCAATGTTGTAATCAGGCACAGCATGTCGACATCGAACACTACTAAAATGCCAGCTTTTTTGCTGGACCGGGAGGCACAATAAGAGATGCTAAAGGAATTGCAGAAAAAAAGATCAGATCTGAAGGACATTTCTGAAGAAGCCAAGGAAAAAAGGAACACTTTGAACGCTGAGGCCAGTGCTCTTGCCGCTAAGCGCAACGACCTTAACAAGAAGACGAAAGACCTTATCAACGAAGCCCAGGAACTGAAAGTTCTCAGGGACGAGATCAACGAGAAGGTTAGTGAATACAAGAACAAGCGCGATGAGACCAATGCCAGAGCAAATGAACTCTTTGCAAAGGCAGATTCCATCAGAAAGCAGAATAACCTTGGTGGCCCCTCAATCAAAGCCCTGAGGAAAGACATCGACCGTCTTGAATTCACCCAGCAGACCGAAGTCCTGAGCACCAGCAAGGAAAGAGAACTCGTTGGTAAGATCACCCAGCTTCAGAAACAGTACCATGTTAAAAAAGTCCAGCTTGAGAGTAACCTCGAACTGAAAAACATCTTGGACGAAGCCCAGAAGATCAGGGACGAAGCTTCGGAGTTCCACAACGAACTTGCCGAGTATGCCAGGCAGGCCCAGGAATACCACGAGAAGATGATTACCGCCTTCAAGGAAGCTGACAGAACCAGGGCAGAGTCGGACATCGCACACCGCGAATTTGTAAAAGCCCAGGAAGCAGCTGACGAACAGCACAAGATTTTCATTAACTCCCAGAAGGAAATCAGGGATCTCGATAAAGAAATTTTCAAGCTTAAGAAGAAAGACAAGGACGGAAAGTCTCGTGTCGTCAAGTCCGAACTCCAGAAGGATGCCAAGTCCATTTTCGAGAAGTTCAAGGGCGGAGCAAAGCTCACTACCGAAGACCTGATGACTCTTCAGCGTTCCGGTTTAGTCTAATCAGTCATAGAATAGATTTGTTCGCTGGATTTTTAATTTCCGAAGCAGGTTATCCAGCCTGCATCTCTTTTTTACCTTCCAATTAATAGATTTAGCCGGGAGTTTTTCTAACTTCAGTTCCTGTTTTTGCTTTCGATTTCATTTTCTCATTTCATTTTCTCATTTCATTTTCTCATTTTATTTTCTCATTTCATTTTCTCATTTCATTTTCTCATTTCATTTTCTAATCTCTTTTTCTATTACTGGCTTTTTTCTCGTACCCCACATTCCGCAGTATTTTTTCAAAAATCAATATTTTCCCTGATAGCATTTTTGAAACAAATCAAATTAATTTGGACTTTTAATGGAACTTGGTGAAAATTGAATGATATCGTTTTTTTGTCTCTATGATACACCATATAGCTGCTTTACCTCCTGCATAAAAGTCCAATAAATCACTTTTTATTGAAAATCGATAGCAGAAAAAAATGTGAATATGCGAAAATTTACTGCGGAAAGTGGGTCGTACTATTGGTCCTATTATTATATTATTTATCTTGTTTTCATGTCATTAATTCTATCTATAAACTTAAAATTCATATATAATTAGATTAACTTTATTTTTCTTGTGATGAATTAAAATAGCTAATTACTAATACCCTAACAATTGTTACTTATTTTTGATTATTTATGACTCAGGTCACACTAACTGTTACAGGTATCTTAATCGCAATTTTCATCTTTGGATTGAAAACAGGAGTTGGATGCGGCTTCTCCAATGTCGGGAAACGGGAAATTCTTGCAATAGCAGGTAGTTATCTCGTGCTCTCCTTATTTGTGGGGGGAGTTGTGGGAAACGTAAGCATGGAAAATTATGCAAAAATCTCAAACCTGGGGCTTGGGATCCATGTGTTGCTTTCCCTGTTCCTTGTGGGAGCCGGGATATATACCCAAAAAAAGTGGTCTAGTGGAAAGGATGTGTCAAAGCGGACCTTCCTTTTCATTTCTTTACCCTGCCCTGTCTGCCTTGCAGCCCTTGCATTCTGTTGCATGCTCCTTGCAGCAAGCCTTGACATCAGCGGAGTAAAGGTCGGACTGCTTGTAGGGACTGCCTTTTTTGCCTCGGTTCTGCTGTCTTCCTTCGGGTTCAAGAAGCTCGGGAAATCTCCTGATACCCTGGGGAGCGCAATGCTTCTCCTCGGGATCTACTATCTGCTTGCAGCGATGCTCATCCCGGCATACATTAAAACTAAACAGCTGAACCTTGTGCCCCTTTCGGGAGGAAACACGGGTTTCATTCCCCTTACGCTCTGCGCTATAGTTATCATGGGTGGGTTCCTGCTGGAACAGGTGAGGCATAAGCAATGAGCCTGGAAGGTCCGCTTTTCGGGATAATGTATACCTTTTCGGCTGCCCTGCTTTATCCCGTGGTAATAGTCCTCATGCTGTCGGTCCTGGCTTCCCTTATCCTTATAGGGGAGTTTTTGTCCGAGTATGCAAAAAGGCACAGGGACATACGGAAGCTGGAAGATGACTGCAAAGAACTTGGAAAAACCGTGAAGAACCTGGAGTTTCCTGAAGCTGCAAAAGCTCTCCGGGAAATCCGGCAGAACTTTATGGTCACTTCCTTTTCAAGGGATGCAGCCCCCTTCATTGAACAGAGGTATTTTTCTGCGATCGAAAAGCTTGCAGCTGAATATGAGATCGGAATGTCAAAGCAGCTTGAGAAAACAAAAATCCTGGCGACTATTTCTCCCATGCTCGGACTTATGGGCACTCTGATCCCGCTGGGTCCTGCTCTGATCGGGCTTTCCCAGGGAGATATTGCCACCCTTGCAAACAACCTGATGATCGCTTTTGCCACTACCGTTGTCGGGCTTTTCGCAGGAAGTGTAGGCTATGTCCTGACTCAGGTCCGGAGGCGCTGGTACTGGGAGGATCTGTCCGATATCGACTACATTCTGAATGTTCTGGAGGAGAATTTTAAGGTGGTTTCTGGAAACTCGACAGGAAACGGAAATTGGCAGATAAATGAACAGGTTCTGTTCAGGGTTGCAGATGAGAAAATGAAGGATGAAATGAAGGCGGAAATGATGGAGGAAACAAATGAGAAAAAGCAGACGTTACCGGCGGACCGGGCTCCGGGAGGACCCGGAAGATCTGAACCCGTTGACGGGAGTTGCTAACCTTTTCGATGTGGCAATGGTCTTTTCCGTGGCCCTGCTCGTGGCGCTCGTAATGTCCTACCATCTCCCCGAACTCCTGAGCTCGAATGAGGACATTACAATTGTAAAAAATCCCGGAGCTGAGGACATGAAGATAATCATCAAGGAAGAAGGGCAGCCCATAGAAGTCCTGAATATGACCGACAATATTGGAGGAGGCACCGGGGAAGCCCTCGGAACGGCCTACAGGTTGGCTGATGGCAGGGTGATTTATGTCCCGGAAGACTCCGAAGGGAATGAAACGGATACTTAATGGATTATATTTCAACTGATATGACAAATTTCAGCTCTAGATGTCTATATTTTATGATCATTGCGATTGATATTGAATTTTATTTCCGGGATTGGTGATTCCTTTTTTCTTCAATTTACCTGTAATTTCTAAATTTCAAGTTTAAGAATTCAGGTTGTTGAATCTTCAGTTTAAAAAATTCGTGTTTGAAAAGAGGAGATTTCGAATATGTTGTTCCAAAAGAAAAGTTTTGCATTTTTAACTCTATTAATAGTTCTTGCATTTTTTGTGGTGCCGGTTTCAGCTTCGGAAAACAAAAGTAATATGCTGTTTTTGCTTGGAGAAGACATGAACGAAGATGCTTTGCAAAACGTGAGCCTGGATGTCTCTATAGCATCCGAACTTAACCTGCAAATCCTTGGTTCCGGTGACAGTATACCTCCGGAAACCAATTTTTCAGACTACGAAGTCATTTTTATTGATTCCTGGAGTGAAATCCAGCTTAAAAATTTAGAAGATGAAATCAATGCCTCTGCGTCAAACGGAAGTACGGTAATCGGGTATAATCTCTCCCCTTCCTTTTCCCTTGCAAAACTTGACCTGAGGGATGAAGAGTTCAGAGATATCGAAAGATACTGGATTCAGGGAGGCAGTGATAATATGGAAAACCTCCTGATATTTATGGGGCAGAAGTTCTGCGGGAAATTCCGCGAATCCGAAATTGGGGATGTACAGGTAATAAAGCCAAAAGTCGACATTACTTTAATATTCAACAATGACCCTAATGTGTATTGCCTCAACAAAATCAAATCTGAAAGACCTGTTATTGCAGACTGTTTCAATATAACTGCGATGACAGGGAAAGATGCCGTAAATCTTCAGGACCCTGATTTTTCGGATCAGGAAGCCGTAATCCTCTATATTGTGAGTAATTACCAGCTCTCAGAGTTTGGACCGGAACTGCTCTCCGCACAGAATACGGGCACCCTCATAGGATTCATAGGCATGAGCTCGCAGGGTGGAATTACAAATGACATCAAAAATATCGATTTTATGGAGGAGTACCTCAAAAACGGCGGCATGGAAAACATGGAAAACCTGGTGAGGTATACAGGGAAAACCCTTTTCGACACCTATATTGATTATCAGGACCCAAATCCTCCCTCTATCCCGAAACAGGGAATCTACCACCCTGACGCTTTTCCATATATATTTGAAAACAGCGACGAGTACCTTGAATGGTATACAGGGCATGGATATGACCCGTCAGCCCCAACAATAGGCATCGTTTCTACAGGCGCGCTGAGAACTGATGAAATCGATTATCTGTGTGATGATGCAATAATAAGGGACCTGGAATCCAAAGGCTGCAATGTTATTGATACAACCTCTGAAGTCTGCAGCCAGGACGTGGACTATTTCACTAAAAACGGTACAGTGCTGGTCGACGTTATTATCAACTTAAAAATGTTCCGCCTCAATTATTATCAGCCTGAGATCGGGGTCGAATATCTTGAAAAATATAATGTGCCTGTTATCAAGGCAATAGCCGATTATTACAGTTCTCCTTCCGAATATAACAACAGTTCTTTTGGAATGAACCCCAACAGTGTACCTTCCCAGGTTAACATGCCGGAACTTGACGGCTGCATTGAGGGGATCTGGATTGGAGGAAGAGTTCAGGAACCTGAAACCGAGAGGTATTACTACGCGCCCCACCTCCTCCAGGTAGACTGGCTCGGGAACAGGGCAATAGAGTGGGCAGAACTTGGCAGAACCCGTAACCAGGACAAGAAGGTCGTTGTAATCTACTACAATCACGAAGGCGGGAAAAATAATATCGGCGCAAGCTACCTTGATATCGCGCCCAGTTTCACCCTCCTCCTTGAACAGATGAAAAGTGAGGGGTATGATCTTGGAAACGGTTCAATTCCGAATGGTAGTGAGTTCATAAAACTCTTCATAGATAGCAGAAACATTGGCAGCTGGACTCCCGGAGAACTTGAAAAGATGGTTAATTCCGTAAATGTTACTCTTGTCCCTGTTGAAGACTACCTCGTATGGTATAACACCCTGCCGGAAGAGGTGAGAAAAGACGTTGAAAACACATGGGGAGAGCCTCCCGGAGATATTATGGTGTACGAGGATTGTTTCGTTATTCCCGCAGTTAATTTCGGAAACATTGTATTCATGCCCCAACCAACAAGAGGCGGACTTTCTGATGAATCCAAAATCTATCACAATAAGACAATGCCTCCAACCCATCAGTACCTTGCAGCATACTTCTGGGTTAATAAGGTCTTTGATGCAGATGCCTTCATCCATTTCGGAACGCACAGCACCCAGGAGTGGCTGCCGGGAAAGCAAGTAGGGCTTTCAAGATATGACTATCCCTGCATCATGGTCGACGACACGCCTGTAATCTATCCCTATATAATGGATGACGTTGGGGAAGGCACCCAGGCAAAACGCAGGGGAAATGCTGTAATCATAGATCACCTCACGCCCCCAATCGTCACTTCCGGGCTTTATGACGAGCTTAGCACCCTTCATGAGAAGATCCATTCTTACATGGAAGCCGATAACCAGTCCTTAAAAGTCATGTACCGCAACACGACAATAGAACTTTACGGGTCCCTGGGGCTTGAGGATGACCTGAATATCACCTGCAGTCAGATGGAAAACATGACGGAAACCGAGTTCGAAAATTTTGTTGATACGGATGTTCACAATTACCTTCATGAACTCAAGTCAACCCTGATCCCCTACGGTCTGCATGTCTTTGGAGAAGCACCTGAAAACGAAGAACTTGTTTCCATGATCAAGTCCCTTCTCGGAAGCGAATTCATAGACCACATTGCAGATGTAATTTCATATGAAGTCCCGGACTCTGAAGCCCGGGAAGAAGTAGCAGATGCTTATGCAACAGACCTTTTAAATGCAGTTCTTCTGGAAGGCATGGACTATTCGGGGGCCCAGCTTCTGGTCCTGAATACTACAGACCCGAAGCTTACAGAGGACCTCGAAACTGCAGAAAATTACTCTGCCCTGCTGGCTCTTTCAACCAGAGAGATAGACCAGACCTTAAGGGCTCTTGATGCGGGATATATAGAAGCCGGACCTGGCAATGACCCTATCAGAAATCCCGAAGCTTTGCCTACGGGAAGGAACTTTTACAGTTTTGACCAGAGAATGATCCCCAGCGAAGAAACAGAGATTCTCGGGGGGATGCTTGCGGATCAGTTACTTAAAAATTATCAGGCATCTCATAACAACTTATACCCCAAAAAGGTAGGTTTCGTACTCTGGAGCACGGAAACCATGAGGCATGAAGGGCTTATGGAAGCTCAGATATATGCTTTGCTGGGGGTCAAACCGGTAAGAGATAGCAGTGGCAGAATCACTGATATTCAGGTCATTCCTGCAGAAAACCTGACCCATCCGAGGATTGACGTGCTTATCACCGCGTCCGGCCTTTACAGGGACACCTTTTCATACCAGATCGAAATGATCGACAGGGCAGTCCTGATGGTTTCGGAGCTTAACGAGACAAACCAGACAAATTATGTCCGACATAACTCCCTTGTGATGTATGACGCCCTGATAGATACCGGATATGATAACAGCAGCGCATTTGAACTTTCAAGGTCCAGGATATTCAGTGAAGCCCCCGGGGATTACGGGACAGGTCTGACTCTGGCCATACCTGCTAGCGGAACCTGGGATAATGAGTCGAAACTTGCAGAACTCTATATCTCAAGGCTCTCAAGTATATACGGCAGCGACGTCTGGGGTGAAAACAGTGAGGATACGTTCAGACTGAACCTGATGGATGTTGATGCTGCCCTGCACAGCGATAGTTCCAACCTTTACGGGCTCATGGACAATGATGACTTTTACCAGTACTTTGGTGGGCTTACTCTTGCGGTCCGCTCAGTGAAGGGAGAAAATCCTGAACTTTACGTGGCAAACCTTCAGGATACCGAAAATCCCGAAATTGCAAGCCTGAAAGAGGTTTTCAGAACCGAGCTGCGTTCAAGGTATCTGAATCCCATGTGGATAGAAGGCATGATGGATCATGAATACGGAGGAGCTCGAGAATTTGGAAAACTTACTGAGTATATGTGGGCCTGGGATGTGGTGACCCCGGATCTTGTTACGGATAGGGACTGGGAAAATCTGTACGATATATACATTAATGACAAATACGGAATCGGTGTGTCGGATTTCCTTAAAAACGAAAATGCCTATACATACCAGTCCATAACTGCCAGGATGCTTGAAAACGTGAGAAAGGGATACTGGGAAGCTTCGGATGAAATTACTCAACAGCTTGTAAAAGAATATGTGGAATCCGTTGTAGAAAATGGAGTCACCTGTTGTCATCATACCTGCGGAAACCCTCTACTTGACGACTACATTCGGGGAGTTATTTCTGCTCCGAATGCCAATGTAGTGGATACCGATGTTATGGAGGATTATGAACGGCTGATGGCCGAAGCCCGGGGCGAGACTTTGGACACCGACAGTCCCGAAGGCAGTAAACACAGCTCCAGCACCGGGGCAAAAGCCGAAGTAGTCTCCAAAGAGGAGTACTATTCGGAAAATGCAAACAGTACCCTTGAAACCGGTTCCGGGGTAGGGACAGACCTTACCCGGTCCCCAAAGGATAAAACGGATGCAAAGAACGAGTACATTGAAGGCTATGAGATGACAAAAGAAAAAATCAAAGACGATGTTGAGTCGGATAGCATGCCTTTTTCAGCTTCAGACCTGGTTGGAATGCTTCTCTTACTGCTCTTAATGGGAGCAGTCTTTGTTGGATATGGAAGAAAGAAGAATTAACATAGTTCAGGAGAAGGGAGAATTCTTCCCTGTCTTCATTTTTTCATTTTGGACTTTGGTTTCTTTCCGTTTTCTTAATTTTTTCAATCCTAAAGTTTCTTATTTCAATCCTAAAGTTTCAAGTATTTTTCTCTGAACTAGGGTTTTTCTCATAAGGCAACATTTTGCGTTATATGTAGGATCAAACTCTATTTTTTTCCATACTTCGGTTTCTACTTCTCCCTTCTGCTTCTCTCTTCAGTTTTAGCTTCTAACTCCGTTTTCTGCAATTGGCTTATTTCCGATATTCCTGTAGTTTTTCCTTTCTTTTATTGCTGTCCGCTTTTCCCCTACTTTTTTCTCATTTTCATTCTAAGAATATATTTATTTTTTTCAAACTCCGATTTTAATTGTATTAATCACTGTTTTCTTATGAATTAAGATACTTATCTATAAATATCATAATAATTGTTATTTATTTACGATTACTTGCGATCATTTCCATACTAACTGTTATCGTTATCTTAATCACAGTTCTCATCTTTGGTTTTAAAACCGGAGTCATATACGGCCTTTTCAGTGCTGGGAAACGGGAAATTCTTGCAATAACAGGGCAGTTATTCAGTTGTTCCTTTTCGTTTCTCTGCCCTGCCAGGTCTCCTGGCAGCCCTACTTTTGCTGCATGCTTATGGGCAGGTTCTTGCCGGGGATAGGTAAGGCATAAACAATTGAGTAGTGCAGGTTCGCAGCAGGTAGTACTGAGAAGAGATGTCGGACATTGACTACATTTTCATGCTGGAGAGGTTTTTTCTGCCCCCCATCGGTTGCAGGGAAGAGAAACAAAAAAGAACAGGCCCTGTTCCGAACCGTAGAGGAGGATAAAACTGAGAAAAAGTAGGTGTGACCGACGGAACGGACTCTGAAAGTATCCGTGAAACCAGAATCACAGTTTTTAAAATTTATGTAAATGTGAGGTCAAGGATCATGCCACCCGCTACCAGGCTGTGAGAAGGGATACTGCATATTACCGGAGAGACAAGGAGAGATAACATGGAGCATAAAAAAATCAGTTTCTTGATATTAAGTGCGCTGGTCATCATGCTTTGCACACCTACAGGATTGGCAGATGCGAATGAGAACGTCACCCTGAACGTCACAGCTATTTTTTCCGGAAGTACCCAGCAGCAGCTGTCAATGGAGGCTATCAAGGATTATCCCCACATCAAATATACTACATACCTGACGACTAAAATCCCAGACAGCCTTGACCTCAGTACACAGGATCTGATATTGCTGGATCTGTATCAGGACAGCCTGATCCCTTCTGTAGAACAGGCGGTTAACGATGCAAAGAACAGTAACAATGCAACTGTAGTGGTATTGTCACCACTGACAGAAGAGGGGCTGGTTCTTGGCAATGTCAACCATACCGAACATCCGTACATAATACAGTATTTCGACAACAGCGGACTTGAAAATCACAAGCGTCTCCTGACTTACCTGATGGTGAATTTCTTTGGTATGAATGGAACGGTCAGCGAGCCAATAGTGATCCCAAAGGTAGGTATATATCACCCTGACTCAAGCAAACCATTCGAAAACGTCACGGAATATCTGAAGTGGTACGGGGACACAGACGGTGATCATTATGTGTACGACCCCGATAGGCCCACTGTGGCAATTCTGTTCCATACCGACTTTTATGTGAAGAATACACCTGAGATAACGGATAGCCTTATAAGGGAATTTGAAGCCAGCGATATCAATTGTGTTGCGGAATACGGCCAGCTGGGCGATTCGCTTGCCCTGGTCATAAATACTTCCGACAATACTCCAAATCTATCCATAGATGCCATAATCAACACTAAGAGTTACAGGATAAAGTCCTACTCCACCGAACCAGTTGAAAAAGGGGTTGAATATCTGGAAGCCCTGGATGTGCCTCTCATAACAGCTGTCACAGGTTTATATCAGACCACTCCGGAACAATGGAAGGAAAGCAATGAAGGTATTCCCATTTCCCTCCTTGGAACCAGACTTGCACTGACGGAACTTGACGGGGCAATAGAACCGATTGTCGTGTCAGGTGAAGTAAAGGACCCTCTCACGGAAGTCTATCACAAGGCCCCCATCGATGAGCAGGTGGAATGGCTGGTAGACAGGACGCTCTCATGGATAAATCTGAGGCACGGGGGCAATACCAGCAAGAAGGTCGCATTGATCTACTACCACCATGCTTCAGGAAAGGATGAAGTTGGTGTGATGGACGAAGGCGGGCTTGACACACATGTGAGTCTGATTAATGTCCTGGAAGCCCTGAAGGAAGAAGGATATGACACCGGAGATCACCTGCCTGATGTTGAGGAATTAGTAAACCTGATGCAGTCCCAGGGCAAAAACATCGGAACATGGGCTCCAGGCGAACTTAATGCGATGGTAGAGAACGGGAACGTGACTCTTATTCCTGAAACTGTCTACCTGGAATGGTTCAATGAACTTCCCGAAGATAAAAGGAATGAAGTCATTGAAAGGTGGGGAAATCCTCCCGGAGAGATCATGGTCTATGAGAACGTGACTGGAAAGTACATCGTGATTCCTAACATAAGGTTTGGAAACATATTACTTGCCCCGCAGCCAATGAGAGGCAAGGGACAGAACGACTCCGTGATGTTCTATGACGAGGCGGTGGTGCCTCACCATCAATACATAGCCTTCTATCTCTGGCTTAACAAACAGTATGAAGCAGATGTCATCGTACACTTTGGAACCTATGGAAGCTTTGAATATCTCCCGGGAAAACAGACCGGGCTGGATGTAACGAGTTGCTGGCCGGCTATCCTTATCCAGGACATGCCTCACCTGTACCTTTACACTGTTGATGGGACTGCCGGTGCCACACAGGCAAAGAGAAGAAGCAATGCCGTAATCATTGACTATCTGACTCCTCCTCTGGTTGCTGCCGGCCTTTACGGGAACCTCTCTGTTCTGGACAATGAACTGCTGATGTACGACCTTGTCGGCGAGGAACTGGTGAAGCAGCAATATAGGGAGAGTATCATCAGACAATGTGAAGAACTTAACCTCGATTACGACCTGAACGCGAATCTGACTGGTGTAGCTGCCAATACCACGGAATTCGAGCTATTTAAAGACGAATTGAGTAACTACCTTTACACACTGAAGAATGAATACATGCCCTATGGCCTGCATACTCTGGGCGAGCCGCCGGAGGGGGATGGTCTGGTGTCCATGGTAATCTCAATGCTTGGAACTGATTTCAGGCAATATGCTGAAGACAGCGGCATCTCAGAAAACGATACGAGGCTTTTGATATCCGAAGTGATCATCAATGGGACTTCACCGGAAGATGCACAAAGCATGACCCTGGGTGTTATTTCGGACAACATGACAGAGTTCCTGAATATTTCCCTGGCATATTCGGATGATCTGAAGGCGTCCACTGTCGAGGTCCCAAGATTGCTTGCGGGACTTGAAGGCGAGTTCATTCCACCAGGGTTGGGCGGGGACCCTGTAAGGACACCTGATGTCATTCCTACAGGAAGGAACCTCTACTCATTTGATTCCAGGGAGATACCTACCAGAGCGGCATGGAGTGTCGGGGTCGAGATGGCGGACCAGCTGCTTGAGCAGTGCCTTGCGGAGAACGGAACTTACCCTCAGAAGGTAGCAGTGTTTCTCTGGGCTACTGAGACCATGAAACATCAGGGAGTTATGGAGTCAGAGATAATGTATCTCATGGGAGTAAAACCTGTGTGGGATGCATGGGGCAGGCCTACAAATGTTGAACTGATACCTGAAGCAGAACTCGGCAGGCCCAGGATAGACGTTGTTATCGTGCCGTCCGGAGTATACAGGGACACTTTCCCGGAGTAACTAACTCTCCTTGACAAAGCCGTCAAGCTGGCAGCTAAAGCGAATGATACAGGCCTCTATCCGAATTATGTCAACCAGAGTTCTATGGCAACCTATGAATGGCTGGTCAAGAACGGGTATAATGAATCGGCTGCATCGGAGTACTCACTGATAAGGATATTCTCCGCATCTGAGGGTTCGTATGGTCCATCGATATCAGTACCTATCGGTGCAAGCGGCAGCTGGGAAGATGACAGTGTGATCGGGAACTATTTCATCGACGGGTGGGGGTATGCCTATGGAGAAAATCTGTGGGGAGAACAGCTGCAGGATATCTTCAGGCAGAACCTCAACGGGGTTGAGGTAGTCACACACAGTATCAGCTCGAACAACTATGGTGTCCTGTATGGGGATGGCTACTTCTCAGATCTCGGCGGGCTGGCGCTGGCTGTCAGGACCGTATCCGGGCAAACGCCCGAGATATACCTGAGTAACCTTCGGGACCCGAATAACGCAGTCGTGGAAACCCTTAGCCAGTTCCTGGTCAGGGAGATACGTACCAGAAACCTGAATCCAGAATGGATAAAAGGCATGATGGAACACGAGTATTACGGGGCTTCCATCCTGAGTTCTGGACTTGAGAACCTGTGGGGGTGGGAAGTTACGACTCCGGACCTGATCACAGATGAAACGTGGACTGAAATGTATGATGTCTACATCCAGGATAAATATGACCTGGGGATGGAAGAGTTCTTCGACGCGAACAATCCCTGGGCAAGGCAGTCCATGGAAGCCCGTATGCTTGAAGCCATTCGCAAGGGTTACTGGGATGCAGACTAGGAGACCATCGACGCCCTGACGCGGGAATATGTGGAATCCGTGGTGGAAAGTGGGGTTACCTGTTGCCACCATACCTGCGGAAACCCCCTGCTTGACGACTACATAACGGGAGTTGTTTCTGCTCCGAATGCCAATGTAGTGGATACCGATGTTATGGAGGACTATGAACGGCTGATGGCCGAAGCCCGGGGTGAGACTTTGGACACTGACAGTCCCGAAGGCAGTAAACACAGCTCCAGCACCGGGGCAAAAGCCGAAGTAGTCTCCAAAGAGGAGTACTATTCGGAAAATGCAAACAGTACCCTTGAAATCGATTCCGGAGTGGGGACAGACCCTGCTCGATCCCCAACGGGTGAAGCGGATGTAAAGAACGAATATATTGAAGGCTATGAGCTGACAAAAGAAAAAATCAAAGACGATGTTGAGTCGGATAGCATGCCTTTTTCAGCTTCAGACCTGGTCGGAATGCTTTTTTTATTACTCTTTATGGGAGCGGTTTTTGTGGGATATAGAAGAAAGAAGAATTGAATATCAGAGCACTTGAAAATAAGAACTGAAAACTTTTGATTGTGAAGGAAGGAGAACGGCTTAAAAAAGTTGGAAGCGGGAGAAGGTTTTTTCTCATCTTCTTTTTCCCTCTTCTCTTCTTCTTCTTTTTTACTCCAGAAGCTTCAGGTATTTTTCTCTGAACTCAGGGTTTCTCATAAGGCAGCATTTTGCATTGTATGCGGGGTCTTCCCTTATCTTTTTCCAGACTTCCCTTATCCTGTCCCTGTGGACATTTCCGTAGGGAATAGGGACGCAGGCGCAGGGGAGAATATTTCCTTCGGGCGTGATGTGCAGCCACTTTCTGCCTGCCATACAGCCTGTAGTCCTCATAATCTGGGGAATCGGAAAAATTCTGGGTCCTTCTTTTTCCCTTGCGCCGGACACAAAATTGTCAAATTTCCTGAGATCTTTTGGGGTCATGATCTCGGAAGCATGGTCTATCCACCTGCCTGTCGGCACTATCTCATAGAAGGAGAGTTCGTGGACTCCAAGCTTCGTTGCAAGGGCGTAGAGTTCATCAAGCTCGTTGACATTATCCCTTGAAAGCACTACGTATATGTTTACTAGCAGCCCAGCCGTAAGTCCGTTTCTGACTGCTTCAACCGCGCTTTTGAAAACCCCTTTCCTGCCCCTCACATAATCGTGCTTTTCCTCATACGCGCTGTCAAAACTGACCGTAAGGGAATACAGTCCCGCGGCTTTCAGGCTCCTTGCGCGTTCTTCTGTCATCCCGACTCCTGAGGTGAACATCCCAGTGATGGCTTTATCAGGATCAACGTAGCTTATCAGGGCTTCCAGACCCGGATAGGTCAGGGGTTCCCCTCCATCAAAAATCACAAAGGTTGTACCCATCTCAAGAACCTGATCGATTACAGCTTTAACTGTTTCGGGTGCAAGCTTCGCTCTATTCTTTGTGTCGGGGAGGGCACAGTGGATGCAGTTGTTGGGGCAGTCCTCGGTAATCGAGATTGTTACCTGGTCAGGCATATTTTTCCCGAACATTGATGACATCTGGCTCCTTACAAGCCGGTCAAAGCCCTGACTCGGAATTGGAGGCATCCAGGTAGAATAGATAAGGCGGTCAGCTTCTACATTTGCAGGCTTTTCGCCGTCAAAAATCGAGATATTTGTAGTAAGGAATTTTTTCATGAGAGGTGAGGCTACTCCTCCGGTTTTCATCTTCAGGCATCCATCTTCGATTTCAGCATAAACCCTGAAAAGGGGATTTTTATAAAACTCGTACTGCATACTTTCCCTGCATCTGGTTTTCTGGCGGTATTTTTCCTTTCTGTAGTTTCTGATCTATTAGTTCGGATTTTGCCTTATTTCAGTTCTATTTTCCCTTTTTGTCATTTCCGCTTCGTTTCCCGCTTTATTTTTTTCCATTTTATTCCAGTTCTATCATTCCCAGCTTGCCCTGGTTTGGTTCCCGGTTTACTTATTCCTCAGAAACGTTCTGTAGTTCAGCATGGCTGTGGGCTTCTTCCTTAGCATGAATGTAAAAACCTGCAGAGCCTGTTCAAATGCACTGCCGTGGATGAAGGAGAGGTCTTCTTTTTCAAATACCTTTGTCATCTCATCGATTTCCCTGTCCGTCATCTTCCTCAGGGTCTCAAGCCCCATACGTCCGATGTAATGTTCGACCTTAAACTCTTTTTCCCAGGTTCTCTGATATTCCGAAAGGGCACTTTTTGAGATGTCTCCCTTTTTTACAGCATCTGCCGCCACATCCCCGCAGATCTGGCCTGCCCTCATCGCATAGCCTATCCCGGACTGGCCTGCCGCTCCTCCGACTACCATTATCCCGTCCGTTATGTATTCTCCCGGGATGGTTACGATAGGGTCTCCCCCTGAAAGTTTTCTTACAACCTCAAGTTCCTCGAGCCCTTTAAGCTTTTTGAAGCGCTCTACCCAGGCATTCAGGTATGGAGTTGCGTCCATCCCGCACCTGCGCACATATGCTCCGATTGCGGCATTATCGCCTCCTCTGGGTGCGTAGGTGGTCTTCCAGCCGGGGGCATGGTTTCCCACATAATACTCAAAAAACTCAGGCTTGCCCAGGCCGGGTGCCCTGATATCCAGTTCGGTTCCCCAGGCGATATCCTCGGGGTGCTTCATCGTCTTCAGACCCAGAAGAGAAGCCATTTTCGAATTTACGCCGTCGGATATGATTACAAGTTTCGATCTGAATCTCCCCGCCGAAGTGCTGACAGCAAATTCCCCTCCTTCTCTCCAGATATCCTTTGCCTCTACCCCTGTCCTGATGTCAACTCCGGTTTTCATTACTTTTTCAGCATAAAACCGGTCAAACTTTGCTTTGTCAATAGAATAGCCTGGAGTCTCTACTATTACCTCGCGTCCTACCGGAGAGATGATCTTCATTCCTTTGAGGTAGTGTACAACATAAGACGGGTCTGCCTTTTCTCCGCACCTGTCAAGCATCCCCTTAAAAAAAGAGTTTGCAGGGTGGGGAGGGTATCCTATCTCATCCTTTTTTTCCAGTAAAAGGACATCTGTACCCTTTTCACAGGCGTTTCTGGCAGCCATGAGCCCCGCAGGGGACGCCCCGATTACAATAATTTCCGCATCCATTTTTTTCCGATCCTTTTTTACCAGAGAATGGAGGTATAAGATCCAAGATATATGCAGAGCACCACGTCCAGGATCATTGACCCGAACATTATTGCCCTGTAGTTTGAGCCGTTAAGGAAAAGCGCGCCTCCTCTCTCAGGCGTCGGGTGTTTTATAAAGTCAAAGCACTGGGCAAGCATCCAGAGCCCCGAGGCAAGAGCCCCTGCAAAAAAGACCGGGCCGAGTCTGGCTGACCAGCCTATTATGACTGAAGCAATAACCCCAACAATCCACCAGAAGGTCACAAACTTTGCGGTAAAGGGAATTCCAAAAGTTACGGGCATTGTCGGTGCTCCTTTCAGCCGGTCTCCTTCAACATCTCTGGCAACGCCTCCAAGGGTAAAAGCCCAGTCCGTAACGCACATCATAAGTCCGAAACAGATTGCAGGAAGAGGAAGGATTACTCCGTCGCCGCCCTTCAAAATCCCGGCAGGATCAAAGGCGAGCCAGACGCCTACAGGAACAAGCCCGTAGGATATCCCCACGGGAAGAAAGCTCAGGAAGGTGCTGCGCTTTGCAAAGATTGAGTATATGGTAATGGTTGCAGCTGCGATAAAGAGGACTACAAGGGATTCCGGGTTCAGGTATGCGGCTGCGGCACCTGCGATAAGCAAAAGCAAGAACGCGTACATCATCGCCGAATTCTTCGAGACTCTCGAGGAGGGAAGTGGTCTGTCCGGGATATTGATTGTATCGATATCGACATCACAGCAGTCATTGAAAACATATGAACTGGTTATTGCCGCAAAACCTCCTATCACGGCAATCAGGAAGGGGACAAGTAAGGGCAGCCCTCCGGTTGCCAGGTAGGAAGCAAGGATAGCGCTTGCGGCAGGGAGGGTCAGGTCCATGTAGTAGAGTTCGGGTCTCAGCAGCCGGAGGTAAGGGCTGAGCTCCCCGATTCTTGCTGTAAGGGACAATAGTTTCACCTGTAATTTTTCTGGTTTGTATTGAGGGTTGGTTTATTGAGGGTTGGTTATATTTAGGGGATTGTCAGGTTTTTAGTGTTATCAGGGGTTTTACAGTTAGTCCTATAAACGTTAGCATCTCAAAAAAGTTTCCTTTTTCTCTTTTCAGAAGAATTCCTCATGGGAAGGTAACTGAGAAATTTATGAGGAACATGAGAACCCCTGGAATCATTAGAATCTGTAAAAAATCCAGGCTCGGAGGCTTCCTAAAGGGCTATGAGATGCTTATTCTTTTTTCCAGGCTGCCCTGTATACAAGCTTTGCTTTCTTCCCTATTTCTTCAATTAACGGGTGTTCAAACTCCTTTTCGCAGATAAAGGTAAATTCTGCTCCGGGATTCAGTTCCATCAATTTAAGGGTATTTGAGAGAGCTGTACTGAGGGTTTCATAGTCCGGGAACTTCGGGACCTCGGCATTGAAGGGGTATACCTCTTCCATTTCTGCAGGGAACGACCCGAAGGGAGCTTTGAATGTCAGAACCCGGTCATAATCCTTTTCTCCCTTAACAGGAGCTGTGCGGATAATTGCCGAACCTTCAAGGCTGAATCTGTCCAGCCGCTTTTCGAAACGCAGGACTTCCGGTCTAAAGGAGGATTCCGGCCCGCAGTAAAAGTATGTGCCCTTGGTTGCAGGATCAAACTGTTCCAGCCATGCAGAGTGAGTGTAGAGCCTTTTCAGTCCGTCAAGAAGTTTCGGATGGGCACGGCAGCGCTGTTCGACAAGCTCGAGCAGTTTTCCGTCCTTGATGGACTGCTTGATCAGCCGGATTTCGGCAAAAGTTGCATAAAGATTGTGCTTTCCGAGAAGCTCTTCTTTATTTTTGGCTTTTCTCAACTCGTCGGCAGTATATTTGGAACAGACAGGGCAGGAGCAGGGCAGATAATTCAGTTTTTCCAGGTGATACGTCCCGTTTGCAGTAATATAACGCCCGTCCTTTGCATATAGGGCATAAGCTGCCGAGTCAAAAAGGTCGCAGCCAAGAGAGACTGCAAGGGCAAACATCATGGGATGCCCTGCCCCGAAGAGGTGTACAGGTGAGGTTGGAGAAAGTCCTTTTTTGGATGCGGCAATTACATCCACAAGTTCTGCGTAGCGATAGGCCTCCATTAGCGGGACAACTGCTCCCAGGGGATAAACCTCAAAGTTCAGGTCTCTTAAGCGAGATGCCGCCTTTTCCCTGAGTTCGGGATAAGTCGAGCCCTGGACCGGGCCTGCCAGGAGCTGTTCACCCTGGATGAATTTGCGGGCAGCTTCAAGGCGTTCGGCAGTGACTGCAAGTTCTTCTTCCGCTCTCCTGAAGTGGACATCCGGAGGAGTCGGGATATCAAGGGGAACTATGATGTCGCTCCCGATTTTCTGCTGGAACCCGAGGATCTCTTCGTTCGTAACTTCCACTGACCCGTATACTGAAAGCTGGAAAGAGCCCGAGTCTGTCATTATCGGCCCGTCAAAGCCAAGGAGCCCGTGCAGTCCTTTTTCCAGGGCGACAGTTCGCAGTTCTTCTTTCCGGTAGATGATATAGGAATTGGTGATAAGAATTTCAGCCCCGAAGCTTTTCATTTCTTTCGGGGAGATAAGCTGGATGTTCGGATTGATAACAGGCATGACTGTGGGGGTCTCAACTATTCCGTGGGGGGTCCTGAGTTTCCCTATCCTGCCGCCTGCATCTTTGTCGAGAATTTCAAATATCGCTGACATGCCGGGGGTATAGATGCCTCTCAGATATATTTATCTTTGGGGGCTGGCAGGAGATTAGGGTAAGGTGGAAAGAAACACCTTTTCTGCACAAATTATAAACAGTGGTAAGCATAAAGTCATAGGTGATTGATGATATGTCGCCTGCTATGCCACAATTAAATCTCAAACAGCTTGAACAGGAGCTAAGGGAATTTTTCTCCGGAGTCGAGTATGTTACATTAGCCTATCTTTTCGGCTCAACCGTCCGGGGAGAAGCTAACAGCCTGAGCGACATAGATATTGCTGTTCTTTTTGATGATACTATTTTACAAAAGGACACTTTTGACCTTCAGCTGGAATTAATAAGTGAACTTACAGGTCTCCTTAAAACTAACAATGTAGACCTTGTGCTGCTCAATGATTCACCTCTTCTTTTGACTTATAACATCATACGTAACGGAATCATTTTAAAGGCTGATGAACCTTTAAGGGTAAAGTTTGAGACTAAAATCATGTCCAGGTACCTGGATGAGCGATACCACATTGAAAGGCATGCAAAAGAGAGCTTGAAAAGGATAGCAGAGAGTGGATTTCGATGATTGAAGAAATTAACTTCAAGCTGGAACAGTCGAGTTGCGTCTCGACGATGCGCTGTCCGTTTCACTCGTTACACTCGCTCAAGCGGACTAAGTTTGGGACAGGATAAGTGGATTTTGATGATTGAAGAGATTAACTTCAAGCTGGAACAGTCGAGTTGCGTCTCGACGATGCGCTGTCCGTTTCACTCGTTACACTCGCTCAAGCGGACTAAGTTTGGGACAGGATAAGTGGATTTTGATGATTGAAGAGATTAACTTCAAGCTGGAACAGTCGAGTTGCGTCTCGACGATGCGCTGTCCGTTTCACTCGTTACACTCGCTCAAGCGGACTAAGTTTGGGACAGGATAAGTGGATTTTGATGATTGAAGAGATTAACTTCAAGCTGGAACAACTTGGAGAGTATGTCAGCACTCTCAGAGAATACCAGCCATGTGATATTGAGGAATTATAAGGAATAACCGTACTTTGAGGGGAGCGGTTGAAAGGTATATGGAGATCTCCCTTGCCTGCATGATTGATATCTGCGAGATGATCATTTCTAGCGAGAAACTGAGGCGTCCGGATACTTACAGAGAAGTTATACTTATACTTGGGCAGCACGACATCCTCCCAAAGGAATTTGCCAAAAAACTATCACATGCGGCCGGTTTTCGAAATGTGCTTTTCCATATGTATGCAGATATTGACCTGGAAAAGCTTTACTCCCATCTTCAAAACGACATTGATGACCTGGAACTTTTTGCTGAATACGTTGCTAAGTACCTGGTTTCTAAATACGAATAATTATGGTAGTCTCAGAAGAGTTTCATGTCCCGAGTTATGCCATCTGAATAGAGCCTCGGGTCACATGAAATCGGAGATTTCATGGGAGTTGCGATATCACGCAACAGTATGCTGCCCTTTTCGCTTCGATCAAGAGGGTTGAGTTACAAATATTGTAAATCCTTTCCGTATTTTTAGTGGTTATAAAGTCTCGGGCGAATCCCATGTATATCTCCATTGTAATGTAGTCTCCTCTCTCCCCATTTTTTTCCTTTGATCTCTTTTTCTGGATCAGTCTTCTTTTGCCCGCGGCATTGCAATAATTTCCCTTACCTGCAGGGAGAAGAAGTCATTGCTATGAGCCGGCCTCAGCACGAGAGCTACGTCTGCACCCTGCCTCGTGCCTCCTATGGCTATGATTTCCGTGTTGTCCGAGACAGGGATATGGCCTGAGTCCGCCGCCATGATGGCAACTTCTATGGCTACCTTGAAGCCCTTGCCGAATAGGGAACGCAGGGTATCGGCTATTACTTCAAGCCTTGAATAGCCTCCGAACTTCTTTGTGATCGAGCGCTCGATTCCGGAAAACATGTGGGACTGGGTGGTGATTACTGCGCCAAGCTCTTCGAGCTTCTTTTTGTATTCTGCTTCGACTTCCCACTCGCCTTTTTCCTTCTGGCCGTACTGGTGGCTTACTCCGATTACTTTGATATTGCTGCCCTTTACTGCTTCTGCCATTTTGAGGGCGGTTTTTCCGCTGGTACTGGCAACTACGATATGGGCTATTCCAAGTTCTGCAGCTCTTTTTGCTGCAGCTTCGACAACTGCGTCTGTATTCTCTTCTCCTACGCTGTCCAGATAGAGAATTGATTTTTTCATGAATTAATTCCTCCTGTATTTGGTTTGTTACCTTTCTACGAACTGCTTTTGTAGACTGTTTTTCCGGTTTCTGTTCTGCCGTTCTTGCATTTCTTTTCTGTTATCTTCCTTTTTTTCTATGAAACTCTTTTCCTTCCCCTTTTCTTCCCCGGCATCAATGCAGTTTGCATTTAGAAGTTATTGAGCGGAGAAGGTATTTTTATTAGAATAAACGCTCCTGATCTGAATTATTTTTTCTCTGTCATGAGAAAAGATATATATTAAAAGGATTCTCTTTTAATAAAAAAGAGGGCTAGGGCTTTTGGAATCCCGGATTCGTCGATATTTTTTTATCGATGTCTGTGCTGATGACAACGCAGACCCGGGCTGGCGAGAAACTTGTTTATTTAGGATTAGGTCAGATATTATCATAGGGGTTTCATTTCATTGAGGTGGTTTTTCTGTCAACTACTACAGACTATGACAACAACGACGTGAAGATTATTACCAAACCTGTGCAGTCAAAAAACCCTATTTTGATTGAAGGTTTTCCCGGAATCGGGCTTGTGGGGAATATAGCAAGTCAGCACATGATAGAAGAGATGAATATGGAGTATATCGGCTCCATTGAGTCCAGGTATTTCCCTTCAATTGCAGTGCTTTATGAAGGGCTCATAAACATGCCTGTAAGGATCTACGAAAACGTGGAGCATAACATCATTATAGTTATCTCCGATATTCCGATCAGCCATTCGGTTTCCTATGATGTGAGCAATGCCCTTGTGGACTGGGCTGAGTCTATCAATGTCAGGGAGATTGCTTCTATTGCAGGAATTGCAATTATGGACGGGGGGCACAAGGTCTTTGGGGCAGCTACCACACCGGAAATGCTGGATAAAATCAAGGATAAGGTGGAAATTTTCCAGATGGGAACAATTTCCGGGATTTCAGGGAGCGTAATGGCCGAATGCCTGCTGCGCGGGATTCCTGCAATCAGTCTGCTTGGAGCTACAAAAACCCAGAACCCTGACCCAAGAGCCGCTTCCGCCGTTATTGGGGTCCTTAATGAACTGTACGGACTTTCGGTCAGCACCGACAGGCTTATTGAGCAGGCCGAGCGCATAGAAACCGAGCTCCAGAAGCTTGCTGAAGATGTTCAGGCTACCGAGCGGAAGGGAGAAGTCAAAAAGGAGTTCCCAATGTACGGGTGATCCTATGGAGTACATTGCGTTAACAGGGATTGCCGATTCCGTAATTGAGATCCTGAAAAAACACGAGCTGAGGACTCTTGAGATCCGAAATCCGCAGAACTTTTTCGGAGTACTGGGGCTCAATGCAGGAGATAGTGTTCTCCTGACTTCTACGAGCCTTCAGGATCTTACTGACGGAACTTCGGGACTCATAGCAAAGGTTATTCAAAAGGAAATTTCTGTTCACTCATTTGTCAGCTCAAATGATCTCTACATTGAAGAACGAGAGACTCTTTCAGCTCGCATTCAACTTGAGTGCCGGCATATGGCAAGGGTGAGAAGTGTTATTTCAAATGAAATCGGGAAACCGGTACGGGTAGATGCAAGGGATATCTCCTGCTACGAAGCCAGATAAAGATTTCATTAAATAGTTAAATTCCTGTGCCGGACTTCGATCTTAAATATATTTTCCGGAACCTGTAATTCACTTTAATAAGTATCCGGTTTTAATATGGCTTCCGCTTTCTAAAAAACGTTTTTTACTTTCCCTTTAATCGATTTCTCAAAAAAGTTTTCCAGAAACAAAAAAATCTATTCCAGGAATTATTCCTATTTCCGGAAGTTACTCTGAAAACAGATTCCTATTTCTCACCGTAAAAACACGTTTTTAAAAGAAATCTCCAAAAATAGGTTCCAAAAATAGGTTCCAAAAATAGATTTCTAAAAGAGGGAAGGTTCCGGAAAATTTGGGATTTTCCGGGAGCCCCCAGTTTAGTTTAGTATCTTCACATCATGTCTTCAGGCATTTCGCCGCCTGGCATTCCGCCTGGGCCAGCTCTTGCGCCGCCGGATGAAGCGATTACATCATCGATCCTGAGGATCATGATTGCGGCTTCGGTAGCTGCGTTGATTGCCTGGGTCTTGATCCTGAGGGGTTCGACAACATTGTTTTCGAACATGTCCTCGATCTTGCCTGTGTAGACGTTGAGTCCTGCCCTCTTGTTGCCTTTTTCATGCTGGGAGCGCATTTCCACGAGCATGTCGATCGGGTCAAGTCCTGCGTTTTCAGCGAGGGTCTGGGGGATTACTTCGAGGGACTCGGCGAACTTCATAACTGCAAGCTGTTCCCTGCCTTTGAGGGTTGCTGCATATTCCTTGAGCCTGAGAGCGAGTTCTACTTCAGGGGAGCCGCCACCAACTACGATTTTCTGGTCTTCGAGAGCAACGCCGACAACTCTGAGAGCATCTTCAAGGGCTCTCTCAAGGCCGTCCACTACGTGCTCCGTTCCGCCGCGGAGAAGAATAGAGGTTGTCTTGCTGTCCTTGCAGCCTGTGACAAAGGTCATTCTGGAACCGGTGACATCCTTTTCTTCCACAAGGCCTGCATAGCCGATGTCTGCCTCCTCGATTTCATCCAGGTTGGTAATAACCCTTGCACCTGTGGCTCTGGAGAGCTTGTCCATGTCGCTCTTCTTTACCCTCCGCATGGCGAAAATGCCTGCCTTTGTCAGGTAGTACTGGGCAAGGTCATCAATGCCCTTCTGGCAGAATACCACGTTTGCGCCTGTCCTGATCACTTTGTCCACAATTTCCTTGAGCATGGCTTCTTCCTGGTCGAGGAAAAGCTGCATCTGGTCAGGGGTGGTGATCTTTATTTCGGCTTTGGTTTCTGTCTTTTTGAGTTCGATTGGTACGCTTAAGAGGAGGACCTTTGCATCCTTCACAACTTCCGGCATGGCGGTGTGGACCCGTTCCTTGTCGACAATTACACCCTCGATAATCTCGGAATCTTTAATGCTGCCACCGGGTCTCTTTTCAGTCTTTACGTCCTCGATGTCTACAGTGATCTTTCCATCTTCGCTTTTCTCGACAACGGACTTAACCGCATGGACTGCGAGCCTTGAAAGGTGGGCTTTGTGCGCCTCTGCACCCTTTCCGGTGATGGCTGTACCTGCTATTTTCTCAAGAGTCTCGGTATCTTCGGGAGATGCACTGATGGTAACCGTGTCAAGAATCTTTGCAGCCTGGGTTGCTGCAAGCCTGTAACCGCTTGCGATCAAAGTGGGGTGTACGCCGCTTTCCAGCAGTTCTTCTGCCTTTGTCAGGAATTCTCCTGCAAGCACGGCTGCTGTGGTGGTTCCGTCCCCGACCTCGGCGTCCTGGGTCTTGGCGACTTCTACGATCATCTTTGCACCTGGGTGCTCGATGTCCATTTCTTTAAGGATGGTTGCTCCGTCATTGGTAATGACGACGTCTCCCATCGAGTCTACAAGCATCTTGTCCATACCCTTGGGCCCAAGAGTGGTTCTTACTGCCTCAGCCACTGCCTTTGCGGCCATGATGTTGTTGTGCTGAGCGTCGGAACCGTGAGTTCTCTTGCTTCCTTCCCGTAATATAAAGATCGGTTGTGCTGCCAAGCTTTAATCTCCTTTCAATGATGTGAACTAGTATGAATTTTTTATTAATTGTATTCCAGAGCACTTTCCTTTGTGCGTAATTTTCCTATTCTTAATGCAAGCACTTCTATATAAGAATTCCTCTGGAGGGCAGGGCCTGAACCCGGAAAAAAAAGGGCTGCGGGTACTTTTAATACACCCGAGTTTCGCTTCGGGAGCACGAGGTTCTTTTCACTCGCTTCGCTCGCTCAAGAGGACTAATTGATAAATCTCTTTG